>NZ_CP144913.1:2400000-2720305 GCF_037198315.1 Janibacter sp. A1S7 | reverse complement strand
CTTGTGGCCCGAGGCCACCTTGATGACGATCGCCAGCGTCGCGACGACGAAGACGATGAAGATGGTGATGTTCAGGGCCGGGGAGCCGGTGGTGGTCTCGGCGGCGACCGTGGCCAGGGTGCCCATCAGTTGTCCACCTCCGGGGTCTCGTCACTGCCGACGCTGGTGGCGAGTGCCTCAGCGCGCGGGTCGAAGACCCGGTTGGCCCACCGGACGTAGATGATCGTGATCGCGAACGTCGTCACGAACTGACCCAGACCGAGCAGCAGGCCGATGTTGACGTTTCCGAACACCTTGGTACCCATGAAGTCGGGGGCGAACATCGACAGCAGGACGTAGAGGAAGTACCACGTGAGGAAGAACGCGGTGACGGGGAAGACGAATCCTCGGAACTTGCGGCGCAACTCACCGAAATCCTCGGACTCCTGGACGGCGATGTAGCGCTCGCCGAGCGTGGGAGCGTCGTTGCTCACAACACACCTCCGGGTAGTGGATGGGTCCGGACGGCGTCGGCCGGACGCAACCACACTCACGCAGGAGAGGGCCCCGCGTACGCTCGGGCGCCGGGTCCCGCGACCGACGTGCGCAGAGCGTCGCCGTGCGGGCAGGGGGTGCGCGATGAGCGGTCGGCGGGCGACGACGAGCGGTCAGGCCGCGTCGGCGTAGACGTCCTCCGGCGTGTGCAGCCGGGCCATGGTGCGCGCCCAGCGACGGGGGCGCGAGTCGGGGGTCGCCAGCGAGACGAGCACCGTCACGGCGAAGGCGAGCGGGGTCGCCCACGCGGTCGGTGCAGCCACGAGGGCCCCCACCCAGCCCTCCGGGACGAGCCCGAGGACGGAGGCCAGTGCGGCGGCTCCCGTGGTCAGGCCGCCGACGGACACACCTGCGGCGGCCCCCTTCGCCGTCAGCCCGGGCCACCACACGCCGAGGATCAGCAAGGGGGCGAAGGTCGCCGCCGCGATGGCGAAGGCATGGCCGACCGCGGAGGAGATCCCCACCGGACCGGTCGAGGCTGCGACGGCGAAGGGGGCGAGAACCCCGATCACGGCGGCGAGGCGGAAGGATCCGGCGGGTGTGGCATCGCCCTTGGTCAACCGGGCCATGAGGGGCCGGATGACGTCCTGGTCGATCGCACCCGCGACGGACATGGTCACGCCCGAGGCGGTGGAGAGGAAGGCGGCGAAGGCGCCCCCGGCGACCAGCGCCGTCAGCAACCGCCCCTCGAGCCCGGGCAGGATCGCGCCCGGAAGGGCGAGCACGACCGTGCGGCCGGGGTCGTTGAGCAGATCGGGGGCGTCGAGGTACGCCCGACCGAGGAAGCCGTAGACCGGCGGGAAGAGGTAGAACAGCCCGAGCAGCGCCAGCACGGCGACTGTCGTGCGGCGTGCCGCCACGCCGTCGGGGTTGGTGTAGAAGCGTACGGCGATGTGCGGCAGCCCCATGGTTCCCAGGCACAGGGCGGCGAGGGTGCTGTACGTGGTGAAGAGCGAGCGGGTGACCGGCTCGGTCGAGGTGAGGGGCTGCCACCAGGAGTCGTCGGCCTGTGGTGGCGGTGCTCCCGACTGGGCCCAGACGGCGAGCAGGACGAAGGCGGGGATGGCGATGGCGGACAGCTTGATCCAGTACTGGACCGACTGCACGAGGGTGACCGCCCGCATGCCGCCGGAGGCGACGTTGAGGGTGACGATGACGGTGAGGAGGGTGACCCCCACCCAGGTGGGTAGTCCCGAGACGTGCCGCAGCGCCAGGCCGGCGCCCTGCATCTGCGGCAGCAGGTAGAGCCACCCGATACCGACGACGAGGAGGGCGCAGCCGCGTCGCAGGGTCGACGACTCCAGACGGGCCTCGGCGAAGTCCGGAAGCGTGTACGCGCCGGACCGGCGCAGGGGAGCGGCGACGAGGATGAGCAGCACGAGGTAGCCGACGGTGTAGCCGACCGGCATCCACAGCATGTCGACGCCGTTCTCGTAGACGAGTCCGGCAACACCCAGATAGCTCGCCGCGGAGAGGTACTCGCCCCCGATGGCGCTCGCGTTGCGCCACGGGGTGACGGCACGACCGGCGACGTAGAAGTCACTCGTGCCCTTGGCCAGCCGCAGTCCCAGAGCGCCCAGGGTGAGCGTGGTCAGGCAGACGACCGCGATCGAGGCGACGCTCAGCGGGTCACTCACCGGCGTCCCACGAGGTCGTTGAACTCCGCTTCGAGACGCTCGCCGGACCGGGTGTACCACCGGGCGACGAGCACGATGACGGGGTAGACCAGCACGCCGAGGACGAGCCACGGGATCGGGAGCCCGAGGACGGACAGCGACCGGACTGGAGGGACGAGCGCGTAGATCAGGGGCAGGGCACCGAGGGTCAGCAGACCGGCGGCAAGCACGCCGAGGGTCAGCTGCAGCTGAGCGCGCATGAGGGAGGAGACATAGGTCGCGCCGAGCCGGGAGTCCCCGGCGATCTCCTCCCGGACCGTGCGCGGGTGGTCGCTCTGGGTGTTCCTGCGGGTCCGGGTGACGCGGACCCGCTCCGGTGGGGGGCTCACCCGTCGTCGGTGTCGGTGCGGGGCCGAAGCAGCGTGGTGCGCAACGCCCGGGTGTGCCGTCGACTCACCTGCAGCTCGTTGCCGTCGACGACGACCGTGCAGCGTCCACCGTCGTTGTGGACCTCGCTGATGTGCCGGGTCGCGACCAGGGTGGAGCGGTGGATCCGGACGAATCCCGCCTCGGCCCACCGGTCCTCGAGGGTGGCCAGCGGGATGCGCACCAGGTGCGAGCCCGAAGGGGTGTGCAGCCGGGCGTAGTCACCCTGGGCCTGGACCCACCGGATCTCGCTGCGGGGGATGAAACGGATCACTCCGCCGAGCTCGACCGGGATCGTCTCGTCGCTCTCATCCGCCTCGGGCGTGCCGGTCTCCCGGTCGGCCGAGGCGAGACAGCGCCGCACCGCCTCGCCGATCCGCTCCGGGCGCACCGGCTTCATCAGGTAGTCGACGGCATCCAGGTCGAAGGCATCGACTGCGTGGGTGTCGTAGGCGGTGATGAAGACGATCTGGGGTCGCTCCGCGAACCGCCGGATGACGCGAGCGAGCTGCATCCCGTCCAGCCCCGGCATGGCGATGTCGCTGAAGACGACGTCGATCTGCTCGCGTTCGAGGGCGGCCAGGGCAACCGTGCCGCTCGAGGCGGTGAGGACACGACTGACCCGGTCGTCCTGGTCGAGGAGCCAGGCGACCTCGTTGCGGGCCGGGGCCTCGTCATCGACGACGAGGACGGTCAACGCAGGAAGCGACGGGCGCGGCATGGGGACCACACTAGGCGGGTTCCTCGAGGGCCGGGGAGTACTTGGGTACCCGGAAGGAAACCCGCATCCCCGCCTCCGGTGCCGTGTCGACGACGAGACCGAACTCCTCACCGTAGACCTGGCGCAACCGGGCGTCGACGTTGCCGAGGCCGACGGAGTCGGCTCGGGACTGTCCGTCCAGGACCTTGCGGATGACCTCCGGGTCGGCTCCGACGCCGTCGTCATCGACGGCGAACTCGGCGTCGGTGCCGTGGTCGATCGCGCTCAGCGTGATCTGACCGGGTCCCTCCTTCGGGGCGAGCCCGTGGCGCACGGCGTTCTCCACGAGGGGCTGGATGGCCAGATACGGCACCCGGACCGGCAACACCTCGGGCGCGATCTTCAGGGTGATACCCAAGCGCTCGCCGAAGCGGGCCTGCTCGAGGACGAGATAGCGCTCGACATTGCGCAGCTCCTCGCTGACGGTCGTGAAGGCGCCGTCGCGCCGCAGGGCGTAGCGGGTGAAGTCGGCGAACTCGAGCAACAGCTCACGCGCCCGGGCCGGATCCGTCCGCACGAACGACGCGATCGCCGCGAGGCTGTTGTAGATGAAGTGCGGGGAGATCTGGGCGCGCAGGGCGCGCAGCTCGGCCTCCATGGCGCGGGTGCGCTGGTGGGAGAGCTCGGCCAGCTCGACCTGGGTGGCCACCCACGAGGCGACCTCCTCGGCAGCGCGCGCGAGGCCGGCGGACGCGGCGGGCCCGAACCCGGCGATCAGTCCGATCACCCGGCCCTCGACGGACACCGGGGCGAGGACGGCCGCTCGCAGCGGGCACTCCAGCGAGCTGCAGGTGACCGACTCCGGCCCGAGGACGAGGGTTCGTCCCGAGGAGAGCACCGACTGCCCCTGGTCCATGACCGCCGGCAGGTGATGCCTGCCTTCGCCGTCCCAGACGAGCACGCTGCTGCGGTCGCAGAGTGCCAGGGCGGGCGTGGCGAGCATCGCCCGGAGGAAGGGGGCTGCGCGCTCGCATCCCTCGTCCGTGTACCCGTCGGCGAGGTGACGGGCCGCGACCGACGCGGTGTGCAGGGTCTCGTAGGTCGCCTGGTCGGTGACGGAGATGAATCCGGGACGGTGGCGTCGCCAGCGCAGGAACGCGATGAGCAGACCGCAGGCGATGAAGGCGCCCGAGACGACCACCACAGTGGGAAGGTGCAGGCCGGCCGTCATGGCCGCAGACTAGTGCGGCCTACGCTGTCCGGGTGGCGAACCCCAGTCCTCTCCTCTCCGCCCTGACCACGATCGCGGCCCTCCCCGAGGTGTCGGCGGCGTCCGCGCACGTCCGGGAGGTCTGCACGCAGCTGCGGTGGCACGAGGCCCTGCGGCGCCGCATCCCCGAGGCTGCTGCGGAGTCGCGGGTGCGCGGCGCCTGGGCGAGTGCCGAGCTCGACGGGGCGCGGTCGACCGCATCCATCGTGCGCGACCTCATGCGCGGCGCTCGTGAGCGCAACCCGGAGCCGGATCCCGCGGAGCGGGTCATCCACGGCGCGATCTCCGCGACGTCCGAGACCGAGCACCTGGGTCAGCTCGTCACCAGGTCACCCGGTCAGGCCTTGGCGCGGTTGCACACCGTCGCCGCGGCCCAGCTCGTCGACGACCCGGACCAGTTGGGTCGGCCGCGTCGCGAGGGGGAGGGGTGCGAGGAGTTCGCCGATCTGGGGGTCGCTCCCACCGGGGCCGAGCTGCGTGACCGGCTGAACGGCATCATCGCGCTCATGCAGGGAGCGAGCGAGGCCCCCGCCCTCGTCGTCGCATCGATCGTCCACGCAGAGATCGCCACGGTGCGCCCCTTCGTCGTGGGCAACGGGCTGGTCGCCCGTGCCGTGGAGCGCGCCCTCATCGCCGAGACCGGGCTCGACCCGACGCGTGTCGCGGTGCCCGAGGCGGGGCACGGGCACGAAGGAGGACCGGCATACCTGGGTTCGCTGAACGGCTACGTCCACGGGGGGCAGCCGGGGCTGGTCCTGTGGCTCCGGCACTGCGGGGATTCGCTCGTGGCGGGCGCCGAGGAGGGGTGGCGGATCGCTGACTCGGTGCGGGCCGGACGCATCGGCTGATCCTGCGGTGAGGCAGTTCCGCCGGTGCGTGGGGCGCTCCGGACCGCTCGGGTGCGGTCGTCCGTCCGGTGTGAACGCCCGTCGCAAATGTGACAGTTGTTAGGAATTGCGTTGTGTCCACAGACCGATAAAGTTGGATGCAGCCGCTCCCCACGGGTTGAGCGGCAACGCGAGGCTCCCTCCCCCCGGAGTCCGAGCGTAGACGGCCCCGGTGCTCCCCCGCCGGGGCCGTCGTCATTTTCGCCCGGGTTGTCCACACGTGCTCACGGTGCGTCATGGCCATCCACAGCGGTGACGGGAGCGGTCCCGGGAGGGCCGCGACATCAGCAGACTCCGGGGCATGCATCCCGTGATCCTCGTTACCGGCGCCTCCGGCGGGCTGGGCGCCTCGACCCTCACTGCGGTCACCGGCACCGTCCTTGGCCGGAGGCGTGCGCCGACACTCGTCGACGCGGACTTCTCGGGCGGGGGCCTGGACGTCACCGTGGCGATCGAGCACCTCGAGGGACTGCGGTGGGGTGATCTCGCCGATCACGAGGGGCACGTCGACGAGGAGGGGTTGCGTCGCCGACTTCCCATGGGCCCGGTGCCGGTACTCGCTGCGCGAGGGCCGACACCCGGGGGCCCGACGATGACAGCAGTCGTCGAGGCGCTGGCCCGTGTCGGTCCGGTCGTCCTCGACGTCCCTGCCGGGCCGCTGCCCCCAGAGCTGGCCGGGCTCGCGGACGTCGTCATCGTCCTCGTCGGGCTGCGTCCACGGTGGCTGCGGGACGGGGAACGATGGGCCCTCGGGCTCGGTGAGCTGTCCGAGCGGACCCTCGTGGTCACCCGTGGCCCGCGCCGCGCCGAGCGGGTGTCGGTGCAGGCCGCGGACCACCTGGGCCTGCGTCTGCTGGAGCACCTCGCCGACGATGCTGCGGTGCCGCGCGACGAGGCCCGCGGTCGGGCGCCCCGCCCTCGCGGGTCGGTGGGTGAGGTGGCCCGCGCCCTGGTCGAGGCACTACCCGTCTCGGACACGGTCCTCAGCGGCCCCGCCCACGACCGGGTGCTGGGGCTGGTCTCGTGAGGTGGTCGAGTGCCATCGACGCGCAGGTACGTGCGGGGCGGGCCCCGGACGACTCGGCGATCGCCGACGTGACCCACTCCGAAGCGGTGCGGCTGGGCGCTGTGGGAGCCCGTCGGCGCACCGACGAGCTGCAGGCCGAGCTCATGGGGCTGGGGGTGCTCGAGCCGTTGGTGGCCGACGAGAGCGTGACGGACGTGCTCGTCAACGGAGACGGGTCCGTGTGGGTCGACCGCGGCGCGGGTGTCGCACCGGCCGGCGACGTCGAGGTCGGGGACGCTGCTGCGGTGCGCAGGTTGGCGATCCGGTTGGCGGCCATGGCCGCACGACGGCTGGATGATGCCCAGCCCTGGGTCGACGGGTTGCTGCCCCGCGGGATCCGCCTGCACGCCGTCCTGCCGCCGCTGGCCAGTGGCGGCCCCCACGTGAGCCTGCGCATCCCACGGCACCGTGGTGGTGGGCTGGACCGCCTGGTCGACCTCGGGATGGCGACTGCGGCGCAGGCCGACCAGCTGCGCGAGGTCGTCGCCGAGCGTCGGGCCCACGTCATCACCGGCGGGACCGGCACCGGCAAGACGACACTGCTGGCCGCGCTCCTGGCGGAGGTTGCCGAGGACGAGCGGCTGGTGGTCGTGGAGGACGTCGGTGAGATCCAGGTGGACCACCCGCACGTCGTGCTCCTGCAGGCGCGCTCGGCCAACACCGAGGGCGCCGGGGAGGTGACGATGGTCGACCTCGTCCGCCAAGCGCTGCGGATGCGGCCGGACCGGCTGGTCGTCGGCGAGGTGCGCGGAGCCGAGGTGCGCGACCTGCTGCTCGCGCTCAACACCGGGCACGAAGGGGGGTGTGGCACCCTGCACGCCAACCGCGCCGAGGACGTGATGAGCCGGCTGGAAGCGCTCGGGTCCCTCGCCGACATGAGCCGTGAGGCCGTTCGTGCGCAGGTGGCCAGTGCCATCGACGTGGTCATCCACCTCCGCCGGGTCGGCGGTCGGCGGGTCGTGGACTCCATCGGCACGCTCTCGGTAGGGGCGTTGTGAGCCCGCTCGTCATCCCCCTCGTCCTTACCGCGGTGCTGTGCTGGCCGGGACGTCCGGTCGCCACCGGTGTGCCGTGGGGCAGGGCCCGATCGGGGCGGTCCTGGTGGCGTCCTCGCAGCTCCCCGCTGGCGGACCTCGAGGGCCTGGCCCGGGTGGCGGACCTGATCGCGATGACCCTGCGGTCGGGGGCGACCCCGGTGACGGCCGTGGAGGTGGTGGCGGGAGAGGCCCCGCAGCCGTGGGCGGGTGTGCTCTTCGAGGTGCACGGGCAGCTCTCGTCGGGCGCCCCCGCAGGGCAGGTGTGGCTCGCGCACGCGCAGCAGCATCCGGAGCTGGGCGCGCTGGCGGGGGCGTGGACGCTCAGCGAGGACCTGGGCGTGGCACTGGCGCCGTCGATGACGACGAGCGCGCAGGTGTTGCGCGCCCAGGTCCAGGCGCGACGTCGCCTGGACGCCTCCACCTCGGGCGCGCGGGCCACGATGTGGATGCTCACGCTGCTCCCTCTCGCCGGACTGCTCGCGGGCCTGGCCTTCGGACTCGCTCCGTGGGAGGTCTACGGCCACAGCCCGGTGACGATGGCCAGTGCGTGCGTGGGGCTCGGCCTGACCGCCATCGGCTGGATCGTCTGCCGGTGGGTGCTCTCCCGCGCCGTGGCCGCGGAGGTGCACCGGTGAGCGCAGTGGTGGTGGCCCTGGTGCTCGCGGCCGTCGTGGTCTGGCCCGCCGCGGCTGCTCGACGTCGGTGGTGGTCGACCGCCGTGGATGCCGAGCGAGGTCCTGCCCGGGTCGGTGTCACCGTCGAGGACGTCGCCGACGCCAGCGTCCTGCTCGCCCTTGCCCTGCAGTCCGGACGCGGTCTGGTGCAGGCCCTCGAGGAGGTCGCGCAGGTGGCCGCCCCCGGAGCGGCGGAGGACCTGATCAGGGTGGGAGCCGCCCTTCGCTGGGGCCGCCCGATGGGCGAGGCCTGGTGTTACGCCCGGGACGTGTGGGGGCCGACGGCGACGGCCTTCGTGGTCGCCGATGCCGTCGGCGCGCCGTCGGCCCGGGTCCTGCTCGATGCGGCGGCGACGCTGCGCGAGACCGAGGCGCGACGACTCGAGCAGGCCGGCGGCACTGCTGCGGTCATGCTCGTGCTCCCGCTGGGGTTGTGCTTCCTGCCGGCCTTCGTCGCGACCGCCGTCGTCCCGATCGTGGCCGTGCTCGTCGGGACCCAGCTGTCGTGACGGGTCGGCGCTGGTGGTGAAGGTCTACCGGACGGGTTCCTCGGCGGTGGCCCAGACCTCGACGTCCTCGTCGTCCCAGAGCGTCACCCCGCGTGCCTGCGGCAGGTCCTTGCGGTGGAAGACCGGGTTGCGCCCCTGGGCCTTCTGCTCGCTGTAGTTGCGGAGCAGGGCCATCGTCAGGCCTGCGAGGGGCAGGATGGCGATGAGGTTGATCGTGGCCATGAAACCCATGAAGAGATCGGCCAGGCTCCACACCAGCGCCACCGAGCCGAGCGACCCGCCGATGACGCAGAGGACGACCAGGATCCGGAAGGCGGTCAGCGTGCGCTCGGAGCCGCTGAGGAAGCGGATGTTGGCCTCCCCGTAGTACGTGTTGCCCAGCACCGAGGACCAGGCGAGGAAGAAGATCACGACGGACAGGAAGGGGCCGGCCCAGGCCCCGACCTGACCCTGCAGCGCGTTCTGCGTGAGTTGGATGCCCTGGGGGTCGTCCATCCCGAAGGAGGGGTTGCTCAGCAGGATGATGAACGCGGTCGCGGAGCAGACGACGATCGTGTCGAAGTAGACACCGAGCGTCTGCACCAGCCCCTGCTTGACGGGGTGCGAGACGGACGCGGTCGCGGCGGCGTTGGGGACCGAACCCATGCCTGCCTCGTTGGAGAAGAGCCCGCGCCGCATGCCCTGCATGAGGGCCGCACCGAAGGCGGCACCGGCGATCTCGCGGAACCCGAGGGCGTGCTCGACGATGAGGGAGAACATCGCGGGGACGTGCTCGACGTTGACCGCGACGACGAACAGCGCGACGGCGATGTACGCGACGGCCATGACCGGCACGATCACCTCGGTGACCGCGGAGACCCGGCGGACACCACCGAAGATCACCACCGCCGTGATGCCGGCGAGTGCGAGTCCCACGACCCACGCGATCAGGGTCTCGCTGCCGCCGACGGAGCCCTGGACGGACGCGGAGATCGAGTTGGCCTGCACGGAGTTGAAGACGAAACCGTAGGTGACCGTGATGAGCACGGCGAAGATCCCGGCGAGCCACGGCAGCCGCAGCCCGTCGCGGATGTAGTAGGCGGGACCGCCGACGTAGCTGTCGCTGCCACGGACCTTGTACAGCTGGGCGAGCGTGGACTCGACGAAGGCCGTCGCGCCGCCGATGAGCGCGAGCATCCACATCCAGAACACCGCGCCCGGGCCACCGAGCGTGATGGCGACCGCGACGCCGGCGACATTGCCGGTGCCCACGCGGGAGGCCGCGGAGATCGTGAAGGCCCGGAAGGCCGAGATGCCGTGGTCGTCCTTCGTGCCGGACGGTCTCTCGGTGATCGCGCGGAACATCTCCGGCAGGAAGCGGACCTGGACCACCACCGACCAGATCGTGAACGTCAGCCCGGCGACGACGAGCAGGGCGATCACGAGGTACCAGTAGATGTCGTTGATCCCGACGACTGCCTCAACCAAGGTGTCCATCCGTACACCCTAGGGACGCCGCGTCCGCTGCGAGCGGGGGGCCGGAATCGTCCACATCCGGCTGGATCTCGCGCCCACCGTCCACACGTTCGCCGGTCACCTTCAGCAGGACGGTCCGAGGACGAAGGGTGGACCTCACCGCGGCGCACCCCGCGCCGCCCGAGGTGAGGAGCACCCATGAGGAGAAGCATCGTGCGATGGCGGCACCGGGCACGGCTGGCCGGCGAGGCCGGCATGACCACCGCCGAGTACGCGGTGGGTACGTTGGCAGCCTGTACCTTCGCGATCGTCCTGCTGGCGGTCGTGAAGTCAGGCTCGATCGAGTCGGGACTGACCGGTGTCATCGTCGAGGCGCTCGGTATCCGGTAGGGGAGGCGATGACGCGGGGATGGTGACGGCGGAACTCGCCCTCACCATCCCCGCGGTCATCGTGGTCCTCGTGACCTGCCTGTCGGCCCTCGCGTGGGGTGTCGACCAGGTGCGGTGCGTCGATGCGGCCAGGGTCGCCGTCCGTGAGCTGGCCCGGGGCGAGTCGACGGCGCGCTCCGTCCGGGACGCGCAGCAGACGGCCCCGGAGTCGGCGACGGTCGAGGTGTCCCGCCCGGGTGCCGACGTGACGGTTGCCGTGACGGCTCCGGCGCCGGTCGGGTTGGCCTGGGTCGGGCAGGAGACGCGCTGTTCCTCCACCGCGCGGAGGGAGTCGCCCGATGACGCGCCCTGAGCGGCAGGACCCGCGAGTGGGTCGCGTGGTCCGACGGGGCGATGGCGAGTCCGGGTCCGCCACCGTCCTGGCCCTGGGGATGATCGTCGTCGTCCTCACGGTGACGATCGGCGCTCTCGCGGTCCTGGGCACGCTGCGGGCAGTGCACGTGGCCCGCTCGTCAGCGGACCTGGCTGCGCTCGCCGCCGCAGGGCACTTCCAGCAGCATGCCGACCCGGTCGCGGCATGCACCGAGGCCCGCCGGATCGCCCGACGCCATTCTGCGCAGGTCGTCGAGTGCGGGGTCGACGCGCGGGGAGTGGCACGCGTGACCACGTCGGTGCCGATCTCCCACCGGTTGGCCGGGGTCGGCCGGGAGGTCGCCGAGGGACACGCCCTCGCGGGGCCGGGGTGAACCCCTCGGCGGACCTCGTCCCCACCCTCGCCGTCCCGTGGCCGCGGGAGGCGACGGGACGGCGAGGGTGGGCTCCCTCGGTCCGTGGCGGGTCCCGCCTATCGGTGCGGAGCCGCCCCGGGCCCTCCCGGCTCCCGGCCGTCCGGGCGGGAGTCCTCGCGTGGGATGGCGGTGGTCTCGTCGGCGGCGCCCCGTCGGGGCACCGGGCGGGTCGGGTCAGCGGGAGCGCCCGGGGCAGGAGCCCCGAGCGGGCGGGTCGCGGTCGCCTCGCCGGCTCGACGGCGTTCCTCCGCAAGGCGGCGCTCCTCGAGCTGGCGCTCGCCCTCCTCGTCTCGAGCCTGCTCGGCGGCCGCGGCCTCCTCACGCTCACGGCGCTCGCGGTCCGCGAGCTCGGCGGACTTGCGCTCCCGCCGCAGGCGGGCGTTGCGCGCGAGTGTCGTCTTGATCATGACCAGCCCGAGCCACAGGAGGAACATCACGACCATGCCGGCGATGACGAGCGACAGCGGGTCGAGGGTGAACGTGACGGCGTCGAGGACGTGGAGATCGATGTCCTGCCCCACGGTCTCGGGGGCTGCGGTCCCCATGATCAGCGCGGCCCCCAGCAGGAGGGCGAGCAGGACGAGAACGAGTCCGAGGATGACCATCACGAGGTCCTTTCCGCAGGCGGGGTGGCGGTGCCCGGATGGGCGTCGGTGCCTGATGGGTCAACTCTAGGACGCAGGACGTCGATCATCAGGTCGAGCAGCGCCACGGCTGCGCGCGCGTCGAGGGGCTCGTTGCCGTTGCCGCACTTCGGGGAGACGACGCAGGCGGGGCACCCGGTACCCCCGCACCCGCAGCCCGCGATCGTCTCGCGGGTCATCGTCAACCACTGCTCGATCCGCTCGTGGGCCCGGGCCGCGAATCCCGCACCCCCGGGGTGGCCGTCATAGACCATGATCGTCGGCAGCCCGGTGTCCGGGTGACAGTCGGTGGACACCCCACCGATGTCCCACCGGTCGCAGGTCGCGATCAGCGGCAGCATCCCGATGGCGGCGTGTTCCGCCGCGTGCGCCGCACCCGAGAGGTCCGCCTCGGCGACCCCGATGTCGGCCAGTGCCTGTGGCGTCATCGTCCACCACACCGCCCGGGTCGACAGGGTGCGCTCGGGCAGGTCCAGCGGGTGCGTCCCGATGACCTCCCCACCGGGCAGCCGTCGCAGGAAGCCGGTGACCTGCCGCCGCACGTCGACCCGCCCGAAGCTCACCCGCACCGGACCGAGGTCGACGCCGCTCTCCTCGGAGACGATGTCGAAGGCCGACACCGACTGCGACTGCGTCGTCCAGCCGGGGTCGCCGCGCACCACGGTCGCGGTCGCTTCCTCGAGGTCGAGATCGGTGACCACCCACGTCTGCCCCCGGTGCACGTGGACCGCGCCGGTGTGCACCTGGGCGTGCGCCGCTGCCTCGTCGACGGTCCCGACGACCCGGCCGGACCTCCCTTCGACGATGCTCACCACATCGCCGATACCGCGCAGGGAGACGTGCTCGCCCGGACGGTCCGGTCGCGTCCAGAACCATCCGCCCGGCCGGGCCCGCAGGATGCCGCGCTCCACGAGCATCGACAGCACCGCCTCGAGGGGCTCACCGAACCACGCCTCGTCGGCGAGCGTCACCGGCACCTCGGCGGCGGCGCAGGCGATGTGCGGGACGAGGACGCGCAGGTTCAGCGGGTCGAGCACGCTCGCCTCCACCGGGGCGTCGAAGACCGCCTCCGGGTGCTCGACCACCCACGAGTCCAGGGGGTCGTCCGCGGCGAGCAGCACCGCCAGGGCGTCCTGCCCGTCACGACCGGCCCGCCCCGCCTGCTGCCACACCGACGCGAGCCGTCCCGGCCAGCCGGCCATGAGGACGACGTCGAGCCCGGCGATGTCGATGCCCAGCTCGAGCGCATTGGTCGCCGCGAGGCCCAGCAGCTCCCGCTCGCGCAACCGACGCTCGATGATCCGTCTCTCCTCGGGGAGGTACCCGCCGCGGTAGGCCGCGATCCTCCCTTCGTCGACGATGCTGACCTGGCGTGCCGCGGACGAGGCAAGCGCCTCCACACCGGCCCGTGACCGGGCGAAGGCCAGTGTCTGCACGTCTCGGCCGACCAGCTGCGCCATCAGCTCGGCGGCTTCGGTGGTGGGGGAGCGACGGGCGCCCTCGTCGTCCTCCGGTGGCTGCCACAATCCGAAGGTCAGCGCGCCACGGGGGGATCCGTCCTCGGTCACGGCGAGCACGTCGTCGCCGATGAGGCGGGATGCGTGCCGGCCGGGCTCGCCGACGGTCGCGGAGGCCAGGACGAAGGTCGGGTCGGCGCCATAGCGTCGCGCCACCCGGCGCAGTCGGCGCAGCAGCAGTGCGACGTGCGAGCCGAAGATCCCCCGGTAGACATGGCACTCGTCGATGACGACGTAGCGCAGTCGCCGCAGCACGTGCGCCCAGCCGCGGTGGCCCGGCAGCAACGAGTGGTGCACCAGATCGGGGTTGGTGAGGATGACGTCGGCGTGGTCGCGGATCCAGCGGCGCTCGTCGGTGGGGGTGTCCCCGTCGTACGTCGCCGCACGGATCCCCGGCACCGCCCAGGACTGCAGCCGGGCGAGCTGGTCGGCGGCCAGCGCCTTGGTGGGCGAGAGGTACAGGGCGGTCGCACCCCTCCCGTTCGCCGCCGACCGGCCCTCGAGCACCGAGGTGAGCGATGGCAGGAGATAACCGAGCGACTTGCCCGAGGCCGTGCCCGTCGAGAGCACGACGTGCTGCCCGTCCCGGGCCGCCTGCGCCGCTCCCGCCTGGTGCGACCACAGCCGGTCGATGCCCGCGCCGGCCAACGACTGGCGAAGGGGTGGGGCGACCCAGTCGGGCAGCGGCACATCGGTGGCCGGCCGGGCCGGTATGCGCTCGACGTGCCGCAGCCTCCCTTCGCGCCCGCGGGTCAGCAGGTCGAGCAGCTCGTCGGCCTCTGGGCGGGGGGTGGGCATGTGTCCTACGGTAGGCCGGTGCCCATCTCCGTCACGACCAGCGAAGCCGGCGAGGTGCACATCGTCCACGTGGCCGGTGAGATCGATGTGACCTCCGCCGCCGTGCTGCGCGATGCCCTCGAGGCACTCATCGCCGACGGGCATCGTCGGCTGACCCTCGACCTGACCGACGTCACCTTCCTCGACTCGACCGGGCTGGGGATCGTCGTGGGTCGTCTCAAGCGGTTGGCGCGCCACGGCGGGACGATGACCGTCGCCGCCTCGCACAAGCGGGTGCTGCGCGTCTTCAACATCACCGGTCTCGATCGGCTCCTGGTGATCCGGGCCGACCTCGACTCCGCCGTCGGCGCGGCGCAGACCCCGGTCGCCTGAGGCGACCACGCCGGCGCACTCGTCCCGACGGGGGAGGGGCGAGGGAGGAAGGCGCCCGGTCGTCGGACCCACGCGAGAAGCCCGACGGGGCTAGGGTGTGGCCACGGCTGTGGTCGCCGTCACACGTGGCCCCGGCCGTGACCCTCGTCCATCAAGGAGGATGGCATGGCCGGTATGCAGGTGTCCCTGACCGCGGCGTCGTCGCTCGAGCTCGACGGCGCCAACCTGACCCTCATCAGCGCAGTCGCAGTCATCGGGCTGGTCGCCCTCGTCCTGGGTGTCGGCCTGCGACGCCAGGTGATCGCGGCAGGAGCCGGCACCGAGCGGATGCAGGAGATCGCCGGCGCGGTCGAGGAGGGCGCCCACGCCTACCTGCGGCGGCAGTTCAGGACGCTCGTCGTCTTCGTCGTCCTCGTGTTCATCCTGTTGCTGTTCCTCCCGGCCGACTCGGCGGGCGTGCGATGGGGCCGCTCGGGCTTCTTCGTCCTCGGCGCCGTGTTCTCCGCGGCCATCGGGTACCTGGGCATGAGCCTGGCGGTCAAGGCCAACGTCCGCGTCGCCGAGGCGGCCCGCACGACCGGTCGTGACGACGGCATGCAGATTGCCTTCCGCACCGGTGGCACGGTCGGCATGTTCACCGTCGGGCTCGGTCTGCTCGGTGCCGCGATCGTCGTCCTCGCCTACCGCGGTGACGCGCCCCGGGTCCTGGAGGGCTTCGGCTTCGGAGCCGCCCTGCTCGCGATGTTCATGCGCGTCGGCGGCGGCATCTTCACCAAGGCCGCCGACGTCGGCGCCGACCTCGTCGGCAAGGTCGAGGCCGGCATCCCCGAGGACGACCCGCGCAATGCCGCCACGATCGCCGACAACGTCGGGGACAACGTCGGCGACTGCGCCGGCATGGCCGCCGATCTCTTCGAGTCCTACGCCGTCATGCTCGTCGCCGCGCTGATCCTCGGCTCGGCGGCCTTCGGCGCCTACGGTCTGGTCTTCCCGCTGCTCATCCCGGCCATCGGCGCCGTGACCGCCATGATCGGCATCTTCATCACGCGGGCACGGGCCGGCGAGTCGGCCCTCGACGCGATCAACCGGGGCTTCTACATCTCGGCGGTCATCTCCGCCGTGCTCTGCACGGCGGCCGCCTACCTCTACCTCCCGAGCAGCTACGGGCAGCTGGGGACCGCCGACCAGGACATCGCCGCCCTCGTCGGCGACCCGCGCCGGGCGGCGCTGCTGGCCGTCATCCTCGGCATCGTCCTGGCCGCCGTCATCCTGCGGATGACCGGTCACTACACCGGTACCGACAAGCGCCCGACCGAGGACGTCGCACGCACGACCGAGACCGGCGCGGCGACCGTCATCCTCTCGGGCATCAGCCTCGGTCTGGAGTCCGCGGTCTACAAGGTGACGACGATCGCGGTCGTCATCTACCTCGCCTTCCTGCTCGGAGGGTCCTCGGTGACCCTCGGGCTGTTCTTCATCGCTCTCGCCGGCTGCGGCCTGCTGACCACGGTCGGGGTCATCGTCGCGATGGACACCTTCGGACCGGTCTCCGACAACGCCCAGGGCATCGCCGAGATGTCCGGCGACGTCGACGAGGAGGCCGCGCAGATCCTCACCGAGCTCGACGCCGTCGGCAACACGACCAAGGCGATCACCAAGGGCATCGCCATCGCCACGGCGGTCCTCGCGGCCACGGCGCTCTTCGGCAGCTACACCGATGCGTGGACCTCCACCGTCCGGTCGATCGAGGAGGGCGCGGTCTCGCAGGACCGGCTCTCCGGCTTCGAGCAGATGGTCAACACGCAGATCGTCACCCCGAGCGTCCTGGTCGGTCTGCTCCTGGGCGCCGCGGTCGTCTTCCTCTTCTCCGGGCTCGCGATCAACGCGGTGACCGTCGCGGCGGGGTCGATCGTCCACGAGGTGCGTCGCCAGTTCCGCGACCACCCCGGGATCATGGCCGGCACCGAGAAGCCGGACTACGCCCGCGTCGTCGACATCTGCACCCGCGACTCACTGACCAAGCTGGCGACGCCGGGCCTGCTCGCGGCACTGACCCCCGTCGTCGTCGGGTTCGGTCTGGGTATCGGCGCGCTCGCGGGATTCCTCGCCGGCGCGATCGCCTGCGGCGCCCTCATGGCCGTCTTCCTCGCCAACTCCGGTGGCGCGTGGGACAACGCGAAGAAGATCGTCGAGGACGGACGCCATGGTGGCAAGGGTTCACCGGCGCACGAGGCAGCAGTCATCGGCGACACGGTCGGCGACCCCTTCAAGGACACTGCCGGCCCGGCGATCAACCCGCTGATCAAGGTGATGAACCTCGTCGCCGTGCTGATCGCACCGGCCATCGTCACCCTCTACCTCGGCGACGGGGGCTCGCAGACGATCCGGTGGGCGATCGCCCTGGTCGCGCTCCTCGTCCTGGTCATCGCCCTCGTGGTCGCCAAGCGCGATGACGTCGCGATCTCCGACACGCAGGAGGAGCCCGTGGGAGACCGTGCCTGAGCCGAATCGGCCCGGACCGATTCGCGGTCATCCGAGTGTGCCTGGGCCAACTCGGACGGTGGGGGCCGACTAGGCTCCTGCCGTGACCTCCTCGGCGAAACCCGGTATCGATCCAGCCCTCCTCGAGCACCTCCGGGAGGACCTGGCCGAGGCCGACTTCCGCGTCGACGCAGTGCGCGGGCGTCTCGGTGCCCTCGCGGCGGACGCGCTCGGTCGGGAGCAGACGCTCCCGGCGCGACGGGCCGTCGCCGGGGCGAACGACCCGCTCGGGGTGCTCATCGGCTGCTTCGGGCTGGGACTGCCCATCCCCGCAGACACCCTCGGGGCTGCGCTCCCACGGACGGGCGTGACCGGCGCGATCGCCCTGCGGATCGTCGAGCCGCAGGGTGCCCACCTCGTGGCCACCTGCGATCTGCGGCCCTACGGCGACGATCTCGGGAACTGCTGGTGGATCGCGTCCGACCCCCCGGCGCTCTTCCAGCACGCCCGCAGCGAGCCGCTGCCCGTCGACCACGTCCTCGGGGTCGGCGGGGCCTCGACGACCCTGGCGTCGTGGACACCCCGCACGCCGGTGGCCCGGGCCCTCGACCTGGGCACCGGCTCAGGAGTGCAGGCGCTGCACCTGTCCGGGCACGCCGAGACGGTCGTCGCCACCGACCTGTCGCAGCGCGCGCTGCGCTACGCCGAGTTCAACGCCGTCCTCAACGGCGTCGAGTGGGACCTGCGCTCGGGTTCCTTCCTCGACCCCGTCGCCGGCGAGACCTTCGACCTCATCGTCAGCAACCCCCCCTTCGTCATCACGCCACGGGCCGAGGGCGTGCCGCTCTACGAGTACCGGGACGGAGGTGCCGCCGGCGACGGCGTCGTCGCGGCCCTGACGAAGGGGGTCGGTACCCACCTCGCGCCGGGCGGGGTCGCACAGCTGCTCGGTAACTGGGAGACCGTCGCCGGGCAGGACTGGCGCGAACGGGTCGGGGAGTGGGTCGCCGAGAGCGGCCTGGACGCCTGGGTGGTCCAGCGGGACGTGCAGGACCCGGCGGAGTACGCCGAGCTGTGGGCCCGCGACGGAGGCCACCGTCCCGGCACCCCCGAGCACGACGCGCTCGTCGGGGCGTGGCTGGACGACTTCGCGGCACGGGGGGTGACCGAGATCGGTTTCGGGATCATCACGCTGCACCGTCCGACGAGTGAGCGCGCCCCCTTCGTCGACCTCGTCGAGGCGAGCGGCCCGGTGGCCACGCCGATGGGACCCGCCGTCGCCAAGGGTCTCGTCGCCCGGGACCGGCTGGCCGCCATGAGCGATGACGACGTGCTCGACACCGCCTGGCGCTGTGCCGACGACGTCACGACGGAGACGCACGCGGAACCCGGCGCCACCGACCCCACCGTGATCCTCCTGCGGCAGGGCGGAGGGCTGGGCCGCGTCGTCCGACTCGACACGCTCGATGCCGCCCTGGTCTCGGTGTGCGACGGCGAGCTGAGCGCGCGACAGTCGCTCGTCGCGATCTCCGGGCTGCTCGACCGGCCCACGCACGAAGCGCTCGACGCGGGCGCAGGGCTCCTGCGGGGGCTCGTCGCGGACGGATTCCTCGAACGGGGTCAGGAGTCCTCGGGTTCCTGACCCTCCTCCGGCTCCAGCGAGCCGATCTTCCACTCGCCGTCGATCTGCACCAGCGACAGCTCCTCCTGCGGGTTGTCCCCGACGGTGAAGGAGACGGTGGCGGCGGTACCGTCCTCGGAGACCGTGCTCTCGACGATCTCGAGATCCGCGTCCCGGTCCAGATCGCTGAAGAGGTCGGCGCCGTTCTGCTCCAGGACCTCCGCGCAGCTCGCGTCACCGGCCTGCTCGAGCGGCTCGATCAGGTCCGGGGCGAGGGTGTCGCAGAAGACCTGGTAGTCCTCCTCCTGCAGCGCCCGGTGGAAGTCCTCGACCGTCTGCTCCGGGCCGTCGCCGGCACCGCAGGCGGACAGGCCGAGGGCGAGCACGCCGATCGACGCGGCAGTGGCCAGCTTCTTCATCGTGGGTCCTCCCCGGTGGTCGACCCGTCGAGCGGGTTGGTCCCCGAGCCTATCGAGGGGTCGTCGACGGTGGTGGCCCGCTCGACCGGGGACGATCCGTGCGGGTGGGGAGCGGCAAGACGGCTGGGTGGGGCGTAGTACGGTCTGCGCAAGAGTGACCGCACGTCGAGGCAGCGACGAATCCGCTGCACGTGCGGTCGGGAGAAGAGGCGCACATGGCCAGCAAGCTCGTCATCGTCGAGTCGCCAGCCAAGGCCAAGACGATCGCGGGGTACCTCGGCGGCGACTTCGTCGTCGAGGCATCGGTGGGACACATCCGGGACATCCCGACCCCGTCGGAGATGCCCGCGGAGATGAAGAAGGGGCCTTTCGGTCGCTTCGGGATCAACATCGAGGAGGGCTTCGAGCCCTACTACGTCGTCGATCCAGACAAGAAGAAGAAGGTCACCGAGCTCAAGCGCCTGCTCAAGGACGCCGACACCCTCTACCTCGCCACGGATGAGGACCGCGAGGGCGAGGCGATCGCCTGGCACCTCCTGGAGACCCTCAAGCCCAAGGTCCCGGTCAAGCGGATGGTCTTCCACGAGATCACCAAGGAAGCGATCGAGCGGGCCGTCGAGGACACCCGTGAGCTCGATCTCCACCTCGTCGACGCGCAGGAGTCGCGCCGCATCCTCGACCGCCTCTACGGCTACGAGGTCTCCCCGGTCCTGTGGCGCAAGGTCAAGGCCGGCCTGTCCGCCGGTCGCGTCCAGTCCGTGGCCACCCGCATCGTCGTCGAGCGCGAGCGCGAGCGGATGGCGTTCACCGCGGCCTCCTACTGGGACGTGGAAGGAAAGTTCGCCGCCGGCACATCCACGGCCGGCGCTGCCCCCTTCGCTGCCCGGCTGTCGTCGCTGGACGGGACGAAGGTCGCCGCCGGCCGCGACTTCGACGACACCGGCTCACTCAAGGGCACGGCCCGCCACCTCGACCAGCGCGCCGCCACCGCCGTCGCCGAGGCGACGATCGCCGCCACCGCCACGGTCGGCTCCGTCGCCGAGAAGCCCTACACGCGTCGTCCGTACGCCCCCTTCACCACCTCGACCCTGCAGCAGGAGGCCGGACGGAAGCTCGGCCTGGGCTCCCGCGACGCCATGCGCGTCGCCCAGCGGCTGTACGAGAACGGCTACATCACCTACATGCGTACCGACAGCACCAACCTGTCGGGCTCGGCCGTCTCCGCCGCCCGCGGACAGGCACGCGACATGTACGGCGCGGACTTCGTCCCTCAGGCGCCGCGGATGTATGGCAAGAAGGCCAAGAACGCCCAGGAGGCGCACGAGGCAATCCGCCCGGCAGGAGACCGGTTCCGCACCCCGGCGCAGGTCGCCGGTGAGCTGCGGGGCGACGAGTTCCGTCTCTACGAGCTGATCTGGAAGCGCACCATCGCCTCCCAGATGGCCGACGCCAAGGGCTCGACAGCGACGATCAAGGTCGCCGCCGACCTCGGGGGCTGCGAGGTCGCCAGGACCGCCGAGTACACCGCCTCCGGCACCGTCATCACCTTCAAGGGATTCCTCGCCGCGTACGAGGAGGGCACCGACGAGCCCGAGGCCAAGGGGGCGAAGGGGGGCGAGGCCCGCCTGCCGAAGGTCGCCGAGGGAGCGGACCTCGACGTCGTCGACGCCACCGCCTCCGGTCACGAGACCTCGCCGCCGGCCCGCTACACCGAGGCCTCACTCGTGAAGACCATGGAGGAGAAGGGGATCGGCCGCCCGTCGACCTACGCCTCGACGATCAGCACGATCCAGGACCGCGGGTACGTGCGCAAGAAGGGGTCCGCGCTCGTCCCGACGTGGCTCGCCTTCGCCGTCACCCGGCTGATGGAGGTCCACTTCACCCGCCTCGTCGACTACGACTTCACCGCCTCGATGGAGGAGGACCTCGACGAGATCGCCTCCGGGTCCGCGCAGCGCGCTGCGTGGCTGCAGCGCTTCTACTACGGCGATGCCAGCGGTACCGAGGGACTGGCCTCGCTCGTCTCCGACCTGGGCGACATCGACGCCCGCGCGATCTCGACGATCGACATCGGTGACGGGGTCGTCGTGCGCGTCGGCCGCTACGGGCCCTACGTCGAAGAGACCATCCCCACCGGTGTCGACCCGAAGACCGGCGAGGTCTCAGACGACACGGCGGTCGAGAAGAAGCCCAAGCGCGCCACCATCAACGACGACGTCGCCCCCGACGAGATGACACCCGCGATGGCCCGGGAGCTGCTCGCGCAGGCAGCCGACGACGGTCGCGTCCTCGGGCAGGACCCCGAGACCGGGCGCGACATCATCGTCAAGACCGGCCGGTACGGGCCCTTCGTCACCGAGGTGCTCGAGGAGGGCGAGGACAAGCCCAAGAAGGGCAAGGCCAAGGTCAAGCCGCGCACGGCCTCACTGTTCAAGACCATGGACCCGGCGACCGTCGAGCTGCCGACCGCGTTGACGCTGCTCTCGCTGCCCCGCGTCGTCGGTACCGTCACCGAGACCAGGACGGCCGAGGACGGTACCGAGAGCCAGGTCGAGGTGGACATCACCGCACAGAACGGTCGCTACGGCCCGTACCTGAAGAAGGGCACGGACTCGCGCTCGATGGAGACCGAGGAGCAGATCTTCACGATCACCCTCGAGGAGGCGCAGGAGCTCTACGCGCAGCCGAAGCGGCGCGGTCGCGCAGCCAAGCCCCCGCTGAAGGAGTTCGACGAGGACCCGGCCAGCGGCAAGAAGGTCATCGTCAAGGACGGCCGGTTCGGTCCGTACGTCACCGACGGCGAGACGAACGCGACGCTCCGTCGCGAGGACGACCCGGAGACGATCACCCAGGAGCGGGCCTTCGAGCTGCTCGCCGACAAGCGCGCCAAGGGCCCGAGCACCCGAAAGAAGAGCGCCAAGAAGTCGACGAAGAAGAGTGCCACGAAGTCGACCGCGAAGAAGACGACCGCGAAGAGGACAACGGCCAAGAAGACAACGGCCAAGAAGACCGCGACGAAGAAGACGGCGACGAAGAGGGCCTCCAGCTCCTAGGGACGCCCGCTGGCCTGCGCCCAGGTCCACCAGTCGGGGCCGCGCCGCTCGACGTCGGGGCCGGGGAGTGCCGATCCCGCGCCGACCTGCGGGGTCGCGGGGACCGGCAGCACCTGCACGTCGTCGCCGCGCAGCTCGCACCACCGCGTGACGAGGTCGACCAGCTGCTCGGGTGAGGGACCGGCGATCTGGCGGTCGCCCCCTTCGTCCGCGGTGGCCATCTCGAGCAGGACGGCGGCCACCTCGGCCGAGGCGACCGGTTGGGTCGGCATGTCCATGATCCGTGCGGTGTCGCCGTCCCCGGAGCGCTGCAGAACCTGCCCGGGGAACTCGTGGAACTGCGTCGCGCGCAGCACCCGCACGCCCGGTGCGTGCTCGCGCACCGCTCGCTCGTGAGCGAGGGTGACGCGGTACCACGGGAAGTCCTGGCCCTGCTCGATCCCGACGATGGAGAGCACCACGGTGCGTGGGACGCCGGCCTGCCTGGCGGCCCGGCCGAGGTTCACGGCGACGGTGGTGAAGAAGTCGGTGGCCGCCCCCTCGTCCATCGTCGCCGGACGGGTGACGTCGATGATGGCGTCGACCCCCGACAGACGGTCGGACAGACCCTGTGGCCGCGTCAGGTCCACCCCGTGGTTTCGGCTGAGCGGCACCACCTCGTGGCCCGCGGCGGTGGCCAACTCGACCACGTGCGACCCGATGAGCCCGCTCGCCCCAGCGACCGCCACCCGTTGCCTGCGCCCTGACCCAGCCATGCCATCGACGCTACGCCCTGCCGCGAGGCTGTGACCAACCGCACGCACCGGCGTGACCCGCTCCATTGGCGGGGCTCGTTACCCGCGGGTATGGTCACGGCACACCGCACCGAAGGAGCTGCGCAGATGGATCCGGACCCCTCGACCTTCGAGGACATGAGTCCCCAGGAGTTCGCGAGGACGGTCAAGGAGATGTCCGACCGGGAGATCTCCGAGACCATGCGCGGCGAGCACCGCACCGCCGTCCTCGACGCGGTCTTCGACCGCTTCCCGACCCTCTTCCGCCCCGATCGGGCCAAAGGGGTCAGCGCCACGACCCAGTTCCGGATCACCGGCGGCCCCGACGGTCGCCCGCACGACACCTACGAGATCGTCATCGACGACGGTCGGTGCAGTGTCAGCACGGAGCCCGGCGGCAGCTTCGACGTCTCCCTGATGATGGCGCCGATGGAGCTCCTCACGATGAGCACCGGTCGGGGCAACCCGACGATGATGGTGATGCGCGGCAAGATCACGGTGAAGGGTGATCTCGCGCTCGCCGCCACCTTCCCCTCCATGCTCGACATCCCGAAGGCCTGACATGTCCATCAGTCCCCTGACCGTCGCCAAGACCATGGCCAAGCGGGGCATGCTCGCCCCGGGGCCGCCCACCAACCAGGTCAGACAGCTGACCGCACTGAAGAGGTGGGGCTTCGGCCTGGCCGGTGAGCTCCGCCAGGCAGCCAACCGCTCGCCGAAGGCCGTCGCCGTCGTCGACGAGACCCGGGGCGCCACCACCTACGCCGAACTGCTGGCCAACTCCGAGAAGGTCGGCGTCATCCTCACCGAGCTGGGTTTCCGGCCCGGCGAGCGCATCGGATTGCTCGCCCGCAACCACGTGCAGGCGATCGAGGTCATGTGTGCCGCCTCGGCGATCGGCATCGACCTCGTCCTGGGCAACACCGGGCTCTCCGGACCGCAGTTCGCCCAGGTCTGCGAGCAGCAGGGGATCAAGGCGCTCATCCACGACGACGAGTTCGGCGAGGTCGTCGGCCACCTCCCCGAGGGGATGCCGAAGGTCACCGAGGGCGAGCTGGCCCGCCGGGTCGAGGAGGCGCCCCGCCCGCACGACCTGAAGGTCCCCGCACGCGGCGGCCGGACGATCATCCTCACCTCCGGGACGACGGGGACGCCCAAGGGTGCCGCCCGCAAGACCCCGGGCGGTTTCGGTCCGCTGATCTCGGTCATCGACCGCATCCCCCTGCACGCCGGCGACCGGATCCTGATCTCCGCGCCGATCTTCCACACCTGGGGCTACGCGGCGGTGCAGTTGTCGATGGCGTTGCGCGCCACGATCATCCTGCAGCGTCGCTTCGAGCCCGAGGCGGCCCGCACCGCGTTGGCGCAGCGACAGCCGCACGCGATGTTCGCCATTCCGGTGATGCTCCAGCGGATGATGGAGCTACCCGAGGACCCCGGAGCCGGAGCGCACCGCCACCTGCGGGTCGTCGCGACCTCGGGGTCGGCCTACCCCTCCGGTTTCACCACCAAGTTCATGGATGCCTACGGCGACGTGCTCTACAACCTCTACGGCTCGACCGAGGCATCATGGGTGTGCATCGCGACGCCGGAGCACATGCGCCGCGACCCCAACACCGCCGGCACCCCGCCGCTCGGTACGGTCGTGAAGATCCTTGACGAGGACGGCCGCGAGGTCCCGGTCGGCCAGACGGGCCGCATCTTCGCGGGGAACGAGCTCGTCTTCGACGGGTACACCAATGACGGCCAGGCCAAGGACTTCGTCGACGGCCTGGTCTCCACCGGCGACGTGGGCCACGTCGAGGGTGATCTGTACTTCGTCGACGGCCGTGACGACGACATGATCGTCAGCGGTGGTGAGAACGTGTATCCGACCGAGGTCGAATCGCTGCTCTCCGAGCACCCCGCAGTGCGCGAGGTGTCCGTGATCGGTGTCCCGGACCCCGACTTCGGGCAGCGACTGGCCGCCTTCATCGCCCTCACCGACGGGCACTCCCTCGATGAGGACGAGCTCAAGGAGCACGTGCGCGCCCATCGGGCCCGGCACTGCATCCCGCGAGAGGTCGTCTTCGTGGACGAGCTGCCGCGCAACGCCACCGGCAAGATCCTGCCCCGGGAGCTGCGCAAACACTTCGCCTGATCGCCCGGACGGGCAACTGCGTGGACTTGTGCGAGTGGGTGCACGCCCGGACGTGCACCTGCCTAGGCTTGTGCGAGTTCGCGCGATCCCGAAGGAGCAGGCATGCGGCTGTGGAGTCTTCACCCTGCCCAGCTGGACCGGGCCGCCCTGGTCTCCGGCTGGCGGGAGGGACTGCTGGCGCAGGCAGTCCTGCTCGGCCGGACGAAGGGCTACACCCGTCATCCGCAGCTGGTGCGGTTCCGGGAGCTGGACGACCCGGTCGTCGGCGTGGGCACGTGGCTCCTCGGGCTCGCCGAGGAGGCGGATCGGCGTGGCTACCGGTTCGACCGCGCCCGGGTGGTGTCGACGCCGGACCCGGCACTGCGGATGATCGTCACCGACGGCCAGCTGGAGCTCGAGTGGCGACATCTGCTCGCCAAGTGCCGGCAACGCTCGCCGGAGTGGGCGACGGGCCTGTGGGCCGGGCCACCGCGCGCCCACCCCGTCTTCGACGTGGTCAGTGGTCCGGTCGCCGACTGGGAGCGCGCCGCGAGCTGAGGGGGCTCACAACCACTGGCCGAAGGCCATCGGCCGGCGGTCGAATCGGTAGGTGGCCCAGTTGAAGTGGCTGACCTCCCCCTTCGCGTCCCGCTGCACGCGCAGCACCTCGCCCTGCTCCCGGCCCGAGACCGTGCGGAAGCGGTCGGTGCCCTCGCGCTCGAAGACCGAGGGCGGCTGCTCCTTCGGCTGGCCGGCGACGCGGGCCTCGAGGGCGCCCTGCCTGACCGAGAGGACGAAGTGGGTGCCCTCGGAGTACCAGTGCCCCAGGAGCGGGACGAGGTCGGTGGGCAGC
The DNA here is from genome assembly GCF_037198315.1 of Janibacter sp. A1S7. Lineage (NCBI taxonomy): Bacteria > Bacillati > Actinomycetota > Actinomycetes > Micrococcales > Intrasporangiaceae > Janibacter > Janibacter alittae. The sequence continues at coordinate 2,694,303 of NZ_CP144913.1, read as the reverse complement.
TCGGCACCGGGCTCCCACGGCTCGGGCTCGACCGGCTCGCGCTCGATCGCGGTGGTGCCCATCTCGATGGCAGCGGCGGCCGGTGGGACCGGGGCGGAGTTGTTCATCATGATCAGGCCCGTCGTCGCCGAGGGCCGCTCGGTGAAGACGCCGGTGATCGAGCCCGGCCAGCCACCGGTGTGCCCGACCCAGAAGCGACCCTCGTGCCGGACCAGCTGCAACCCCAGACCCCATGCGGAGGTCCAGCCCCGGACGTCGGCCATGACCTGTGGCTGGCACATCTCCTCGAGGGTGTCGGGGGAGAGGACCTCCTCGACGGGGTCGGCGATGAAGCCACCCCAGCGGGCCATGTCGGTGGGGGTCGACCGCAGCCCACCGGCGGGATCCATGGCGCGGGCCTCGAAGACCGGCTCCTCGATCGGGACGTCGGCGAAGGGCGGGACGTAGTACCCCTTCGCCCGCCGGCCGCCGGGGACGGTGCCGGTGCGGGTCATCTCCAGCGGCTCGAGGATGCGGCGGCGGACGGACTCCTCCCACGTGCCCCCGTCGAGGCGGGAGATGATCTCGCCGAGCACCGAGAAGCCGAGGTTGGAGTAGTGCCAGCGCTCGTGGGGTCGGCCGATGCGCTCGGCGTCCGACCAGCCGGCGAGCAGCTCCTCCCGGGTGGGCATGACCATCGTGTCGAAGACGTCCCCGACGGGCTCGCGCTGCATCCCGGAGGTGTGCGAGAGGAGCTGCCGGATCGTCACGCCCGCGTGCGAGCTGTCGGCCAGGTGCAGCTCGACGGTGTCGTCGAGACCGAGCCTGCCCTCATCACGCAGCGCCATGATCACGACGGCGGTGAAGGTCTTGGAGTTGCTCGCGACGGCGTACTGGGTGTCCTCGTCAGGGACGTCGCCGGGGGAGGCGAGGTCGATCGTCCCGATCCCGCGGAACCACTCGAGCCGTCCCCTGCGGGCCACGCCCGCCGAGAGCCCGGGCACGCGCCCGTCGGTCTGGGCCGTGAGGGCACGTGCGGTCAGGGCGCGGGCGGTCTGATCGGAGAAACTCATGTGGGCCAACGTAGTCCCGACGTGGTCCTGCCGTAGGGGGGCCCGCTCAGGGCTTGATGAAGCCCTCCTTGACGAGCCAGTCGAAGGCCACGTCGGCCGCGTCCTCGCCGTCGACGTCCACGCTCGCGTTGAGGTCGATGAGGGTGTCACTGGTGAGCTTGGCGGCCACCGGGGCGAAGAGGTCGGCGACCTGCGGGAACTCGTCCACCACCGACTTGGCCAGGACGGGTGCGACGTTGTACTTGGGGAAGAAGCCCTTGTCGTCCTCGAGAACGAGCAGGTCGAGGGCCTTGATCCGCCCGTCGGTGGTGAAGACCTCGCCGAAGGTGCACAGACCGTCGTCGGTGGCCTGGTAGATCGCTCCGGTGCCGAGCACCTTGACGTTGTTCTCGGGGAAGTCCTGACCCCTCGTCAGGCCGTAGGTCTTGAGCATCGGGTCGAAACCGTCGTTGCGGTTGTTGAACTCCGACTCCACGCAGAAGGTCAGGTCCTTCTTGGGCACCTTCGTCAGATCGGAGAGCTTGGTGACGCCGAGTTCCTCGAGCTTCTTGCGGGGGCCGGCGAAGCCGTAGGTGTTGTTCATCGGGGCTGGGGGCAGCCAGACGAGATCGTTCTCCTTCAGGTCCCGGTCGCGCACCGCCTCGTACTGCTTCTGCTCGTCCGGGATCGGCTTGCTCGCGCCCATGTAGGCGATCCAGGCGGTGCCGGTGTACTCCCACTGCATCTGCACCTGGCCCTCGAGCATCGCCTGGCGTGCGCTGGAGGAGCCGGGGATGTTGGTCAGGTCGGTGACATCGGCGCCCGCGGCACGCAGCACGATGACGGCGAGCTTGCCGAGGATGAGCTGTTCGGTGAACTCCTTCGACCCCACGGCGATCTTCGCCCCGGACAGGTCGATGTCGGCGATGGGTCCGGCGGCCTGCCCGGACGGGACGAAGCCACCGCTCGTGCCGAGCCCGCAGCCGGTCAGGCCGGCACCGAGGATGCCAGCGCCGGTCAGGAGCAGCGCACGCCGGGTGGGCTGACCCGGGTGGTGGGGACGGGGGCTCATGACATCCCCTTCGGTGTGAGCAGGAGCTCGAGCACCCGGCCGGCCCAGTCGATGAGCAGGGCGAGCACGGCGATGATCAGCGCGCCGCTGACGAGCACCGGGTAGCGGAAGAGTGAGATGCCGGTGACGATGAGGGCGCCCAGCCCGCCCGCGTTGATGAAGGTGGCGAAGCTCGCTGCCCCGACGAGGAGGACCAGCGCCGTGCGTGCCCCGACCATGATCACCGGTAGTGCCAGTGGCAGCTCGACGCGGCGCAGCACATCGGCTCCCGACATGCCCATCCCACGGGCGGCCTCGACGAGGGTCTGGTCCACCTGCTCGAGGCCGACGATGGTGTTGCGCAGTACCGGGAGGAAGGCGTAGATCGCAAGGGCGAGCACTGCGGTGCTCGTGCCGAAGCCCAGCCAGATCGCGAGCAGGACGACGACCCCGATGACCGGGGCTGCCTGACCGGCGTTGGCGAAGGCGGTGATCGGGCTGGCGAAGCGGCGCAGTCGGGGGCGGGTGAGCAGGATGCCCGTCGGGATCGCGGTGACGAGGACGACGACGGTGGAGATGAGGGTCAGCACGATGTGCTCACGGGTCAGGTCGAGGATCGTGCCCCACGCGAGCTGGCGTGCCTCGATGTCGTCCAGGTCGGCGGTCGCGCGCCAGATGGCCCATCCGCCGAGGACGACGGCGCACAGGAGTGGCAGACCGATGACCAGGCCGATGGTCGTGCGTCGGTCCTCGACACCCGTGTCCGCAGCGGGTGCTCCGTCCGTGGTCTCGTCCGTTGCCTGGCTCATGAGGATGCGTCCTCGGCGGTGGCCTGGATGTACTCGGTGACCGATCTGAAGGTCAGGACGCCGACGAACTCGTCACGACGTCCGGTGACGAGTACCCCGCCGTGCGTGCTTGCGAGCATCGTGTCGAGGGCGTCGTTGATCGTCGCTCGGCGGTCGACGGGCGTGGGCTCATCCCGTGGGGACTGCGCGGGTAGGCGACCGAGGCGCGTGGCCTCACCGAGGGTGTACCAGCCGGCGGGACGCCGCCGGGAGTCCAACACGATGACGTCCTTCTGGCCGGCGGCCCGGGCGGCCTCGGCGGCCGTGCCGCCGTCGTCGCCGACGGAGGCGGTGAGCGGGTGGAGCAGGTCGAGCTCGTCGACGCGGGCGAGGCTGAGCTGCTTGAGCGAGGAGCCCGAGCCGACGAAGTCCTCGACGAACTCGTTGGCCGGGGCGGAGAGGATGTTCGTCGGGGTGTCGTACTGGGCGATCTCGGCGCCCTCCTGGAGCACGAGGACCCGGTCGCCGAGCTTGATCGCCTCGTCGATGTCGTGGGTGACGAAGACGATGGTCTTCTGCACTTCCTCCTGGATGCTCATCAGCTCGTCCTGGAGACGCTGACGGGTGATCGGGTCGACCGCCCCGAAGGGTTCGTCCATGAGCAGCACCGGCGGGTCCGCGGCCAGGCCCCTGGCCACGCCCACACGCTGCTGCTGGCCGCCCGAGAGCTCGCGCGGGAAGCGGTCGCGGTAGCGATCGGGGTCGAGCCCGACCAGCTCGAGCAGGTCCTCGACCCGCTGGGCGATGCGCTGCTTGTCCCACTTCAGCAGGCCCGGTACGAGTGCGATGTTCTGCCGGACGGTCATGTGCGGGAAGAGGGATCCGCCCTGGATGACGTACCCGATGGTGCGGCGCAGCTCGGTGGCGTTCTTGGAGCGGATGTCCTCGCCGCCGATGGTGATCGTGCCCGAGGTCGGCTCGTAGAGCCGATTGATCATCTTCAGGGTCGTCGTCTTGCCGCATCCGGAGGGGCCGACGAACATGGCGATCTCGCCGGCCGGCACGGTCAGGCTGAGATGGTCGACGGCGGGTGCGCTCATCCCGGGGTAGGTCTTGACGACGTCGGTGAAGACGATCTCGGCCCCGCTGACGGTGGACGGGGACTCGTCGTCGCGGGGTGCGGCGTGGTCGCTGGTGGTGGTGGACATCAGGCGCGGATCCCCTTCGAGGTGGTGAGGTTGCTGACGAGGAGCAACGCTGCGTCGAGGGCCAGCGCCAGGACGACGACCCCGAATGTTCCGATGAGCGCGTAGTTGAGGGCGTTGGCGCCCCCGATCTGCGCCAGCCCGGTGAAGATGTATCCGCCCAGGCCGGGGCCCAGGGCGTAGGCGGCAATGGCGGCCACACCCATCGACATCTGCGCGGAGACCCGCAGCCCGGTCATGATCACCGGCCACGCCAGGGGCAGTTGCACCCGCACGAATCGTGTCGTCGAACTCATCCCCATGCCTTGGGCCGACTCCAGCAGGGTGGGGCTGACCTCCGAGAGGCCGACGACGGCGTTGCGCAGGATCGGCAGGGTCGCGTAGAAGGCGACCGCGATGATCGAGGGGAGGGCGCCGATCCCGACCAGAGGCAGCAACAGGCCGAGGAGGGCGAACGAGGGGATGGTCAACCCGATCGCACTGATCGAGTTGGCCAGCGGCTTCAGGGCCGGTACGCGCGTGACGAGCACCGCCAGCAGGATCGCGATGATGGCCGCCAGGGCAACCGACTGGACGACGAGCGAGAGGTGTTGGAAGGCGCGATAAAGGATGTCCTGCCAACGATCGGCGAAGAATTCGACCATGCGCGTCCTCTCGTCCCCGAATCTCGGGGTAGCACTGCCCCTATGCGCCCCGACGTCCCCAGCCAAGGACATCCGCATGTCGTGATCCGATCGTGACCTCGGCCCCGGTGCCTGCGTCCGGGCGTCGTGTGCCCTGCCCTCGCCGTGTCATAGGCTCACGGGGTGGCTGCACGAGAGGGGACCTTCATCGCCTTCGAGGGGGGCGACGGGGCCGGCAAGTCCACGCAGGTCAGGCGACTGGCGCAGGCCTTCGAGGAGGCCGGTCGCGAGGTCGTGATCACCCGCCAGCCGGGCGGTACCACGCTCGGCGGTGAGTTGCGCGATCTCGTCCTCCACGGTGGGGCGATCACCCCGCGGGCCGAGGCGCTGGTCTTCGCGGCCGACAAGGCCCAACACGTCGAGGAGGTCATCCTCCCTTCGCTCGAGGAGGGCGCAGTGGTCATCACCGACCGCTACACCGACTCCGCCATCGCCTATCAGGGCGCCGGCCGCGACCTCGGCGCGGCCGAGGTCGCGCAGCTGCAGGACTGGGCGGTGGACGGGCTGGTCCCGCACCTGACCGTCGTCGTCGACATCGACCCGGGCGAAGGGCGACGCCGCCGCGGCGCCGTGCACGACCGGATGGAGTCGGAGACCGACGGATTCCACGCCGCGGTGCGTGGGCACTTCCTCGCCCTGGCGGAGTCGGCGCCCGGTCGCTACCTCGTCGTCGACGGCGCCGCCGCGCCGGACGAGGTCGCCCGGTTGGTGTGGCAGCGCGTGACGCAGGACGGTCTGGCATGACCGCCACCGCCGTGTCACCGGGCATCTGGCGGGACGTCATCGGGCAGCCGCAGACGGTGGCCGCCCTCCAGCGAGCCGTCAGCGAGCCGGCGTCGATGACGCACGCGTGGCTCTTCACGGGGCCGCCCGGATCGGGCCGCTCGGTCGCGGCCCGGGCCTTCGCCGGCGCACTGCTGTGCCCGACCGGTGGGTGTGGTCACTGCCACGAGTGCCGCACCGCCCTGGACGGCACGCACACCGACGTCGACGTGCTCGCGACCGAGGCGCTGTCCATCGGTGTCGCCGAGACCCGATCGCTCGTCCAGCTCGCCGGCCGCTCGCCGAGCGTGGGGCGCTACCGGGTGATCCTGGTCGAGGACGCCGACCGATTGACCGAGCAGTCCGGCAACGCACTGCTCAAGGCACTCGAGGAACCCACCCCGCGCACCGTGTGGCTGCTGTGCGCCCCGAGCCTGGAGGACGTGCTGATCACGGTCCGCTCGCGCTCGCGGCACGTGCGGCTGCGCACCCCACCCGTGACCGAGGTCGCCGCGCTGCTGCAGCGCAGGGACGGCATCGACCCGGGGATGGCGACGTACGCCGCCCGGGCCGCGCAGAGCCACATCGGCCTGGCCAAGCGGCTGGCCACCGACGAGGGCGCCCGCATCCGGCGCCGGGACACGATCATGATGGCCTCGCGCATCCGCGGCGTCTCCGATGCGGTGGGTGCTGCGGCCGACCTGCTGCAGATCGCCGAGCAGGAGCGTGACCGCACGCTCGAGTCCCGGGCCGCCCAGGAGAAGGCGCGCCTGCTGGAGACCCTCGGCGCCGACCCGAGCGCCCGTACCCAACCTCCCCACATCCGCGCCCAGCTCAACTCCCTGGAGAAGGAGCAGAAGACCCGCGCCACCCGCTTCACCCGCGACATGATCGACCGCGCGCTCGTCGACCTGATGTCCGTCTACCGCGACGCGCTCGTCCTGCACGCCGGTACACCGGTCGAACTGGTCAACGAGGATGCCCGCCCGGTCATCGAGGAGGTCGCCCGCGCCTTCAGTGCCGAGGGGCTGCTCCTGGCGATCGAGGAGATCGCCACTGCCCGCGAGCGCATCGGCGCCAACGGCGCGCCGCTGCTCGCCCTGGAGGCCATGGCGGTCGGGCTGCAGCTACCGCGATAGCGTCGGCGACATGCTCTCGCCCGGCCGCGCCCCCCTTCGCCTCGCCGCGGCGCTCGCCGCCCTCGTCCTCCCGGTGGCCGGCTGCTCGCTCCTGACGCCCGGCCCGGAGCCGACCGGCCTGGCGAGCGGCGACCACTCGCCCCCAGCCGGCACCGAGGGTCTCGAGCGCTTCTACGAGCAGGAGCTGGCCTGGCAGGACTGCCCGGCGGGGGAGTGCGCGGGCCTCGAGGTGCCCCTCGACTGGTCCGCGCCGGAGGGCGGGACCATCGAGATCGCGGTCAACCGCGTGCCGGCGAAGGGGGAGGCCTCCGGATCGCTCGTGGCCAATCCGGGCGGTCCGGGTGGTTCGGGTGTGGACTACGCCGCGGCGGCCGACCGGATCGTCGGGTCGTCGATCCGTGAGCACTTCGACGTCGTGGGCTTCGACCCCCGGGGTGTCCAGCGTTCGGAGCCGATCGACTGCGTCAGTGACGCCGGACTCGACGCGTGGATGGGCAGCGACCCGTCGCCGGACGACGCGGCGGAGCGTGCGGCGGCCGTCGAGCAGTCGGCGGACTTCGGCCGGGCGTGCCTGGAGACGACGGGTGAGCTCATCGGGCACGTGTCCACCCAGGACGTCGCCAAGGATCTCGACGTGCTCCGCTCCGCCCTCGACGACGGGAAGCTGACCTATCTCGGCAAGTCCTACGGGACCGCCATCGGGGCGATCTACGCCGAGCTCTTCCCGGAGCGGGTCGGCCGGATGGTCCTGGACGGGGTTTTCCCGACCGACCTGACAGGCATGGAGGCGGCGATCGGGCAGGCCAAGGGCTTCGACACCGCCACCCGCGCGTGGGCGGCGGACTGCGTCGCCAACGACTGCCCGCTCGGGTCGACGCAGGACGAGGTCGTCGGCTCGGTCGAGGGCCTGCTGCAGGACCTGGACCAGCGCCCGGTGCCCGTCGGTGGTGGCCCCGAGCTGACCGAGGGGTGGGCCTCCGTCGGCATCGCCCAGGCCATGTACGACCAGGGCATGTGGTCGATGCTCACCGACGCGCTCGTGGCCGCGGAGCAGGGTGATGGCAGCGCGCTGATGCAACTGGGGATGATGTACGCCGGTCGCGACTCGTCCGGGGCCTACACCTCGAACATCATGGAGGCGCTGCCCGCGGTCAGCTGTCTGGACGACGGCGTCGACGAGGACCCGCAGGAGTGGCAGCAGGTCGCCGACGAGGTCGAGGCGAAGGCGCCCATCTGGGGCACCTTCCTCGCCTGGGAGGGTCTCGTCTGCGCCACCTGGCCCCTCGAGCCGGTCGACGGTCTCGGCCCCATCGAGGCGAAGGGGGCCGATCCGGTCCTCATCGTCGGCACCACACGGGACCCGGCCACACCCTATGAGTGGGCGGTGCGGCTGCACGAGCAGATCGACAACTCCGCGATGATCACCCACGAGGGTGACGGTCACACGGCCTACATGCGGCAGAACGACTGCGTCGACTCCGCTGTCGAGGAGTACTGGCTCACCGGCGAGCTGCCCGAGGGCGATGAGTTGACCTGCGAGGAATGACCGGCGTGGACAGCGGTCGCCGTCACGCTCTGCGGGTCCGGTCGGCCGGCGATTTCACCCCGCCCGACCGCTTACGTATACTCGTGCAGCGCGCCTCGGCGCACGCCGCCTTAGCTCAGACGGCTAGAGCGATTCACTCGTAATGAATAGGTCATCGGTTCGATTCCGATAGGCGGCTCAGCGGAACGCCCTCGACACGGTCGGGGGCGTTTTTGCTGATCAGAGGCGGTTTTCGTCGAGCCGGCAAGGACGGCGACCAGACCAGCAAGTGCCGCCAAGAGCAGGTCGGCGGGGCCGAAATGGGCACACTTTGGGCACATCAGGTGGCGAAGGGGGCTCATGGCTGGGCTCCCCGCAGGCCATCCAGCGCTGCCGCGATCTCGTCCAGCTCGTCGTCGTAGAGGTGCGCGTAGATTCGCGCCGTGGTGGTGATCGACTCGTGGCCCATCGCCCGTTGGATGTAGCGGAGGTCCGCGCCGGCCTTCCTCGCCAAGCTGCCGAAGGTGCGCCGCAGGTCGTGCGGCGTCACCCCCTCGAGCCCCGTTGCCTTCAGCGCGGCCGTCCATCCTGACCGGTACCGCCAGTTCCCGTTGCGCAGGTAGCCACCGTCCGGAGCCGGGAACACCAACGCATCCGCAGACCGACCCGCGGTCCTGGCCTCGAGCACCTCCCGCATCGAGGGTGGGAGCCCGATCGAGCGCGCAGAGGCCCGCGACTTCGGAGCAGAGACATCCATCCGACCGCCGACTTCGGTGGCTCGCTCGACCACCCGGACCCGGCCCCGCTCGAGGTCGACGTCCGAGACCTTGAGGGCGGCCAGCTCCGACCACCGCAGACCGAGCAGGGCCATCGCCAGCACGAGGTCGCCCTCAGGACCGAGGCGTGCCGCGAGGGCCTCGACCTGGGCCATGGTCAGGATCCGCTCGCGCGATGGTGGCCTCGTTGGCAACCGCACGCCACGAGCGACGTTGTGACTCAGGCGCCGGGTCCGCATGCCGAAGTCAAGGACGAGGCAGAAGACTCGGTGGGCGTAGCGCACCGTCTCCGGGCCCTTGGTTTTCCCGAGGGAGGTCACCCACTCCGCGACATCGGCGTGTTCGATCTTCGCGACCGGCCACGTGCCGAAGTGGTTCAGCACGTGTCGAAATGCCATGCGGTAGTTCTGCTGTGTCGTCGCCCGCAGGTGGGTCATCCCGCCCTGCTCGTACTCCGACCACAGAGCCGTCAGCGTCACCAGTCCACGTCGAGGGTCGACGAACTCCCCACGGCGCATCCGACCCCGCAGCTCGTCCTCGAATGCCTCGGCATCCGCACGCCGGTCGAACGTCCGGGAGCGCTGACGGTGCTCCGGTGTCCGGTACCGAACCCGCCAACGCACTCGCCCCGAGTCCAGGACTCGACGCTCGATCATGTCGGCACCTCACTCGTGTCCTGCTCATGCATCGCCATCTCCTCTCTCTAGCCCAGATCGAGCCCTTCGCCGTTCCGCTTTCCACAGGTCGTACTCGCGGGCGCGGGCAGCGACCGCGAGGGCGAGGGCTTGTTCGAGGTGGTCGCGCCAGCCGGTGCCGACGTAGGTCCAGGTGCCGACGACCTGAGTGGTCTCCTCTGCGTCATCGGCGAGCAACCGGGCTTCGAGGTCGCGGGTGTCGAGGGGTTGCCCGGTGCGGCGGGACTCGGCAGCCAGTGCCTGCCATCGCGAGCGCGCACGGCGCAGCGCGCCGAGGGTGAGGGAGTAACGCCTCGATTTGGTGCCGAAGTGGCCACGGAAGCCCAGGCAGTGCACCCACTTGCCCATCCGTTGGTAGTCGTGGTCCCGGTCGTGGAAGGCCGCCGCCCGGGCAGCCATCTCCGCGCACTGCCGGCGCAGGGCGAGGATGTGCGGGCGACCTTGACCGCGTCCGTGCAGACCGGAGGAGTCCTTGGTGGAGTACTTGGCCAGGTAGCCGGCGACCTGATCGGGCGTCAGTGGGCCGACCGGGTCGTCGGTGCGCGAGCCGGCCCGAACGGTACGCACGTCGACCTGGGTCCCGAAGGCCAGCACCCGAGGGGTGTCCTCGAAGTCGACCGGCTCGGCGATGGTCGTCACGGTCGGGACGACCTGTCGGACGAGGGCGGCGAGAGCGTCGCCGTCCAGCGATGGGGGAGCGGGCGAACCGGTGCCGCCGGCGGCGGGTCCGTCGAGGCGGATCAGCGCGTGAAAGTGGATCAGGCCCCGGGTCTGGTGCTCGGCGACCTTGGCGTACTGGATCGACGCGTGCTCACCCAGGCGGGAGTCGGGGACGGTCAGGTGGTGGGCGACGGCGCGGCGCAGGGCGATGGTGAAGCGCCGCCACAGCTCGGGGGCGTGCCACTGCCACATCACTGCCGACGCGGTGTCGTGGCATTGGAAGCACAACGGCGCCCCGTTGATCTCGTCGTCCCGGTCGTGGATCCGAGTGCACCATGACGGCCGACCGTGGGGGCAGCGGGTGCGGTCGTCGCGTCGCCGGGGCCGACACGTCCTCCCGTTTCGGTGGCCGTGGACGGGCCCGAACGAGGGGGCGGTGAGGGTGACGAACAGCAGCGGGTTGTCCCGCACCTGGTCGGGGACGCTCTTGCCGCCAGAGATGCCGGCATGGATGAGGGCGTAGGTGTCGCGGGCGTAGGTGCGTGAGCAGGCCGGGCACACCGAGGCACGGCGGTTGCCGCACGGACGGTGCAGCACCCCGAAGGGCAGGTCACTGGCATCGAAGGACGAGACGACCTCGCCGGTGGTGGTGTCGACGGTGACCGAGGACCCGGCCAGCCGGACGGGGTGGGCGCAGTTGCGCGTGGCGGCCAGGGCCTGGGAGAAGTCATCCATGCTCCCGTCGCGCATCCGCTGGGCGAGCAGCTTCGCGTTCTCGGGGTGGTTGAGATCGGGAATGTCCAGCGGCGCGTCCTCACCGAAGCCGGGGAAGCGGTCCTCGCCAGCGGCAGGGACGGGCGTGTCTGTGGTGGCCACGGTCCCCTCCCAACCAAAGAGGGTGTGCCACGCGGACCGGAGTGCGGCTCTGGGATCCGCGCGGCACACCCAGACTGTGGGGTGAGCGGCGATACGTGGTCACCGACGTTCCAGAGCCGCTCAAACGCCGGGCACACCCGGAAGTGGGTGCGGATGCGGATCCAGTCAGTGAGTCTCTGTCACGGCCGTCGATGAGAGCGAGCCGTCAGGCCCGGGTGGGGAGCCGACCCCCTGGACAATCCCGTCCATGTGTGTGCGCCTGTGGTTGATCCGCACCACCCACGATGCCGTGCCCGACGATGCTGTTCCAGAAAATCGAGCGCCGTGACCAGAGTTTTTGCCAGACGTGCCCAGAGGAGATCACCGATAGCGGATCCCCAACCGGCGGGAACGGCTATCGAAGACAGCCGTCTCGGCGAAGCTCGTCTCCGCAAGGAGACCCGTTGCGGAGACTCCTGGTCATCAGTGTGCGCACACGCGTTCGACCGTTCCGCCAGGCTGCCTCTCTACGAGGTGGCCTGGGGCTCGCCGAGCCTGGCCTCGGGTGTGAGGTGGGTGGGCAACCGGCCGTCCGTGACGCTCTCGACCAGGGCCCGCCCGAGGCCCGGGGCTTGCTTGAAAAGGTTGTGCCCCGCGACAAAGGAGGCCGCGGGGGACTGCCACACGGCAACGGCGTCCTCGTTCCAGGGCAGTTCGGTGACCCAGCAATGCACGAACTCCACCGGGGTCGCTGTGAGCCCGGGCAGCGCCCGTTTGGTGTAGGCGGCGGCGCGCTGGGCGAGCTGCGCAAGCTCGGAGGGTTCGGCGAAGCTGCCGTCCTCCCCGACCTGGACGGTCTCGCTCAGCCCGACTGCGTAGTGGCTGTTGCCGGGGTAGGCCGCCGCGTAGATCCCGGTCTCACCGAACTCCCCGCTGCTGTCCTGCAGGGTCGCCACCCGCGGCGGCGGAGGGCCGGTGGCGGCGAAGGTCACGCGGACATGAGCGGCGAGTCGGACCGGAAGCGAGAGCCCGACCCCGCGGGCGAGTGGGGCCGTCCCACGTCCGGCGCAGACCACGACGTGGCCGTGCTCTTGGCAACGGGTGCCCGTGCGCACCTCCACGGTTTCTCTACGGGTCTGCCGGAGGGTGAGGACGTGGTCGGTGACCATCGAGTCGCGCAGCCGATCGGCCAGCGCGCCGATCGCGGCCTGCGTCCGGATCGAGCCGCCGGTCTCGTCGAGCATCGCCGGGCCGTCGAACGGCGCGAGGAGGGGCATTGCCTCGGCGAGCTCGTCGTGGCCGATGCGACGCACCGGGAGCTGTGGGAATCCCGCCAGCACGTCGAGCTTGTCGTCGATGCCGGGGCCCAGTGCGACGGCTCCGTCGGAGGAAACCAACTCGGCGCCGAAGTCCTCCTCCCACTCCCGCCAGGTCTCACGACTGTCTGCGGCCATGGCGACCAGTCGTGGGTCGTCGTGCGCGTGCCGAAAGACCCGCGCCTGGCCCGCGGATTGGCCACCGCCCGGGGGGCCGCTGTCGTAGACCGTCACCGAGAGGCCCTGCTGCTGGGCCGCGTACGCCGTCGACAGGCCGACGATGCCGGCGCCGATCACCGCGATGTCAGAGTTCGGAGTCATCGTGAGGGCGGTACCCACAACGGCCGATCTCATTCATGGGCGACCCGGGACAGGTCCGTGGCGTCAACGCACTCATCTGTCGCAGGCAGTCTCGACCGTGCCGATGAGCGCCCGGGCCTCATTCGACGACTTCTGCCGCTCCTGCCGGCTCCTACACCTCGGTGCCGGCGAGCAGCGCGACGACGTCTTGGAGTGCGGGGTGGGCGGGTTCGCGCCAGATGAGTTCGAGGGGTACCAGCAGGGGCGGGACGAGGGGCCGCACGACAATCCCGGGGACCGGGACGTGCTCGGCCATCGCCGGGGCGACCGGTGCCACTCCGTGACCGGCGGCGACCGAGCGGAGTACGGCTTCTGGAGCGTTGATCAGATCCGGTTGGGTGAGCACCTGATCGGGGTGAGACAGGCCGGCGGGGAGCAGGTGGCCGATGGCGTGGTCCCAGATGCCGAGGAAGAGGTCGCGGGGGAACATCACGATTGTCTCGGCGGCGAGGTCGGCGACCGGGATCGTTTGCCTGGCGGCGAGCTGGTGTCCGGCTGGCAGGGCGAGGTGCACCGGTACTTCGCGCAGGGCGGTCCCCGCGAGGTCCTGGTCCTGGGTGGAGCGAACCCACACGATGGCGGCGTCGATGTGTTCCTCGCGGACCGCCTTGATGGCTTCCTTGCCGGTGGCGGTCGCGGTGGTGACCTCCAGGCCGGAGGCCGGCCCGGACAGGTGGTGCAGGGAGCCATTCAAGACGTACTCGACGGCGGGGACGACGCGCAGCTCCAGGTGCCGATGCCGCCCGTCGGCGCACTGGACCTCGTTGCGGGCACGTTCGGCCCGCGCCAGCAGGACGTGGGCGTGCTCGAGCAGCACCTCCCCGGCGGGGGTGAGGACCACGCTGCGCGGGCTGCGCTCGAGCAGGGTGATGTGCAGGTCCCGTTCCAGGGCCTGGATCTGTTGGGACAGCGAGGGCGCGGCGATGCGCAGCCTGCGGGCGGCCCGCCCGAAGTGCCGTTCCTCGGCTACGGCAACGAAGTACCGGAGCTGTCGGAGCTCCATGACCAGCAATGTTAGACCCCGGCTGATGGGGCGGAGGAAACACGTCATGGCATTGGGCGCATGGCTATCGCAAGACTGGGCATGAAAGGCCGTAGTCGAAACCAGGCAGCTCGCACAGCCCTCGCACCCCGTGGGGTCGCAGGCTTTCCAGCACACCTCATCAGGAGTTTCCCATGAAAGCTGTTGTGTACAACGGACCGCGCGACGTCAGTGTCAACGACGTCCCAGACGCGAAGATCGAACGACCCACCGACGTCCTCGTGCGAATCACCGCCACCAATATCTGCGGCTCAGACCTGCACATGTACGAGGGGCGCACCGATTTCGAGACCGGTCGCACGTTCGGGCACGAGAACATGGGCGAGGTCATCGAGGTCGGCGACGGCGTCGACAAGGTCAAGGTCGGTGAGCGGGTGGTCCTGCCGTTCAACATCTCTTGCGGGTTCTGCAAGAACTGCGAACGCGGATTCACCAACTACTGCCTGACCACCCAGCCCGATCCGGCAGCGGCCGGCGCGGCCTATGGCTTCGCGGCGATGGGCCCGTGGGCGGGCGGGCAGGCGGAAATGCTGCGGGTGCCCTACGGCGACCACAACTGCCTCCGCCTGGGCGAGGACGCCCAGGAGAAGGAGAACGACTACGTCATGCTCTCCGACATCTTCCCCACCGGCTACCACGCCACCGAGATGGCCGGTGTCGTGCCCGGGGACTCCGTGGTGATCTACGGCGCCGGCCCGGTGGGGCTGATGGCGGCCCTGTCGGCCACGATCAAGGGCGCGGCCAAGGTGATGGTGGTCGACCGCCACCCGGACCGGCTGCGGCTGGCTGAACAGATCGGCGCGATCGCGGTCGATGACTCCACGACAGATCCCGTGCAGTTCGTGCTCGACCAGACGATGGGCCTGGGCGCGGACCGTGGGTGTGAGTGCGTGGGCTATCAGGCTCACGACCCGCAGGGCACCGAGGACCCGGTGATGACCCTGAACCGTCTGGTGCAGTCGGTGCGGTTCACCGGCGGCATCGGCGTGGTCGGCGTCTTCCTGCCCCAGGACCCCGGCGGCCCGGACGAGATGGCCCAGCAGGGGAAGGTCGCCTTCGACTACGGCCTGCACTGGTTCAAGGGCCAGACCATGGGCAACGGCCAGGCCCCGGTGAAGAAGTACAACCGCCAGTTGCGGGACCTCATCGCCGCCGGCAAGGCCAGCCCGTCCTTCATCGTTTCCCACAACCTGTCCCTGGACCAGGCCCCCGACGCCTACCAGAACTTCGATGAGCGCAATGACGGCTGGACCAAGGTCATCCTCAAGCCCCAGCAGGCCGGATCAGCGGGCCGCTGACCCCTTCCTCCCCACGCTGACCGGTAGGGCCAGCGGGAGGCCCTGCCCGCACGGGCAGGCCGCCACCTCTCACAGAACGGAGCAGAACATGGCAGACGAGTTGAACGGCAAGCGGGTCGCGATCCTGGCGGCGGACGGCGTGGAGCGCGTGGAGCTGGAACAGCCAAGACAGGCGCTGCAGGATGCCGGGGCCACGACCGAGCTGCTGTCACTGCACGACGGCGAGATCCAGGCCCGCAACAACGACCTGGATGCGGCCGGAACGTTTCCAGTCGATGCCCTGGTCAAGTCGGCCTCGGTCGATGACTACGACGCCCTGTTGCTCCCCGGCGGCACGGTGAACCCCGACCAGCTGCGAGTGGACTCCGACGCGGTCGGCTTCGTGCGCGATTTCATGGCCACCGGCAAGCCGGTTGCCTCGATCTGCCACGGACCGTGGACGCTGATCGAGGCCGGCGTCGCAGCGGACCGGACGTTGACCTCCTACCCGAGCATCCGCACCGACCTGCGCAATGCCGGTGCGAACGTCGTGGACGAAGAGGTGGCACGCGACGGGAACCTGGTCACCAGCCGCTCGCCCGACGATCTCCCGGCCTTCAACTCCGCGATCGTGGAACTGTTCAGCCGGGCCGGGTGAGGGAACATGATCGAGGTTGCGCTGTCGGTGATCGTGCAGGCCAAGCCCGGCAAGGAGAATGACGTCGACTGAAGAGAGACAGCGTTAGCCGATCGGGCGACGCAGTTCGGTTCAACAGGCACACAACCAGGAGGTGACCATCAAGCTCGAATCCGTATCGCTCGAGGACGCTCAGCGCGTGATCGCCGACGGTCAAGGTAAGGCGGGCAAGATCGGGCCGCCGAGCAACGTCGCGGTGGTCGACGCGGGTGGCAACCTGGTCTCCCACATCCGCATGGACAACGCGTGGGTGGGCAGCGTCGACATCTCGATCAACAAGGCCTTCACGGCGCGCGCCTTCGACATCGCCACCAAGGACCTGGCCGAGAATGCTCAGCCCGGCGAGCAGTTCTACGGCATCCAGGGCTCGAACCAAGGTAGGGTGATGACCTTCGCCGGCGGTATCCCGCTCCGTCGCGACGGTCAGGTGGTCGGGGCGGTAGGCGTGAGCGGCGGCAGCGGCGAGCAGGATCAGACGGTCGCCGAGGCGGCCGTAGCGGCGTTCTGATCATCGCGACAACGCGAACCGAGCAAGGGAGAGAACCAAGATGACAACACAGGTGAGCAAAGCGCTTCTGGTACGCCTCGAAGCACTGCCCGGCAGGGAGGACGACGTCCGCGACTTCTTGAACCAGGGGCTGTCGATCGTCGAAGGGGAGCCCAAGACCGTCAGGTGGTTCGGAATCCAGTTCGGACCCTCGTCGTTCGGGATCTTCGACGCCTTTCCCGACGACGACGGGCGCCAGGCGCACCTGTCGGGTGAAGTCGCGAAAGCGCTCGGTGACAACACGGGTGAGCTCTTCGAGGAGCCCATGATCGAGCAGCTCGATGTCGTCGCGGAGAAGCAGCCCGCATAGAGCAGGCCGCGCCCGCGGGGCGGCGTGGATCGCACAGGACTTGCGCTCGCCATGCGTGCGCAGACGCCAGGCTAGATGTACTGACCCGGGACGTTGGTTGAGTGATTGCGATCCGCTGATCTGATCAGTGGCGCGGAAGGACCTCCTGCGGTGGAGTGGAACTGCCAAGTCATCACTGCCACTCACAGGAGGCCCTCATGTCCCACGCTAATGCCGCTCTGACGGTGCGTCACCGGCTCAAGGTCGCCCAGCTCGCCGTCGATCAGGGAGTGCCGATCAGTGAGGTCGCGGCCCGGTTCCAGTGCTCCTGGGCGACGGTCAAGCGCTGGGCCGACCGGTATTCAGCGGGTGAGTCGATGAGAGACCGCTCGAGCCGGCCGCACTCGCTGCCGGCCAAGACGTGCCCGTCGACGACCAAGCGGATCGTGTCGTTGCGGCTGCGCAAGCGCCTGGGCCCTGTCCAGCTCGCCGCACACGTGGGGGTTGCGCCCTCGACGGTGCACCGGGTGCTCACTCGGTGCCACCTCAACCGGTTGACGCACGTCGATCGCGCTACCGGTGAACCCGTGCGCCGATACGAGCACGAGCGTCCCGGCGACATGCTGCACGTGGACGTCAAGAAGTTCGGCAACATCCCCGACGGGGGCGGGTGGCGCTTCGTGGGCCGAGCCCAGGGCGGAAAGAACCGTGCAGCCACCCCGGGCAAGCCGAAGAGCAAGCACCGCAACCCGAAGATGGGCCACGCGTTCGTGCACACCGTCATCGATGACCACTCCCGAGTCGCCTACGCAGAGGTCCACGACAACGAAACCGCGGCCACCGCCACTGCTGTCCTGCGCCGAGCCGTCGCCTGGTTCACCGCCCGCGGCATCACCACCCACAGGGTGCTGTCCGACAACGGATCGGCCTACGTCTCGCACCTGTGGCGCGATGTCTGCGCCGAGCTCGGGATCCAGCACTCCCGCACCCGACCCCGCCGTCCGCAGACCAACGGCAAAATCGAGCGCTTCCACCGAACCATGGCCGACGGGTGGGGATACGCCCGCTGCTACACCTCAGAGACCCAGCGACGCCAAGCTCTGTCAGCATGGCTCCACGAGTACAACCACCATCGTCCCCACACCGCCTGCGGAAACAAGCCGCCCATCACCCGCTTGATCAACCTGTCGGGTCAGTACAGCTAGAGGGCTACCGCCTCGCTGTGGCAGCACCATGACCCTTTACGGAAACGTCGGCAGCAAGGAAGCCCTGTTCCAGGCCGTCGTCACCGAAGCGAAGGCTGAGCATGCTGATGGAATCGGTCTGCCCGGAGGCGACCTTGCTGACTATGTGGGGCGGCTGTACGACTTCCACCGTCAGCACCCGGTCCTCCTTCGGCTGATGCTGTGGGAGGCCCTTTACTACGGCGACCGCCCAGTCGACGACGATCCCCGCCGGCCGAGCTACCGCAAGAAGGTCGAGGCATAAGCCGAGGCGCTCGGCAGGCCAGCAGACCACGACACAGCGGCAACGCTCATGGTGCTGATCGGACTCGCCTGCTGGCCGCACACCATGCCCCAACTCGCACGCTTCCTCATAGAGAGCGGCAGCGCCGAAGAGCGACACCAAGTAATGCGTGCCCAGGTCCTTGCCTTCGCACGCCAGGCACTGTCCTCGTGACACTTCTGAACACGCGTCAAGAACGTCCTGCCAGCACCAACTAGCCAGCACGTTCAGGCAGAATCCAACTATGTTTCGCTCAAGCTCGCCCCCGCTGGGCATTGGCCGATGGCTCCGCTCGGAGTCCGGGTCGGCCGTGCTGCTCATCGTCGTCACCACCTTCGCGCTCCTCTGGGCGAACTCGCCGCTGTCCTCGTCCTATTTCGAACTGTGGCACCAGAGCGTGGGGATCGATGTCGGTCCGTTCGGGTTGCACCTAGATGTACCCGGCCATCACGTTGGTGACAGTCGGCTGGTCGGGGTGTGACCGCCGAGTGCGGTGTGGCGGCGTTCAGTGTTGTAGTGCTCGAGCCAGGGCGCAAGGGCAGCGCAGCGTTGGTCGTTGCTGGTGAAGACTTCTCGGTAGGCCCATTCGGTCTGCAGGGTGCGGTTGAACCGCTCCACCTTGCCGTTCTGCCAGGGGCAGTGGGGCCGGATGAACTTGTGTGTGGCGCCCAGTTCCTCCATCGCCTCGCGCACGTCGTGGGAGTTGCGGTAGGAGAAGTGGTTGTCGGTCATCACCCGCTCGATCGTGGTGATGCCGTGGTCGGCGAAGTACGCGGCTGCGCGCTTGATGAACCCGGCGCAGGTGCGCCCTTTCTCGTCGGGCAGGATCTCGCTGTAGGCCAGCCGGCAGTGGTCATCGACCATCGAGTGGACGTAGTCGTAGCCGATGCGGGCCCTTTTCTTCGCCGCAGTGGAACCCATTGCCCGTCCGTGGGCCTTCCACCCACCACCGTGGGGGATCTTGCCGATCTTCTTCACATCGACGTGGGTCAACTCGCCCGGACGCTCGCGTTCGTAGCGCACGGCAGTGGTCTTCGACGCGCGGATGACTTCCCCGGTCAGCGGGTCGCACTCGCGCAGGTAGGGCACGCCATGGCGTCGTAGGACCCGAGAGACGGTACGGGCGGGCACGTCGAGCTCGGGACCGAGCCAGTCCTGGCCACGACGTTCCTGGCGGCGGGTGGCCACGATCTGCTCTTCGATTTCGACCGGGGTCTGGCGCGGGCAGTGGTGCGGACGCGAGGAACGCTCGTGCAGACCGGCCGGGCCTTCCTGACGGAACCGGTTGATCCACCGGTGGGCGCACTGGCGGGAAACGCCTTGGGCCTTGGCGGCGTGGGCCACAGCCCACCCCTGCTCGCAGACCCGCTCCACCAACAACTGACGACCACGCACGGTCAGTCGGGCATTACTGTGGGACACGAGGACCTCCGGTCGGTCGGCGACTTAGACATCACCCACCGCACCCGGGGGTCCTCCCTTACGTCAACGACCCAACCGGAGTGTCACCAACCTGTCGGCCGGGTACACCTAGATCTGCACCACTGGATCAACGACGGGCTGATGGTTGTGTTCTTCTTCGTCGTGGGTCTCGAGGTGCGCCAGGAGTTTGCGCATGGGGCTTTGCGGGACAGCAGTCGGGCTCGCCTGGCGGCGATTGCCGGTGTTGCGGGCGTGGCGGTGCCCGCGCTGGTGTATGTCTTGGTCGTCGGTGCTTCGGGCGGCGAAGGGCTTCGGGGTTGGGGAGCGGTTGTCGGAACGGACACAGCGTTCATGCTCGGTGCTCTCGCGATTGTCGGCCCCCGGCTTTCCGGGCAGCTGCGCGTCTTCCTTCTGACACTCACGGTGGTCGACGACTTCCTCGCGGTCTCGATCATCGGGGTGTTCTACAGCGAAGAGATCCGGCTCGCCCCTCTGTTGGTCGCTCTGGGCTGCCTCATCGCGCTGTGGATGCTTGGCCGTTCCCGGCAGTGGAGCGCCGCTCCATACGTGCTGATTGTCAGCGTGCTGTGGCTGGCGACGCTGTCCTCGGGCATACACGCATCGCTGGCGGGCATGATCGCTGGCCTTCTGATCCCGGCCTATCCGACGCGACGGCACAAGGTGGTCGCCGCCCGGCAGTTGTTCCGCGACTTCTGGCAGTCCCCGAGTGCGTCGTCTGCCCGTGCCGTCGGACGGGGGTTGTCCAAGGGCGTGTCAGTCAATGAACGGTTGCACGAATATCTCCGTCTCCCCACGGCGCTGCTGATCGTGCCGATCTTTGCCTTGGCCAACGCCGGGATCGACCTGCGCGGTGGGGTGTTGGCCGACTCGCTGGGCTCGCCGGTGACATGGGGCGTCATCGCGGGGCTCGTGTTCGGCAAGGTCCTCGGAATCGGGATCGCGACGCTTCTCGCCGTTCGGATGGGCGCAGGCCGACTGCCCGAGGGGGTGGGCATGGGCAGCGTGTTCGGCGGGGCGGCCCTTTCGGGCATCGGCTTCACCGTGTCGCTGCTGATCATCGGTCTCGCCTTCGACTCCTCCTCGGACCTGGGGCGCCAGGCGACTCTGGGCGTGCTTGTGGCGATGGTGCTCGCAACCCTTCTGGGCTGGGCGATCTTCAAGGTCGCGGCCCGTCGGTGGGGGGAGGAGACTGCGGATCTGCCGATGACGCTCGACTCTCCGGTGGATCCCGAGGTGGATCACATCCGCGGTCCGGAGGACGCGCAGCTCACCCTGGTGGAGTTCGTGGATTTCGAGTGTCCATTCTGCGCGCACGCCACTGGCTCATGGGAGGACCTCCACGAGCGGTTCGGTGATGACCTGCGCTACGTCGTGCGGCATCTCCCTCACCATCCGCACGGTCCGCTCGCCGCGCGGGCCGCGGAGGCGGCCGCGAGGCAGAACATGTTCTGGCCGTGGCTCGACTTCGTCTTCGCTCGGCAACATGCGCTTGAGAGGGGGGATCTCATCAGCTACGCGGCTGAGCTGGGCCTTGATGTCGAGACGTTCACCAAGGACCTCGACAGCGAGGAGGTTGCAGCGAGGGTCGAGCGAGATGTCGAAAGCGCGGCGGCAAGTGGTGCCCACGCGACCCCGACGTTCTTCGTCGATGGTTGTCGGATGGTGGGTAGCTACGACGCGCGCACGGTGACCGCGATGTTGGAGTCCAGCCGTCGTGGGACCCGCACCCAGGAGGCTCCGGCCTGAGATCGACCACCAGGCCTAGAACAAGGTAGGGGGCGGGGACGGTGTGAGCGCCGCCCCTTGCCTTGCTCTCGAGCTCGATCCAGTGGCAGACCGGAAGATGTCAAGGTCGATGAGACACGTCTCGTTACGCGGTCTGTATGAGGGCCTCCTGTGAGGGCTGGTTGATCCACGCCGCGGATGGCAGTTTCGGCGCCTCGGGTCGGTTGCGGGTGAACCGTTCGGGGTTGGTGGCGTAGGCCGCGTCGAGGGTGGCCTGGCGTTGGGCGCGGACTTGGCTCGCGGTGCCGTGATGGACCGAGGCCGGGGTGTGCAGTCCGATCCCGGAATGGCGGTGCTCGTGGTTGTAGTAGGAGAAGAACCTCTCGCAGAACGCCCGGGCGTCTTGAAGCGATCCGAAGTTGCCAGGGAAGACCGGGACGTACTTCAGGGTCTTGAACGTGGCCTCGCTGTAGGGGTTGTCGTTGCTTTATCCGGCTAATCGGCTCCTGCTGCTCTATTGGCCGGTTAACGCAGTCAGTTTTGGAGCTTGCGGAGCTGCTGCTCGTGGCGGCGGACTTGGTCGGCCAGGGTGTGGAGTGTTCACTCCAGTTCATCCGGTGGGTGTCTCCGTGTCGGCGATCAGCGCATCGAGGCGGGCGATGAGCTGGTGGTGGCGTTCGGCTTCGTCGATCCCATCCTCGCCGCTGTGCGTCTTGGGCCAGTGCGGTGGCGTCGACTCGTTGTGCGGCCAGGATTGGCAGCGAGGAGGGCTCGGAGCGGTTACTGGGGCAGTGTTCGCAGATGTTGGCGTAGCTGCACGCTCCTTGGGCGGGTGCGCGCAGACAGAACCCGCCGGCCATGCGCGACTTCAGCAGTGGGGCGTCTTTCCAGTCGCTCCCACCGGTGATGTCCGCCAGCGGTAGCTGGATGTGTCGCCTACCGCTGGCGCGACCACCACCGGATAGCCACCAATCGACTCATCGCCGCCGCCGCCTCGGCTGCCCTCATCGCTCCCGCCCTGCTCACCCCGGCTTGGCTCACCCTCACCGCGCTAATGGGCATCGGTGCGGCCCGCATCGGATGGGAGGCTCGACACCGGCCATAAGCCGTGGTTGAACTCCAGACCGACGTAAACACACGCCGACGATGAGCCGCAGAACCCGTCCCATCGGCGGAACCTTCTCGGGGCGCACCCGCTGCTGACTTGCACAAACGGCGGCACGGCTTGTGGGCGTCCCGTAAGGCCCGTCCGGTGATCTGTCCGGTGACGGGGCGCTACCCAGGATGGGGCCGGATGGCTCCGGAGCCCGGAAGTGGCGGTCAGACTTCGAGCCGTGCGAGGCGTCCGCGTAGTGGCAAGTTCTCACCGTGCGCCGTGGCGAGGACTGCCTGGAGCGAGGGCACTGGGCCCCCTCCAAGTCTCAGAAATTGCCACGCCTACCAAGGTCGCCTGCCGGCTATCCCGGCCCATTGGTACGTCCACTGTCGGACGGCATGCGGAGCGGTACCCAACTCCTGTGACTGGTCCCCCGTACGGGGTCGACGTACTTCTAGTCCGCAGTGGCCCAAACAGTGAGAACTTTCTCTACTGACTCAAGGCGGCGACTCCGTCGCCGCTGACCGCCCGCTTCGCGGGCGTCCGCTGCGCATGCGGCCTGGCGGCCGTTCTCGCGGCCGCCCACTCACGCCCGGCCAGACATGACGAAAGCGCCCCGGTCCAGTGCCGAGACGCCTCCCCCTTCGTGCCTTCGACCCGCCGCTACACGATCCGGCCTCCGGGCCACCGCCTCAAGTGGCAGTTTGAACCATCGGTCCGGGAAGGTGCTCCCGCACCTGTGCACCACCCCTTCGCGACAGCGGGCCGCTTGACCCGGCGACCCTCCGGCCGAGGCTGCTCCGCTATCGGATCGACGGCCCTCCGCGGCCGAATTCGTGGGCACACGTTGGGCACATGACAGTCGCCACGCTTGGCACGACTGACTTGAATAGTCCCCATTTCATGCGGTTTTCGCGGTTGACGAACGGCGGAAATTAGCGGTGACGCCTCTCGTAATGAATAGGTCATCGGTTCGATTCCGATAGGCGGCTCAGCGGAACGCCCTCGACACGGTCGGGGGCGTTTTTGCTGGTCAGGGGCGGTTTCGTGGAGCGATCGGGAGCCTCAACGGGATGGTCCCTCGTTCCCTGCGCTCGGTGGCACACTCATGGACATGTTCGACGGGTTCACCGAGGAGATGGTCGACGCTGGTGACCTGTCCTTGTTCACTCGGCATGCGGGGAGCGGCCCGGCAGTGCTGCTGTTGCATGGTCACCCACGAACCTCGAGCACGTGGCACTGGGTGGCGCCCCTGCTGGTCGAGCAGGGACTGGCCGTCGTCTGCGCGGACCTGCCGGGCTATGGCAGGTCGGACAAGCCGGAGCCGACGGCGGATCATGCACCCCACTCCAAGCGAGCCGGTGCCCGGTCCCTGATCACCGCGATGGACGAGCTGGGGCACGAGACGTTTGCTGTCGTGGGTCACGACCGCGGCAGCTACCACGCCCTGCGCATGGCCCTGGACTACCCGGAACGCGTCACACGGGCCGCGCTGCTGGACTGCCTACCGATCAGCGAGCATCTGGATCGGGCGGATGCCCGATTCGCCACCGCCTGGTGGCACTGGTTCTTCTTCGCCCAACCCGATGTGCCCGAACGGGTGATCAACGCCGACCCCGAGGCGTGGTACCACGGTGACCGTGAGGTCATGGGCGCGGAGAACTTCGCTGAATGGCGAGCCGCGATCCATGACCCAACAGTCGTCCGCGCGATGTTGGAGGACTACCGGGCCGGCCTGAGCGTCGACGCCGATCACGAGAGGGCAGACCGGGCGGCGGGACGACGGCTGCAGCAGCCACTCCTCGTGTTGTGGTCCATGCGGGACGACCTTGAAGACCTCTACGGCGACCCGCTCATCATCTGGCAGGACTGGGCTGACAAGGTCAGCGGACGCGGCATCGACTCCGGCCACCACATGGCTGAGCATGCACCGAGGGAACTCACGAGAGAGCTCACCCCGTTCCTGATCGAAGAATCCCGGTAGAGCGACGGCCTACGGCGCACGCACCTGGCACTGACGCGGTCGTCGCAGCGACCCTCGCCATCACCGAATGCCGAGCCCGCACCGGCACGCTCCGCGAGCCCATCCCGCACCGGCACGCTCCGCGAGCCCAGCGGCCACCGGAGCAGGATCCGGTTCAGTTTTGCCGATTGCGTAGCCGGTCCATCTCGGCACGGATGGCGTCCGGGCCGGGCTGGGGCGACATCACCTCCCACGCGTTATATGCCAGCCCGATGCCCCAGCCCAGAAGAGGGAAGGCTGGCCAGAAGAACCCGGCCCCGGTGACCCACCAGATGACGACGAGCATGAGGTTGACGGCGACGTAGAGCACGACGTGTCCTGCTAGGGCCTTCTTGGCCTTGAGCCGGTTGAGGGCCCGTGTGCGCAACTCGTCCTCGCTCTCGCCGGACGTCGCTTCCCGACGTGGGTCGAACTGGTCACTCGATGAGCCCATGGTGGTCACTCTCAGCTCGTCAATGAAGAAAGTTGCGGAGTTCGGTGGACGTCACTAATGGGCATGAGACGCCGTTTGATGAGGGTACCGGTCTGCAGCGACGCGAACTCCGGATAACGGCGGTCGACGTACTCATCGGTGTCGGTGTCGTTGCTTGGGGCGGTCCAGTAGGTTGACTGACAGTGGACGTCTGAGGAGGTGCGTGCAGCGTGCGGATCCTTGTGCTCGGAGCCGGTGTCATCGGCAGTGTCTACGCCGCCCGGCTGCTGGAGGCGGGCCACGAGGTGGTTCTCCTGGCGCGCGGCAGACGTCTGGACGATCTTCGAGCCCATGGTGTGATTCTTCAGAATGCCGAGTCCGGGGAACGCACGTGGCTTCCGGTCACTGTCGTCGGCCAGCCAGACCCCGACGACCGCTTCGACCTGGTGCTCGTGTCGGTGCGCGCCGAGCAGTTCACGGACACCCTGCCGATGTTGACCGCGATGAACGATGGCTCGGACGTGCTGTTCTTCGGCAACACAGCCAACCGTCAGACGGACCTGCTCGAGGCTCTCGGACAGCGTGCCCTGTTCGGGTTCCCAGCCGTCGGTGGGTCGTGTGAGGGACCCACAGTCACGTACGTCCTGATCGCTCAGCAGAAGACGATGCTGGGCGAACCGAGCGGAGTCAGGACCCCTCGGGCTCGGCGCCTGCAAGAACTCCTCGACGAGGCAGGCTTCACCACGCAGATCAGCGCCGACATCGACGCTTGGTTGGTGGGACATGCCGCATTCGTCGTACCGATCGCCTTCGCTCTCTACCGCGTCGACGTCGATGCTCGGAGACTGGCCGCTGACCAGGCGACGATGCGCCTGATGGTCAACGCCACCCGGCAGGGGTTCACGGCTTTGCAGTCCCACGGAAACACCGAGATCCCCAAGAATCTGCGCGTCTTGTACCGATTACCGAATGTCTTCGTCACCGCCTACTGGCGACGTGTCTTTGCCGGTCCCCGCGGAGAGCTCTGGTTCGCAGCCCACAGCCGGAACGCCCAAGCCGAGATGCACACGCTGGCGCAGCAGTTGCACACCGCCCTACGCGCTACCGATCGCGCCACACCGGACCTGGACCGGCTACTGAATATCAACACCTGAACCGTCGAAACCAACCTGACCATGACGGTGACTCACTCTCGTAAGTCAGAGCACCGGTAACCGATGGGCACACGGGACGCGGAGGTGGTGTGCAGGGACGTGTGTCATCTGCAGCCCGACTTCGGGGGCCGCCAGCCGGGTCTGCTCAGCAGGTGGTGGCGATGTCGCTGGGGGTGTCCTGGGTGGTCTCGCTGGTCGATGGGGTCTGCGACGGGGTCGGGGTCGTCGGGGTGGAGGTCGAGGGTTGGGGTGTCGGCTCGGGCGGGGTGATCGCGTCGGTGACCATCTGGTGGATCTTCGGGTAGTCGGGGTTGACGACGTCGATGACGTCGTTGGTCAGCGGCAGCGACTTGATCGAGCCGCCGTGCTGGATCCGCAGCACCAGCTCGGCCCACTCATCGAGGTCCTGCTCGGGGACGTCCACCCGCACGTTGTCCTCCAGCGTCGAGGCCAGCGCCGGGTAGCGCACGAGCATCGACGTCGGGTTGACCTGGTTGAGCAGCGCTCCGACCATGCACCGCTGTCGACGCATCCGGGAGAAGTCCCCATCACGCGAAGCCGCCCGCGAACGCGAGTACCACAACGCGTGGAAGCCATCGAGCTGCTGCACACCGGGCTCGATCCACCCCGTGGTCCCCACCACGTTGCCGTACGCATCCAGCTTGCACCCGATGCAGACCCGCTCCTGCACATCGACCTCGACGCCGCCCATCGCGTCCACCAGCTGGGTGAAACCCTCGAGGTTGACCACCGTCGTGTAGTCCACGTCCAGACCCAGGATCTGCGAGACCGCGTCCTTGGTCACCGTCAGGCCCGGGTTCGGGTCATCAGGGAAGAGATCGGCGTGGTCCTTGCCCAGCGTCCAGACGAACTCCATCAGGCACTGGTCACCGCAGTCGTACCCCTGCGGGTAGAGCTGCGAGAGGGGATTGTCCTGCGAGAAGGGAATGTCCTGCAGGTTGCGCGGGATCCCGAACAAGACCGTCTCACCGGACTGCGGATCGATACTCGCAACCATGATCGCATCCGGCCGGGTCCCGATCCGGCCCTTGCCGGCGTCCGACCCCAACAACAACATGTTGACCCGATCGGTACCGGCCCACGGGTCCTGACCACCACCGGGCCCCACCGCACCATCGGGACGCAACGTGTCGAAGACACTACCGATCAACGAGTGCTGGATCACCGCGTAACGCACCGCCTGCGCCGCGGGCGCCAGGACCAGCACGGCAGCCAACGCAGCAAAGACCACCATCGCGACCTTCGGACGACCATGCGCGCCCTCGGGCATGTTGTCCCTGGCCGTCAGCAGGATCGCCCCGATCCACACCACCGCCACGACCACCAGGACCGAGATGACCACACTCAACGCGCTACGACTGACCACGACACGAATCAGACCCATCAACCCCCTGGCCACCAGGTAACCAACCAGGACGACGAACGCGACCACGAACACGGCAACCAGCCCCTGCCCCACCCGGCGCCGGGTGCGGATCAACCCCAGACCCGGAACGATCGTGCTGGCCGCAGTCAGCGCGTAGTACCGACGGACCTGACGCGCCGCACGCCGAGCATGCGCCCCACGCACCCCGGGCCCACGATGACCCCGGGCAGTCTCGTCCTGAGAAGCCACAGGTGCCACCCTTCGCGCTCGCTCCCGTGGACGTCCTCAACGCGCCCCTGGGCAGATATCACCCGACATCGTGGCACAACGCGACCCCCGCACGTAACGTCCCACCCCCGACCCACCCATCACACCGGATCCGGGTCATACCACCCATCACACTCCTCGACCAACCCAGCAAACCGCTCGCGCACCCCACCACCGGGAGCACGGGCGCAAACAGGCGGGGGCCAGACGAGTCAGCGGGAGTCGCGGCCGGTGAGGCCGATGAGACGGCTCCTGGCGGGAGGCGTCGGCGGGGAGGTCCACCGCCGGCGCACACACCCCTTCGCCCCGGATCGCCTCACCGAAACCGGCGATGGCCTCCTCGATCTGGTCGAGCTCGCGGTCGCTGAAGACCACGTCGATGCCCGCGGTCCGGCCGATGTCCCAGCGGTGGACCAGCAGGTCGAAGCCGTAGAACCGGTCGAAGGCACCGCCGACGGTCGTGCTGCCGAAGGGAGTGTCGTAGGGCCCCTCGGCGAGAGTGTCGTCGCCGAGCCCCACCCCGAGGTGAGTCCACGGTGTCGATCGTGTTCGTCGCCTACTGGTAGGAGATGAAGTTCGGGATGGGGTTGACCTGGTTCATCGTCTCTTCAGGGGTGAGCATGGGCTGGTCCTCGTCGATGAAGTTCTTCCAGCCCAGGAAGGCGCTCTCGGGCAGGTCCTGCTTCAGCACGCGCCAGGTGTCCTGCTTTTGTCCCTGAGTGCCTTGGCCATCGGCGTGCAGCAGCGTTGCGACTTCCGGACGGGTGGAGAAGTTGATCTTGGAGCGGTCGGGCAGTGAGTGCGACTTGAACTGGTGGAGGGTGAAGATCTTCTGCGGGAGGTCGTTCTCCTGCACCAGGTCTGCCAGCCAGTCCTGGGTCCGGTTGATCTCCTCGGCGTCGATGTGGCCGATCTGCTGCAGCGGTTGCTCGTGCGGTTCCAGGCGCCATTCCGGGTCGACGGCCAGACCGACGTTGGGGTACGTCAGCAGCTTCTCGTACCTCTTGGCTTGGCTGAGGGAGTCCTCGCGTCCTGACTGCAGGTCGAGGATGACGTACACGCCTTCCTCCTGCGCCTTCTTCACCCAGGGTTCGATGTCGGCGACATCGCCCTTCGAGGAGTAGGACCCGTCTGCGCCCGCAGAGCCGGAGGCGACCGTGACGATGATCTCGAAGGTCGGGATGACGGGGACCTCACTGATGTCCGCGTACTTCGTCGCGTACTCCTTGGCGCGGTGGATGCTGGCCTGGGCGTCCTGTTCACCGAGAAGGCCCAGGTCAGCGGTGAGCACGTTGCCGTACAGCGCGACGTACAGCTTGCCGGGCAGGGCGAGTTGTCCTCCTCCCGGCAGCTGCGGAGCGGTCCGTGCGGTCGAGAGGTTCTCGGCGAAGACGTCGGAGGAGCCGAAGCCGCTGCCGAGCGCGAGGACTGTGGCGTCCCCGGCCTTCTTCACCGCAGCAACGCTCTTGGCGTTCGCGCGTGGATCAGCGATGTCCATGGTGATGACCTCGGCGCCTGCTGCGCGGGCGGTCGCCACCGCCGGCACGCTGTGTGCATCGCCTGAGTCGACGAGCACCAGCGCCGGGGAGCGATCCTGCGGATGCTTCAGCTGCGGTAGCTCACCCGAGCCGCCCGCCGAGGGCGAGGTCGATGAGGTCCCGGACGATGAAGGGGCCCGGCCCGATGAGTGCGTGAGGACCGCAGGGTCAGCCATCGGGTCGAGTGCAGCGACCTTGCCAAGCAGGTTCCTGCCGGAAACGGAGGAGACCTCGGCGTCGATGTCGAGCATGTCGTCGAATTCCTCGACGTCTCGCGGGCCGGCGAGCCGATCATCGCTCTGGGCGAGCTGATCCCACCCGCCCTTCAGATCGCCGTAGGTCAGGAACGTGGTCGCGCCGAGTCGCTCGATCTCCTCCTGCAGCTCCGGGGAA
The DNA here is from genome assembly GCF_037198315.1 of Janibacter sp. A1S7. Classification (NCBI taxonomy): domain Bacteria; kingdom Bacillati; phylum Actinomycetota; class Actinomycetes; order Micrococcales; family Intrasporangiaceae; genus Janibacter; species Janibacter alittae. The sequence goes on along the minus strand of NZ_CP144913.1, from coordinate 2,664,661 downwards.
CCGGCCGCCAGAACAGGGATGCCCAGTGCCACTCCCGCCGACGAAGCCATGGCGATGTCCTGCTCCTTCGACCCCGCCACGAGCACGACCACCGGGCTCGAGGAGAACAAGGCAGCACTGGCGCTGACCGACATCTGCGAGGCGCCCTTGCTCACGGCACGAGGGGGCTGCTTGGTCATCGCCACAGCAGCCCGCTCGTCAGAGCCGCCGCGACTGCCATCGGAGGCTGTCTCGTCATCGCTGCCACTGCCGGAGCACGCGCCCAGCAGTACCGATGCCATCACACAGGTCGAGACGACGGCGACGACCCTGCGCCGGGCAAAGCGGTTCATTCCACAGCAACCCATCTCGAAACGAAGAACAGGAACTCCCAAGGCTACGAGCCCACCTGCTCGTGCCGGTGCAAGGACACCCCCGGTTCGTGGGCCAGCCACCGTCGGACTCGCCGGCCCGGTGTCGCCGACCACACGATGCTGCCGGCGCCACCTCTCCGCGCGCGTGACGAAAGGCATTGCGTTCCGTGTCCGATGGGTGCGTCGCCACCCTTCGACGGCGGATGCCGCAGGCCGAGTGGCTGCGTCGACGTCCCGTCGCCCGTCGACGGGCGAGGTCAACGAGATGTTGGTAGCGTCGCCCACCGTTGACGGGAGAGCGACGCCGTCCACATCGACCAATGGCTCGCGATCTTGATGAAGGGGTAGAAGATGCGCGCACTCAAGACCTTGGAGAAGTCGTTCGCACAGTCTCCGGATGTGGTTTTCGACAGGCTGAAGGGGATCGTCACCGACAAGCCCTACACGCTCAACCTCGCCGACCCGGACGGCAAGAAGCTGGAGTTCGAGAGCGGCGGCGGCATCACGTCCATGGGGCACTACGTCTTCGCGGCCGAGATGACGCAGGGCGGTGAGGGCACACACGTGTCCCTGAACGTCCACACGGGTGACAACACCCCCAAGGCGCTGCTCGACGGATGGAAGAACCAGAAGGCAGGGGAGAAGTTGCTCAAGACGCTCGATGAGGCGGTCTGAGCCCGTGGACAAGACCATGGGCTGGTGTGATGCTCACGTCACGAGTCAGTCGGATGCGAGTCTGGACTTCCACGCCCGGGTCGATGACTGCGAGCACTTCGTCAGTGGAGAGGACCTGATCCCTGACATCAAGGGCGTCCTGGCCAAGGCAGGGAAGGTCACCCGACTCGTGTGGCTCGTGGCGTTGGGGTTCTATGTCGCCTTCATCGTGCTCCTTCTTACCGCTTCCGACCTGAGTACGGGAAAGGCGCTCCTGCTGGCGGCCGTCGCCCTCGTGATGATTCCCGCCGTGCGGGCGCTGACGCTCGGTGCGGCCGAGGCCATCACCCTCACGGACGAGGACAAGCGCCTCATCCCCAGGGTGCAGTTCCTGCGCGAGCACGGGGTCCTCACGCACGACGACCTCCACAGCTCGACGGCCCACTGACGCACTGACAGGAGGCACGGTGGGCGACGAGACCGTGATGACGGAGATGCGCCGGGTGGCGGGGCTGCCCGGAGGCTCGCCCCTGTCCGTGACGTTCTACGACGGGCACCGCGCGGAGGGTGCACTCACCTCGGCGCGGATCATCCAGCGGCACGGCACGTGGCGGGAGGCGTGCGCCGCCGCAGGCGTCGAGTCCAACCGCGCCTCCCGGTCCTCCTACCGCCGCGCGTGGAGCGAGGAGGATCTCGTCGACTGGGTCCGGCGCTACCTCATCGAGGAGGAGCAGCCCTCGTACGGGCGATTCGGCGCCTGGCTGCGCGAGCAGGAGGGCGCACCGTCGGCCAACACCGTCCGCAACGCTCTCGGCGGCTGGTCGGCCGCGCTCGAGGCCGCCGCGCAACGCTGACCCACCACCAGGCAGGACGCGGCGAAGGCAGGGCCCCCGCCGTCATCAGCCGGCGCGCTGCTCGCCGGGAGCCGCCCGACCCGCTCGCTCGATGATGACCTCGGCGATCGTGTCGGGGTGGGTCTCCATCAGCCAGTGGCCGGTGTCCAGCTCGAGGGTGTGCACGAGGTCGACCTGCTCGCCGGCGCGTTCGCGCAGCCGGTTGACCGTGTGTCGGGTCGACGCGTCCGCGAAGGCAGGGTCCTTCGCGCCCCAGACGAAGGCGGTCGGGAGCATCTCCCGGTGCTTGCTGCGGCGGGGCCGTCCCGGGCGGGATCGCTTGCGCCACAGCAGGGTCGGTGACAGTGCCGCGCGGTACCAGTTGAGCGATCCCTGGGCCGAGCTCTTCGCCTTCAGTCGCTTCGCGTCGTACACGGCGCGCTGGTGAGGCATCCCGACCTTCTCCAGGACCTGCTGGGCGAAGAGCCGGAAGAACAGCACCGGCAGGACCGGCAACGCGAAGAAGCCCATGTACCAGCTGGCCTTGAGCTGGTCACCGCGACGGAAGCCGTACGCCATCCCGGAGGGGCTCGGCGTCGACAGGACGGTCAGCGTCTGCACGCGGTCGGGGTGACGGGCGGCCACGGCCCAGGCGAGGGCGCCGCCCCAGTCGTGCCCGACGATGTGCGCCCGCGCGGCGCCCGCCTCGTCGAGCAGGGCGATGACGTCGCCGACGAGCTCGGAGATCTCGTAGTCGAGGTGGTGCGGCGGACGGGCCCCGGGGGAGTAGCCCCGCAGGTCCGGCGCGAGCACGCGCAGCCCAGCGGCCTCGAGAGGCGGGGCCACCTTGTCCCAGGCAGTGCGGTCCTGGGGCCAGCCGTGGAGCAGGACGACGACCTCACCGCCCCGGGGTCCGCTGTCGTCGACGTCGAAGGTCAGCCCGTCACGGGAGTAGTAGCGCACGGTGACACGGTATCCGGGCGTGGGGCGGGCGTGGTTTCGGGGATCGCCCGCAGGGTGGAGTCACAGGGCAACGAGGTGGTGTGGGGTTGGATGGGGAGGTGACCCCCGTCTTCGTCTTCCATGACCGCTGGCCACTCGCGCAGTCACCACAGGAGGTGGTCCGCCTGCTCGCCGACGCCGAGGGCTATCCGCGGTGGTGGCCCCAGGTGCGGTCGGTCGAGAGGCTCGACGCCGCGAGCGGTCGGGCGCGGATCCGCAGTCTGCTCCCGCTCACCCTGGACGTCGTCCTCACCCGGGAGGTCGAGGACCGCGACGGGGGTGTGCTGCGGGTGCGCCTGTCCGGTGACCTCGTCGGGTGGGCCCGGTGGACGGTGCATCCGCACGACGGGGGATCCGTCGCCGTCTTCGAGCAAGAGGTGAGGGTCGCGCCACGGCTGGAACGTGCCGCGACCCTCGCCTCGGTCGTGCTGCGGGCCAACCACGCGTGGATGATGCGGCAGGGCCGCCGGGGGTTGGCCCGGGAGATCACTCGTCGTCGCTGAGGGGGCTCTCCTCGGTGGCCAGCAGCTCACGGGCACGGGAGGCCGCCGCCTTGATGTCCTCCTCGGAGTGCGTCACGTCCTCGGGCTCGGGAATGTGGCCGGAGGAGGGCATCGTCCAGCGAGCGGTGCTCATGCCGTTGGCCTTCGCCCGCTCGAGAGCCTCGAGCACGGTCTGCTCGGCCTCGTCCCTGGCGACCCAGTGGGCGCCCTCGACGGACTTGCCGGGCTCGAGGTCCTTGTACGTCTCGAAGAAGTGCTGGATCTCCAGGCGCCAGAACTCGCTGATGTCCTCGAGCTCCTTGATGCCCTCCTTGCGGGGGTCGCCGGCCGGCACGCACAGGATCTTGTCGTCCCCGCCGGCCTCGTCGCGCATCCGGAACATGCCGATCGGCCGGGCCCGCACGAGGCAGCCGGGCCAGGTCGGCTCGTCGAGCAGGACGAGCGCGTCCAGCGGGTCCCCGTCCTCGCCGAGGCTGTCCTCGACGTAGCCGTAGTCGCTCGGGTAGGCCATGGAGGTGAAGAGCATCCGGTCCAAGCGGATCCGGCCGGTCTCGTGGTCGACCTCGTACTTGTTCTTCTGACCCTTCGGGATCTCGATGGTGACGTCGAACTCCACTAGGTGCCCCTTTGTTCGGTGACGGTGATGTGATGACCGTGATCTAGTCTCGGTGTCAGTGTTCCACCACCGTCGACCATTTCACGCAGGGGGGCAGCGCGTGCGCCGCACACTCATCGCCGTGATCTGCCTCGCAGCGTTGCTCATCGGGTACGGCACCGCAGACGCGTACGACCGCGTCCCGGGTGTGCTGACGATCGACGAGGAGGCCACCCAGCAGGTCCGGAAGGCCCCTGCGACGACCCCCGTCCTGCCCGCGGCGTCGACCGAGGCGCCCGTGCCCACGACGGCCGGTCTGACTGCTGCCCTCGAGGAGGACGCCGAGGCCACGGCGCTCGGCAAACGTGTCGGTGTCGTGGTGCGCGACGCGCTCACCGGTGAGATCCTCTACGCCCACGACAGCGACGCGCCGATCACCCCGGCCTCGACCGCGAAGCTGCTCACCGCCGCTGCGGTGGCCGAGACCGCCGACCTCACCCGGGTCATGACGACGCAGGTCGTGGCCGGCGACCAGCCCGGCGAACTGGTTCTCGTCGCGGCCGGTGACACGATGCTCGCCCGCGGCGACGGTGACCCCAAGTCCGTCGAGGGCCGGGCCGGCCTCGCGGACCTCGCCCGCCAGGTGGCCGCCTCGGTCGAGGCGAAGGGGGAGGCGGACTACTCCCTTCGCCTCGACATGACGTATGCCCACGGGGAGCGGTACCCGCCGACGTGGGACATGGCGGACGTCGCGGCCGGGTACACCCAGGGCGTGACGATGATCGGTCTGGCGGGGCAACGCCCCAAGCCCTTCGACGCGGCGCCGAAGTTCCCCGAGCGCGAGGTGCTCAAGGCGCTGGCCAAGGAGCTGAAGGCCGTCGGGATCGACGTCGAGACGGACACCTCCACGAAGCAGTGGCAGACGCCCGCGCCCGAGGACGCCGAGGTGCTCGGTGCCGTGGACTCCGCCCCGATCGGGGACGTGCTCGCCCTGGCGCTCGACGAGAGCGACAACGCCCTGACCGAGAACGTCGCCCGTCAGGTCGCGGCCGCGCACGGCGCCGGCACCTCGACCGCGGAGGTCTCCGACTGGGTCAGACAGACCCTCACCAGCGCCGGCGTCGACCTCACCGGCGTCACACTCAAGGACAACAGCGGGCTCAGCTCGGGGCAGAAGGTGCCCGCGCGGGTGATCTCCGATGTCATGCAGTTGGGCATCACCGGCTCGGCGCAGGAGCTGACCTCGATGCTGGCCGAGCTGCCCGTCGCGGGCCTGACCGGCACGCTGCACGACCGCTTCGACACCGATGACAGCCGCAGTGCCGCCGGGCTCGCCCGCGCCAAGACCGGCACCCTGACGGGCACCTCCGCGCTCGCCGGCACGACGACGACCGCCGACGGGCGGCTGCTCACCTTCGTGCTCCTCGCCGACCGGGTGCCCTCGACCACGGGCACGCTCGGTGCCCGCGCGGTGCTCGACCGCATGGTCGCCGACCTGACCGACTGCGGCTGTCGGTGACGCGGACCAGAGCCAGCACCACGTCGTCGAGCCGGCCTCAGCACGAGGTGCGGCTGACGAAACGAACTAGAGCCAGCAGCACTTCGTATGGTGGGGGCGTGCCGAACTACGTCGACTGGACATTCGCCAAGAGCGCCGGAGCCCGCCTCGTGCCCCCCGGACCCGACGTGTCGCCGGAGGAGGCCACCCAGGTCGTCGAGGAGATCCGCGAGCTGGCGGCCATGGCCGTCGATCCCGTCGCGGCCACCTCCCGCCTGACCGCCCCCGGTGACGCGCCACCGCCACTGGTGATCGATCGCCCCACCTGGATCGACGTCAACGCCGACTCGATGGCCGCGATGCTCGACCCGGCGCTCGAGGCGGTCGCCAAGCGGCGCGACAAGGAGCCCTCGGGCCTGGCCCAGGCGGTCGGCAGCAAGATCACCGGCACCGAGGCCGGTGGGATGCTCGCCTTCCTGTCCACCAAGGTCCTCGGCCAGTACGACATCGCCCCCGGCGGCACCCCGGCGCTGCTGCTCGTCGCGCCGAACATCGTGCACACCGAGCGCGAGATCAAGGCCGTCCCGCGTGACTTCCGGCTGTGGGTGTGCCTGCACGAGGAAACCCACCGCGTGCAGTTCACCGCGGTGCCGTGGCTGCGCGAGCACATCATCGACTCCGCCCGCACCCTCGCCGTCGACCTCGTGCCCGACACGACCGAGTTGCGCGAGCGCGTCGAGCAGATCGCCACACAGCTGCCCAAGGTCTTCAGCGGGGACAGCCAAGGCCTCGCCGAGCTGGTCATCACGCCCGAGCAGCGCGAACAGATGGCCAAGGTCACCGCGGTCATGTCGCTGCTCGAGGGCCATGCGGACGTGGTCATGGACGACGTGGGTCCCGCGCACGTGCCGACCGTCCGCGCGATCCGGCGCCGCTTCACCGAGAGACGGAAGGGGGCCGGGGCCGTCGACCGTCTGCTGCGCCGCCTCCTCGGCCTCGAGGCGAAGATGCGCCAGTACCGCGACGGCGCGGTCTTCGTGCGCTCCGTCCAGGAGCAGGTGGGCGTCGAGGGGTTCAACGCCGTGTGGACCTCCCCCCAGACCCTGCCCACCCCGCTCGAGATCACCGACCCGGCCGCGTGGGTGCGCCGGGTGCACGGCTGATGGGAGCCGGTCACCCCGCCCAAGCAGACTGCCGAAGGGGGGTCCGCGCGGCCCTCGAGGGGCTGCCCGCCGGCTCGCTGGCGCTCGCCGCGGTGAGCGGCGGCGGGGACTCCCTCGCGCTCGCCGCTGCGTTGGCCGCCGAGGCCGCGAACCACGACGTGACCGCCGGCGCGATCATCGTCGACCACGGACTGCAGGAGGAGTCCACGGACGTCGCCCTGCTCGCCGCACAGCAGTGCGCGGACGTCGGCCTCGCTCCGGTGGCGGTCGTCCCCGTCGAGGTCGTCGGGACGGGGGAGGGCCTCGAGGCAGCCGCCCGCGACGCCCGCTACGCCGCCCTCGCGGAGACGGCGGCAGCGATGGGTTCCTCGAACGACGGTGGGAACCCGCTCACGCTCGTCCTCCTCGGGCACACCCGCGACGACCAGGCCGAGCAGGTTCTCCTCGGTCTCGCGCGCGGCTCCGGCGCCCGTTCCCTCGCCGGGATGCCGGTGCTCACCGTCCGGGAGGGCACCCCCTTCGCCCGACCGCTGCTGCACCTGTCGCGACGGACCACCCACGAGGCGTGCGCCGCATGGGGCCTGACGCCGTGGACCGACCCGATGAACGACGACGCGGCCTTCGCCCGGGTGCGGGCCCGCACCGCGCTGGCCGAGCTGGAGAGCGCCCTCGGGCCGGGGATCGGTGAGGCGCTCACCCGCACCGCGGACCTGCTGCGCGACGACGCCGACCTCCTCGACGCGCTCGCCGACGACGCGGTGCCCGACCAGGGCCCGGAGGGTGTCGCGGTGACCGAGCTCGCGGACCTGGCACCCGCCCTTCGCTCCCGGGTCTGGCGCCGACTGCTCCTGGCTGCCGGCGCGCCCGCCGGGGCGCTCACCGCCGGTCACGTCGCCGCCTGCGACCGGCTCGTCACCGACTGGCACGGGCAGGGGCCGCTGCACCTGCCCGGCGACCTGCGCGCGAGCCGGGCCGACGGGCGCGTGCACCTGGCCCCCGCAGCTGGTGGACAATGACTAGCGCCGACCCCAAGGAGAGCCGTGGACACCACTCACATCCAGGATGACCTCGTCGAGGTGCTCATCACCGAGGAGCAGATCCAGACGCGGCTGGCCGAGCTGGCCACCGAGGTCTGGGAGCACTACGAGGGCAAGGACGTGCTGCTCGTCGGTGTCCTCAAGGGAGCCGTCATGGTGATGGCCGACTTCATGAGGCACCTGCCCGGCTCCGCCCCGATGGACTGGATGGCGGTCAGCTCCTACGGCTCCGGTACCAAGTCCTCCGGCGTCGTGCGCATCCTCAAGGACCTCGACGCGGACATCACCGACCGGCACGTGCTCATCGTCGAGGACATCATCGACTCCGGCCTGACCCTGTCGTGGATCCGGGCCAACCTCGAGTCCCGCTCGCCGGCCTCCGTCGAGATCCTCACCCTGTTGCGCAAGCCCGACGCCGCCAAGGTCGAGATCGACACCCGCTGGGTCGGCTTCGACATCGCCAACGAGTTCGTCGTCGGCTACGGCCTCGACTACGCCGAGGGCTACCGCAACCTGCGCGACGTCGCGACGCTCGCGCCCCACGTCTACTGCTGACCGGCCCACCGGCTGATGCCGGCGCCACCGACGGGTGAGTTGCCGAGGGCGTGAATTGCCGGGAGCGGGAACACCCGTGACAGGATGCTCGTTGGCCTCATAGCCGTGGTCGACCCGCGTTCAGGTAGTTTCGTTCTGTTCGCCCCGGGTTGTCCGGAGGCTGCCACGTCGTCGAGTCAGGAAGTCCGGGAAGCCCCGTACCCGTATGAACGCCACGAAGTTTTTCCGCTCCCCAGCCTTCTGGGCGCTGCTGCTGATCACGGTCTTCGGGCTGATGTTCCTCACCCAGGGCGACGAGGAGTACGCCCGGGTCGACACCTCGGCCGCCGAGACGCTGATCACCGACAAGAAGGTCGAGAACGCCCACTTCACCACGGACAACGTCCTGCAGCTGGAGCTGAAGAAGGGCGAGACCTACTCCGACGGTGACGGGGTCGAGGACGCGAACAAGGTCGAGACCGAGTTCATCGACGCCCGCGCCGACCAGATGCTCACGATCGTCGAGAAGAACGTCGACGGCGTGCAGAACGACACGGTCGAGCGGCCCAGCGTGTGGAGCAACATCCTGCTCTCGATCCTGCCGCTGATCCTGCTCGTCGCCCTCTTCTGGTTCATCCTCAGCCGCGCCCAGGGCGGCGGCTCCCAGGTGATGAAGTTCGGCAAGTCCAAGGCGAAGCTGGCGACGAAGGACACCCCCACGGTGACCTTCACCGATGTGGCCGGCGCGGACGAGGCGGTCGAGGAGCTGCACGAGATCGTCGACTTCCTGCGCGAGCCGAGCAAGTTCCTCGCGGTCGGCGCCAAGATCCCCAAGGGCGTCCTGCTGTACGGAGCTCCCGGAACCGGTAAGACCCTGCTGGCACGGGCCGTCGCCGGTGAGGCCGGAGTGCCCTTCTTCTCCATCTCCGGCTCGGACTTCGTCGAGATGTTCGTCGGTGTCGGTGCCTCCCGTGTGCGCGACCTCTTCGAGCAGGCCAAGACCAACGCGCCGGCGATCGTCTTCGTCGACGAGATCGACGCCGTCGGACGCCACCGCGGGGCCGGCATGGGCGGCGGCCACGACGAGCGCGAGCAGACGCTCAACCAGCTGCTCGTCGAGATGGACGGATTCGACGTCAAGACCAACGTCATCCTCATCGCCGCGACCAACCGCCCCGACATCCTCGACCCGGCCCTGCTGCGCCCCGGCCGCTTCGACCGGCAGATCGCCGTCGAGAACCCCGACATGATCGGCCGTCACCGCATCCTCGAGGTGCACGCCGCGGGCAAGCCCATGGCTCCCGGGGTCGACCTGCTCGCGGTCGCCCGCCGCACTCCCGGCATGACCGGTGCGGACCTGGCGAACGTGCTCAACGAGGCGGCGCTGCTCACCGCCCGCCTGGACAAGCAGTTCATCGACGACTCGATCCTCGACGAGGCCATCGACAGGGTCATCGCCGGACCGCAGAAGCGCACCCGGATCATGAGCGCCCAGGAGCGCAAGATCACCGCGTACCACGAGGGTGGGCACGCGCTCGTCGCCGCGGCGATGAACCACACCGACCCGGTCACCAAGATCACGATCCTGCCGCGTGGTCGTGCGCTCGGCTACACGATGGTCATGCCGACCGATGACAAGTACTCGACCACGCGCAACGAGATCCTCGACCAGCTGGCCTACGCGCTCGGCGGTCGTGTCGCGGAGGAGATCATCTTCCACGACCCCTCCACCGGCGCGGCCAACGACATCGAGAAGGCCACGTCGATGGCCCGCAAGATGGTCACCGAGTACGGCATGAGCGAGAAGATCGGCGCGGTCAAGCTCGGCCAGTCGCAGGGCGAGCCCTTCCTCGGTCGGGACATGGGTCACCAGCGCGACTACTCCGAGGACCTCGCGGGCGTGGTCGACCGGGAGGTGCGCCGCTTCATCGAGGAGGCCCACGACGAGGCCTGGTACGCCCTCAACGACAACCGCGACGTCCTCGACCGTCTGGTCCTCGAGCTGCTCGAGCACGAGACGCTCAACACCAAGGAGCTCGCGGTGATCTTCGCCGACGTCCAGCGTCGTCCGGTCCGCCCGACGTGGCTGAGCAGTGAGGACCGCCCGATCTCGCAGATCCCCCCCGTCCTCACCCCGGCCGAGGAGACCGCGCGGCAGCAGCGCGAGCAGGCCGCCCAGCAGCAGGCGCAGACCCCACCGCCGACGGCCCCCGGGGGACAGCACGAGCCCACGGTCACCGAGCAGATCGACCGGGCCGCGGAGGAGGGCGCGACCTACCCGCAGGAGAACCCGCCGAGCGAGGTCCGCGAGGTCCCCCCCAATGAGCCCGTCGACGGCGACGGACACGCCTGACCCATGGCCGGCGACGTCGATCGGGCTCGCATCGAGGCGGCCGTGCGCGAGATCCTGCTCGCGGTCGGGGAGGACCCCGACCGCGACGGGCTCACCGAGACCCCCGCGCGCGTCGCCCGCTCGTACCAGGAGGTCTTCGCCGGGCTGCACGCGGACCCCGCGGAACTGCTCGCGACGACCTTCGACATCGACCACGACGAGCTGGTGATCGTGCGCGACATCGAGCTGTACTCCACCTGTGAGCACCACCTCGTGCCCTTCCACGGGGTCGCGCACCTGGGCTACCTGCCCGGCAAGACCGGCAAGGTCACCGGCTTGTCGAAGCTCGCTCGCCTCGTCGACATGTTCGCCAGGCGCCCGCAGGTGCAGGAGCGCCTGACCAGCCAGATCGCCGATGCACTCGTCGAGCACCTCGACGTCGCCGGGGCGATCGTCGTGGTCGAGGCGGAGCACCTGTGCATGTCGATGCGTGGCGTGCGCAAGCCGGGTGCCAAGACCATCACCTCCGCCGTGCGGGGCCAGCTGCGGGACGCGACCACGCGCGCCGAGGCCATGGCGCTGATGTCCGGGGCCGCCCGGTGACCCACGCCGTCATCGAGCACCTCGCGGGCCGGGCGACCCGGCCCGGACCGGTGGTCATGGGCGTCGTCAACGTCACGCCCGACTCCTTCAGCGACGGCGGCCGGTGGATCGAGACCGGGGCGGCGGTCGACCACGGCCGTGAGCTCGTCGCTGCCGGTGCCGGCGTCGTCGACGTCGGCGGTGAGTCCACCCGCCCCGGCGCCGAGCGTCCCTCGGCTCAGGAGGAGCGTCGCCGGGTCGTGCCCGTCGTCGCTGCCCTCGCGAAGGAGGGCGTCGTCGTCTCCGTGGACACCATGCGTGCCGACGTGGCGCGCGCCGCCCTCGAGGCGGGCGGCGCCATCATCAACGACGTGAGCGGGGGACTGGCCGACCCGCAGATGCCGGCCCTCGTCGCCGAGAGCGGTGTCCCCTTCGTCGTGATGCACTGGCGCGGGCACTCGCACGACATGCAGTCGAAGGCCGTCTACGACGACGTCGTCGCCGAGGTGTGTGCCGAACTGCGAGAGCGCGTCGGCGCGCTCCGCGGGGCCGGTGCCACTGCCGACCAGCTGGTCCTCGATCCGGGCATCGGCTTCAGCAAGACCGCCGAGCACAACTGGGAGCTCCTCGCGGGCCTGGAGGAGGTCGTCGGCCTCGGCCACCCGGTCCTGCTCGGGACCTCCCGCAAGGGATTCCTGGGCAGGGTGGGGCGAAGGGAGGGCGACGAGCGCCCGCTCGACGCCCGGGCGGTGGCGACGGCCACCACCAGTGCCCGAGCCGCACGAGCAGGGGTGTGGAGCGTCCGTGTCCACGACGTCACCGCCACGGTCGACGCGATCGACGTGACCACGGCGATGGGTGAGCTGCCCGCCGGACTCGCCCCCCACCCGTCGCAAGAGCCCAAGCAGTTGCGAACTGCCGGAGGGCCGGAGCGTGGCTGACCGGATCAGCCTGCTGGGCGTGCGTGCCCACGGTCACCACGGGGTGCTGGCCCGGGAGAAGCGCGACGGTCAGGAGTTCGTCGTCGACGTCGTCCTGCACCTCGACCTGGCGCCCGCCGGGGCCACCGACGACCTGGCCCGCACGATCAACTACGCCGAGGTCGGTGCCGACGTCGTCGCCCGGATCGAGGGGCCCTCGCTCGACCTCATCGAGTCGCTCGCCGAGCGGATCGCCGAGGATGCCCTCGCACGTGCGGACGTGCAGACCGTCGAGGTGACCGTCCACAAGCCCCAGGCACCCGTCGGGGTGGCCTTCGGCGACGTCGCGGTGACCATCGAGCGCCGTCGGTCCGTTCCCGTGGTGATCGCCCTGGGCGCCAACCTCGGGGACCCCGAGCGGCGTCTCGACGCCGCGATCGACGACCTCGTCGGTGATCTCGACGAGGTGCGTCGAGCTCCCTTCGTCACGACGGACCCGGTCGGCGGTCCCGACCAGCCGCGCTACACCAACACCGTCCTGCTGGCCACGACGGCGCTGCGCCCGACCGTGCTGATCGCACGGCTGCACGCCGTCGAGGCACGTCACGGCCGGGTGCGCGAGGTGCGCTGGGGGGCACGCAGCCTCGACCTGGACCTCATCCAGTACGGCGACCCCGCGACCGGGACCGACGTCGTCAGCGACGACCCGCACCTGACGCTGCCGCATCCACGGGCGCACGAGCGCGGTTTCGTGCTCGCCCCGTGGGCCCGGATCGACCCGCAGGCGGTCCTGCGTGTCGGCGGCTCGGTCGTCGCCGTGAACGAGCTGCTCGCGGACGTCGACACCTGCGACCTGCGCGACGGCGAGGCCGGCCTGTGCTGAGGACCGGCCTGAAGATCTCGACGACGGCGTTCGTCACCGTCGCCGTGATGGTCCTCAGCTGGGGCTTCGGCCGCTGGTGGCTCACCGGTGGTCACTCAGGGCTGCGCGTCGGTTGGGTGGCCGGCGTCCTGCTCGTGGGTATGGCGGTCGTGGTCGTCGTGGCCGGCTCGCGGATGTGGCGGATGCGGCGCGGCCGCACCCACGTCGAGCCCGTCGTCGCAGCCCGCCTGCTCGGTCTGGCCCAGGCCAGCGCCCTCACCGGCGCGATCACCGGCGGGTTCTACCTCGGGCAGGCGCTTGCCCTGCTGCCGGACCACGACTTCGGTGGTCGGGGCGTCCTGGCTCTCCAGCACGGCCTGGCGGCGCTGGGCGGCCTGCTCATGGCCGTCGCGGGTCTGCTCGTGCAGTCCTGGTGCCGGATCGACCGCGACGACGACGAGGGCGAGGACGGCGGCGCCGCCTGACGCCCGGGCCCGGCGTCGATCCACGAGGTCGACTGCCCGAGGGTCTGCGGTGCTCGGCGGAGGATACTGGCCGTTGTGGTGAGCTTCCTCCTCTCCGTGACCTTTGCATGCGGCCTGACGGTGGCCGGCATCCATGTCCTGAACCGACGTTTCGTGGCTCCGATCTACGACGTGGTGGCGAACCTGACAGCCTTCTCCTGCGCCGTGGCGGCCTCACTTCTCCTCCACCACTGGGTCCCGGCCGCCTTCGCGGCCGTCGCGGTGGGCTGCTGGCTGTCCCTGGCGTGGCGGACCCTGCAAGCCATCCGCCACCATGAGCCCCGACTCGGCCGATCGAGCCTGCCGGTCGGCGGACCCCACGACGACCGCTGGACCCCTCGCCCGGGAGCACGATCGTCCCGTCTCCGGATCCCCGTGCCGAGGTGCGGTCCCGCGCGGCAGCAGTGGATGAGCGGACGGGGGATGAGTCGTCGTGTGCCGACCGCCAACTGGTCATCGTCGACGATCGAGGAAATCGTCCCGGGTCGAGCGATGATTTCGGGTCGTCCGGTGGGTCGATACTGGACAGGGTGCCGACGGGGTGCCCCTTCGTTCGAGGAGAGCAGCATGGCCAAGCAGACCACCATGTCGGACACCACGGTCGGAACGCGCGTCCACCAGATGATTTTCGTCAACCTGCCGGTGGCGGACCCGCAGCGCAGCCGTGACTTCTTCACCGCGCTGGGATACGGGTTCAACGAGGAGATGTGCAACGAGGGCGCGTTGGCCCTCGAGCTCGGTCCGAATCACTACGCGATGCTGCTGCAGACCGAGTTCTTCGCCACGTTCCACGACGCCCGGGTCGCCGGCCGGGGCCGCCATGAGGTGCTGACGTGTCTGTCGGCCGACAGTCGCGAGGATGTCGACGACCTGGTCGATCGCGCCCTCGAGGCTGGTGGGCGTGATGTACGTACCGACGAGTTCGGGGACTTCATGTACGGCCGCTCCTACGCTGATCTCGACGATCACATCTGGGAGATCATGTGGATGGACGTCGACAAGGCGCGCGCCGCCGGCACCTTCGCCTGAGGAGGATCTCGTGAGCATCGACTTCGAGGGGGCGACCGCGTCGCTGCGCCCCGAGTTGGTTGCGCACTGCTACCGGATGATGGGTTCGGCCGTCGACGCCGAGGACCAGGTCCAGGAGACATACCTGCGCGCCTGGCGGGCGTTCCACGACTTCGACGGCCGCTCCTCGGTTCGGACCTGGATGTATCGCATCGCCACCAACGCGTGCCTGTCCGCGCTGTCGTCGTCTGCGAAGCGGGTGCTCCCCACCGGTCTGGGCGGTCCGCCCGGCGACCCCAAGGGGCCGATCAACCCCCGACAGGACGTGCCTTGGCTGGAACCGCTGCCTGACGCGGTGCTGTGGCACAGCGCCAGTCCCACGCCCGAGGAGAGGTTGCTCGCTCGGGAGAACGTCACGCTCGCATGGACCGCGGCGCTGCAGAATCTCCCACCCAACCAACGCGCCACGCTGCTGCTGCGAGAGGTGCTCGGACTCAGCACGGAGGAACTCGCCGAGACCCTGGAGACCACCAGCGCTGCGGTGAATTCCGCACTCCAGCGGAGTCGGGCCACGGTCGGCAGCGGGCTTCCCGACCCCGTCACCGGCGACGCGACCGTGGACGACGCGGTCGAGGCGTTCGTCGAGGCGTTCGAACGACACGACTTCGACGCCGTCGTCGACATCCTCGCTGACGACGTGACGTGGCAGATGCCGCCGTTCGACCAGTGGTACTTCGGTGCACGCGCCGCCGCCGAGCTCTCCTGGACTCACTGCCCCGCCACGCAGGCCGGCGACCTGCGTTTCCTCAGGGCACGCCTCAACAGCGGCCCTGCCGTGGGCATGTATCTGCGCAAGGGACGGGAGTGGGAGGCCTTCCAGCTGCAGGCACTCCACGTCACTGCCGATGGCCGCATTGACGACGTCATCGGCTGGTTCGAGCCCCACCTGTTCCGTCTGGCCGGACTACCGACCACCGTCCACCAGGGCCGGACACCTGCCTGACGGCCAGATGCGCCACTCGCCCAGGCGAAACCGCATGGGACCAGCCGGTGCCCCCCGGCCGGTCCGGCACCAGATCAGTGCGGACAGGACCCGATTCGGCGTGCGAAGGGGGTGGGCTGAGGCCGTCAGACCATGGTGGGCCGGCTTCAAGCCGACCCACTCAGGCCGAGAGCCTCTTCGCCCAGACGACCCAGTTGCCGTCGTAGTGCCCGTTGCTGAAGGACGTCTGCGGATCACAGGTGATCAGGCGCAGCACCGGCTCGGGGTTGTCGTAGTCCCAGATCGAGTCGTCCCGGGGGACGCCGTCCTTGGTCGCCGGCTCGGACCGGGTGATCTCGAAGGTCACCTGCTCGCCGGAGCTGTAGGTGACCGTGACGACGTCACCGAGGTCGACCCGGGGCAGGTTCCAGAAGACGTCCGGGTTGCTGCCGTGGTTGATGTGGCCGACGAGGATGCTCGCACCCTGGAACCCCGGCTTGGGCCAGCCCGGCTCCGCATACCAACCGGCCGTGCCGAAGGGGGGCGCCAGGACGTTCTCGGAGTCGAGCTTCGTGGCCTGGAGTGAGGCGTCGACGATGGATCGGCCCCCGGAGGTCACCTGGACCCGGGTGGGGTTGCCGTCGGGAGCGCCCTGGACGACGTTGCCCTGCGTGGCGGACTTCGTCGAGGTGGAGGTCTCCGCCGGCTTCGTCTTCGTGGTCGACTCGCTCGTCGGTGGAGATGGATTCTGCGGGGACGGCATGATCTCGCTCGGTGGCACGTAGGCGTCCACGTCGACGTTCATCGCCGGCTCGTCGCGCTGCGCCCACCAGATGCCCACGGCGCCCGCGCCGACGAGGAGCGCCGCACAGGCCGCCATGATCGCAGTCGTGCGACGGTAGCGCTTGCCCTCACGGCGCTTCTCGCCACGCGTGGGTGGTGTCGTCACGTACTCCTCCTGCTCACTTCAACATCACGTGGGAGAACGTGTGTCCTCGTCGTGGAGTTCCCCCCGGGGCAAGGCTACGGGCCGCCGGTGCCGGGACGCTCCCGGTGCCGACGGCCCGTGCCGTGATGGTGTCGGACGACCTCAGTGCTGGGTGGACCGGCGACGGACCACGAGGACCGTCCCGGCGCCGGCTCCGGCGAGGAGCAGACCACCCAGGGCGTACCCGAGGGTGTTGTCCTGCTGGCGCAGCATCTGCGGGGTCAGGCCGTCGGTCTGGACGACCTGGGGGACCGTCGGCTGATCAGCGGGGACGTCTCCGGCGGGCGGCTGCGCGTCGGCCGGATCGTGGATCTCGGCGGTGTCCTCGGCGTCATCGGGCTCCTCGGCCATCTCCGGGGAGGTGACGGTGACCGTGTCGATGACCTTGTCCGTCTCGTCAGTGCTGCACGGCACAGTGACCGGTCCCCCTTGGCTGAAGCCGCTAAGCGTGGCCTCGAAGGATTCCGGCACCAGGACCTCGAAGGTCTGACCGGCAGCTTCGACGGGAACGACGATGGACCGTGCCTCGTGGCTCGCCATGGAGACCTGCACCTCGCTCTCACCCACGGTGAACCCCTCGGAGGTGAGAGTGGTGTCGACGGTGCCGATCGTCGTGCCGCCGGTGCGCACCGGCGCGGTGACGGGAACCGTGACCTCGGCCCCCTCGGACGGGGTGGAGGCGCCCAGCAGCGGGATCGTCGCGGCACCGGTGACGGAGTCGACGCTCAACGTGTTGCCGGGTGCCACGGTCGCTGGTGCGTTGGTATCGAAGGTGACGGTGATGTCCTCGGACGTCGGGACCTCGGGGCCGGGAACCGTGCACGTGTAGCTGACGGTCGTCTCCGCCTGCGCCGGCAGGGCGGTGGCGACGCCCATCAGGCCGATGCCGGTGACGAGTGCGGCACCCGCCGAAAGGCGGGTCTTCAGGCGTGCAGCCATGGTCAATCTCCCCAGTCGTCGACAGCACCCGCTGGTCGCGGATGCCCTGAGAGGAAGGTACCGGTGAGTTGGGTCACGCTCAACGCGGGGCCCGGGTCAGGACCGGATCGTCATGTGTTGGTGACCAGGCGCCGACGGGTTCGTGACCCACGTGTCGAGGTCGTCTGCACCATGGCGACGGGCCGCCGACCCTGTGGTCGGCGGCCCGTCGCCACACTCACCGACGCGAGGTCGGTGGCGTACTGCTCAGTGCTGCTGCCCGCGGCGACGCGCGACCAGCACGGTGCCGGCGCCAGCGCCCGCGAGGAGCATGCCGCCGAGCGCGAGCGCGGCCGTGTTGTCCTCCTGCGAGGTCATCGCCGGGGTCAGACCGTCAGTCTGGACGACCGCCGGGACCTCGGGAGAGCCGGCGTCCTGGCCGTCTTGCCCGTCGGTGCCGTCCGTGCCGTCTTGGCCGTCGGTGCCGTCTTGGCCGTCGGTGCCGTCTTGGCCGTCGGTGCCGTCCTGGCCGTCCTGGCCGTCCTGGCCGTCCTGGCCGTCGGTGCCGTCCTGGCCGTCGCCGTCGCCGTCGCCGTTTCCGCCGCCCTGGCCGTCGCCGTCGCCGGCGCCGACGATGATGCTGCCGACCGTGGCGTCCTGTGGGGCAGTGCAGCTGATGTTGAGGACGAAGCCGGTGTCGGTGGTCAGATCCGCAGTGAAGTCGCCGGCGGTGATGTCGATCGTGCCGTCTGCGTCGGGGGCGGTCTCGGCCTGACCCGTGCCGGTGGCGACGTTCGTGATGTCACCCTCGGCCGGGACATCTGACGTCGGAATGGTCAGCTCGACCTCCCGCTCCTGCTCACCGAAGGTGTAGTTGGCGGTGGAGGTGCCCTCGAGGGTCATGACGTTGAGGCTGCGCAGCTGCGCCGCGGCGTCCGCGCCGGGCACGACCGTGGCGACGATCTCCGGTGCGTCGATCGCGGCGCTCGGGTCAACCTGATCGGGCGCGTCGACGGACAGGTTGACCTTCCACGGGTCGGTGAATTCCTTGGCTAGACCCTCGTTCGTCAACTCGCACGAGTACTCGAGGTCGCTGGCGATCGCGGCCTGGGCCGGGACGGCGGTGGCGATGCCCATCATGCCGAGGCCCGTGACGAGGGCGGCGCCCGCGGACAGGCGGGATGTGAGGCGCTTGGCCATGTGTGTGACTCCCCTTGTGGTTCAGTCCTGGTTGCCTACCGGTCGGTAAGTACCACAAGGAAAGGTACCGAGGGTTGAACGAGTTCTCAAGAGATCCCCGGACCCGTCCTGGCTCTGCCGAAGTGACATGGGCCACGGTCCGAGGGTGTCCTACTTGTCGATGTCCCCCACCACGAAGAACATCGATCCCAGGACCGCGACGAGGTCGGACACGAGACACCCGGGCAGCACCTGCGAGAGCACCTGGACGTTGCCGAAGGACGCGGACCGCAGCTTCAGCCGCCACGGTGTCTTCTCCCCACGTGAGACCAGGTGGTAGCCGTTGAAGCCCAGCGGGTTCTCCGTCGCGGTGTACCGGTCACCCTCGGGCACCTTGAGGACCTTGGGCAGGCGCTGGTTGACCGGACCACGCTCCAAGGAGCGCATCCGCTCCACGCACGCGTCGGCGAGGTCGAGGCTGACGTGCGTCTGCTCCAGCAGCACCTCCAGCCGCGCCAGGCTGTCGCCGGCGGTGCGGGTGACGACCCGGCCGGGCCCCCCTTCGCCGAAGAGTTCCCCGTACGCGAGGTACGGGTCATCACGACGCAGGTCCACATCGACCCCCGAGGCCCGGGCGATCGGCCCGGAGACGCCGTAGGCACAGGCGAGGTCGTGGGAGAGGGGACCGACCCCCTTCGTCCTCGCCTCGAGGATCTCGTTGCCGATGATCAGCGCCTCCAGCTGTGGCATCCGGGCGCGCACGTCCGCCACGGCTCGCGCAACGCGGTCCAACCACCCCGCCGGCAGGTCCTCCTTGAGGCCGCCGACCCGGTTGAACATGAAGTGCATCCGGCCGCCGGAGATCTCCTCCATGACCGCCTGGATGTCCTCGCGCTCCCGGAAGGAGTAGAAGATCGGCGTGATCGCACCGAGCTCGAGCGGGTACGACCCCAGGAACATCAGGTGATTGAGCACGCGGTTCAGCTCCGCCAGAAGGGTGCGCGCCCACGTCGCACGCTCCGGGACCTCCATGCCGAGCATCGCCTCGACCCCGAGGACGACCCCGAGTTCGTTGCCGAAGGCCGAGAGCCAGTCGTGGCGGTTGGCCAGCATCGTGATCTGCCGGTAGTCGCGGACCTCGAAGAGTTTCTCCGCCCCGCGGTGCATGTACCCGACGATCGGGTCGGCCGAGATGACCCGCTCGCCGTCGAGGACCACCCGCAGCCGTAGGACGCCGTGGGTCGCGGGATGCTGCGGACCGATGTTCAGCACCATGTCCGCGCTGGCCAGGGTCGCGTCCCCGACGCCGACGTCCAGCGTCTGCGTCCCGGGGCCAGTGCCGGGTCCCGGTGTGCTCGTCATGCCCGCAAGTATGCGTCAGGCACCATGGCACGGTGTCGACACGGACCCGCTGGAAGGCAGCCTGGGCTGCCGCCGTCGGCCTCGCCCTGCTGGGGGTGGCCGGCTGCGCACCCACCGGCCCGCAGCCCACCTCGACCCGCACCTTCGACGGTTACCCCGTCCTCGACCCGTGGACGCAGGCCGTGCAGAGGGCCGGCGAGGACGCTGCGAACATCGTCGTGCTCGGTGACTCGGTCAGCGAGGGCACGGGCGTGACGGACCAGATGGACAACCGCTGGGTCGACCGACTGCAGCGGGGCCTGCGGGAGCGGGTCGGGACGCCGGACTGCCCGACGCGGTCCGCCGGGTACCACGGCACCTCGTCCGTCGTGCCCGCCGAATACCGCGCCGACAGCCTGCCCGACCCGGTGACCCGGGGTGAGGTCACGCCGCTGACGGATGTCGGGCCGGGCGGCCGCGCCCTCCAGCTCGGCCCCGGCGCCAGCATCACCTGGCAGGTCGATGCCCGTTCCGTCGACGTCGGTTACCGCACCCGCCCCGACGGCGGGACCCTGCGCGTCGAGATCGACGGCGTCGCTCCCACCCCGGCCCTGGCCATCCCGACGGCGACGAGGTCGACGGCACCCAGCGCCACGGACGCGGAGGAGCCGATCCCGCGCAGCACCGGTGAGCGCAGGGTGTGGTCCTCCGAAGGGCTCGGCCGGGGTCGGCACACGGTCACCGCGACCAACGCCAGCGAGTCGGGCAGCGCGGCGCCCGTGACCGTCACGGACCTCACTCCCTACCGCGGTGACCGCGATCGCTGCGTACACGTCCTCGATGCCTCCCGTGCCGGGGTCATGGCGAGCTTCATCGAGCGGACTCCGACCTACCTCGCCGACAGCCTCTCGCTCGACCCGGACCTGTTGCTCGTGCCGCTCGGCTTCAACGACGCGTTGCGCGGTGTGGGCCCGGCGGAGTTCGGTCGTGTCCTCGACTCGCTCATCGAGCAGACGCGTGAGCAGGGGTACGAGGGCCCGGTGCTGCTCGTCGGCTGGTTCGTGCCGGACTGGCGCGACGAGATCCCGCCCTGGAGCCAGTACCTCGACCAGATGGCCGAGCGCACCGAGCACGAGGGCGTCAGCTTCGTCGACCTGTCCGCGGTGCTGCCGCCGGTGGCAACCGCCCCCGACGGGGTGTACCTGGACCGCCTGCACCCCGGACCGCGCGGGCAGGTGCTCATCGCCGAGAGCCTCCTCGAGGCGCTGGCCCCGCGATCCGACCTCGAGGGGACGAACGCGCCGCGGACCCCGTGATCCGGTCGACGCGCCGGATCGCCCACAGGAAGTCCCCGGGTCCCGGCCCGGTGAGCGCTGCGGCGTGGGAGGCGCGGGAGAGTGCCGCCAGATAGCCGGCGGGGTCGCTGTGCGCCCGGTCGAGCGGTGGTCGGGCGCCGTCGACCCCCAGGCCCCGCAGCATCTCCCGTTGGGTGCGCACGAGATCGGCGCGAAGGGAGTCCATCGCCACGTGGGCGGTCAGGTCACACGACCCGTCCGGCAGCGGTGGGCAGGCGCTTCCGTCGCGATAGCCCATGAGCGTCCCGTCGATGGGTCGCCTACCCGCCCGGTGGCCGTAGTCGACGGCGACGACCAGGCCCGACCCCGTCCGTGCCACGAGGCGCTCGAATGCCTCGTCTCGAGCGCGGCCGATCTCGACGACCGCGCCCGGAGGGTGCGGCCCGGGCCACCACCGCCCCACCCAGCCGCTGTCCGCCTCGTCCAGTGGCTCGCCGAGGTGCTCGGCGCCGTCCTCGTCGACGTGGACCGTGCGCAGAGTCCCGGCCTCGTCCGCGCGGGTGATGCCGCACGGCACCACGTCGAGCCACTCGTGCGCGAGGACGAGTGCCTCGGTCGGGGTGCCGAGGTCGGGCAGCTCGGGGCCGCCGGGGGCGACCAGCCAGCCGATGCGCGGGTCGAGGTCGGCGGGGCGGTCGACGACGTCGACGCCGAGGAGATCGAGGTCCGGGTGGGTGTGCCGCGACACAGCGGCGAGGGCGGTCAGCAGCTCACCCCGGCCGCAGCCCACGTCGACGACCGTCCGCAGACCTTCCTTCTCCACCAGCCGCAGCAGTGCGTCCGCAAGGAGTTCGCCGTCAGGGCCGTGCGTGGCGGTGGCGAAGTGGCCGGCTGGCCCTTCCGCGCGACGGTAGAACCCCCCTTCGCCGTAGAGGGCCTCCGCCCACGCCTCCTGCCATGTCCGCACCCCCGCATTGTCGCGGAGTCCTCGAGGGCTCGGGGGCGCCGACTCCTGGCGCGGCCCGGGCGGATGGACGAAGGGGGCGGCCCGGCCGGTAGCGTCGGGCCGGTGAACACCCCACACGTGCCCGAGCGGCCCACCCTGCGCGTCGGGGTCGTCGGATCCGGCCGTGTCGGCGCCGTCCTCGGCGCCGCCCTCCGCGGGGCCGGCCACGAGGTCGTCGGTGTGTCGGCGGTGTCCGAGGCCAGCCGGGACCGTGCGGAGCTGCTCCTGCCCGGCGTCCCGGTGGTGCCCGTGCCCGAGGTGGTCACCGCAGCCCAGCTGGTGGTCCTCGCCGTGCCCGACGACGCCCTGGACGACCTCGTCGCCGGCCTGCACGCCACCGGCACCTGGCGCCCCGGACAGCTCGTGGCCCACACCTCGGGCCGGCACGGACTGGCCCCCTTCGCCCCGATCGCCGACGAGGTCCTGCCGATGGCGATCCATCCGGCGATGACCTTCACCGGGACCAGTCTCGACCTGACGCGGCTGCACGAGTGCTGCTTCGGGGTCACCGCGCCGGAGGCGATGCGGCCCGTCGCCGAGACCCTGGTCGTCGAGATGGGGGGCGAACCGGTGTGGGTGCCCGAGGAGTCCCGCGGTCGCTACCACGCCGCCCTCGCCCACGGCAGCAACCACATGGTCACCCTCGTCGCCCAGGCGATGGAGATCCTGCGCTCGGCCGACATCGACCCCGCGGACCGGGTGTTGCGCCCGCTGCTGCAGGCCAGCCTGGACAACGCGCTGGCCTCCGGTGATGCGGCCCTGACCGGGCCGGTCGCGCGAGGTGATGCCGGCACCGTTGCCGCGCACCTGGACGAGCTGGCGGACCTGCCGCAGGACATCCGATCCGCCTACCGCGCCCAGGCCAGGGCCACCGCACTGCGTGCCACCCGGGCAGGTCGACTGCGTGGGGACGTGGCCGAGACGATCCTGAACACCCTCCACGAGGAGACCCGATGACCACCGAACCCCTCGTCACCCGCAGTCGGGACGAGCTCGCCGCCGCCCGGGCCGACCTCGCCGACGGCGAGGTGGCCGTCGTGATGACCATGGGCGCCCTCCACGAGGGGCACGCCCGGCTCATCCGCACCGCTCGCGAGCGGGCTCGCCACGTGCTCGTGACGATCTTCCTCAACCCCTTGCAGTTCGGGGTGGGGGAGGACCTGTCGAAGTACCCGCGGACCTTCGACGACGACCTGGCGATCTGCAGGCGCGAGGGCGTCGACCTCGTCTTCGCGCCCACCCCGGACGTGATCTACCCGGACGGGGACCCCGGCGTGCGCATCTCCGCCGGTCCGCTCGGGGACGTCCTCGAGGGTCAGTCGCGCCCCGGCCACTTCGACGGGATGCTCACGGTCGTCGCCAAGCTGATGCACCTCACCCGTGGTGACCGCTTCTACTACGGGCAGAAGGACGCCCAGCAGCTGCTGCTCATCCGGCGGATGGTGCGCGACATCGACTTCCCCGCGACGGTGGTCTCCGTGCCGACGGTGCGCGAGGAGGACGGCCTGGCCATGAGCAGTCGCAACACCTATCTCTCCGGGAGCGACCGGGAGGCCGCGTTGGTGCTCTCCCGTGCCCTGCGGGCCGGTGCGGACCGCGCGGAGGAGGGGCCCTCGGCGATCCGTCGGGCCGCCCGGGAGGTGCTCGTCACCGAGCCGCTCGCGCTCTCGGACTACCTCGTGCTCGTCCACCCGTCGAGCCTGGCGGAGGTGCCCGAGTGGTATCGCGGAGAGGCCCTGCTGGCCGTCGCCGCGCGGGTCGGCACCACCCGCCTCATCGACAACATCCCGGTCCTCGTCGGCCCGGGCGGTGGGGCGCTCGAGGTCTTCTCCGACGTCCCGCACGCCGACCTGCACGCCTGAGCTGGGCGAAGGCGCCTGCGACCGGGGCAGGGGCGATTTCCGGGCCACCAGGGGTCGGTCCGATCCAGTCGTGGGGCAGATCTCCTCGGAGCGGCGGTGACTCCACCCCCGCGCCTCTGAGAGACTGGACGACGGTCAACCGCCGAGACGAAGGACAAACCGTCGTGCAGCGCTACATGCTCCACAGCAAGATCCACCGGGCCACGGTCACCCAGGCAGATCTGCACTACGTCGGGTCGCTGACGATCGACCGCGACCTCATGGACGCCGCGGACATGCTCCCCGGCCAGCAGGTCGACATCGTCGACGTCGACAACGGCAGCCGGCTGACCACCTACGCCATCGAGGGCGATCGCGGCTCCGGGACCATCTGCATCAACGGCGCCGCCGCGCGTCTGGTGCAGCCCGGTGACACGATCATCATCATCGCCTATGCGTCCATGGACGACCACGAGGCACGGACTTTCGAGCCGCAGGTCGTCTTCGTCGACGAGGACAATCGGATCGTGCAGCAGTACCACGACGCCGGCGACGTACCCGAGGGATACGGGCTGATGACCTCGGCGGTCACCCACCGCGAGCACCCGGGTGGCGGAACCAGCGGTGCATGAGCCGGCGGGGGCGGCTCCGGTCGTCCTGCCGCGGTTCCTGACCTCCCCACTGCCCGGTTGGACGGCCGAGGCCGACGTCCTCGTCGTCGGCTCCGGCATCGCCGGCCTGACCTGCGCGCTGCGGCTGCGCGAGCACGTCGCTCGGGTGCTGCTCGTGACCAAGACCGAGCTGTCCGCCGGGTCGACCGCGTGGGCCCAGGGCGGGATCGCCGCCGCGCTCGCCCCCGAGGACTCCCCGCACGAGCACCTCGACGACACCCTCGTCGCCGGCATCGGCCTGTGTGACGAGTCGGCCGTCGAGGTGCTCGTCACCGAGGGGCCGGCGCGGGTGCGCGAGCTCATCGGTCTCGGGGCTCGCTTCGACACCGACGACTCCGGCGCGATCACCCTCACCCGCGAGGGTGGCCACCGCCGCGACCGGATCGCGCACGCCGGCGGTGACGCCACCGGGGCAGAGATCTCCCGGGCGCTCATCGCCCAGCTCGAGGCGGTGCGGGCCGACCCCGGGATCGAGATCATCGAGAACGCGCTCGTGGTCGACCTGCTCACCTCGGACGAGGGCAGTGTGTGTGGTGCCACCGTCCACGTCATCGGCGAGGGCGAGATCGACGGGGTCGGGGCAGCACGGGCGAGGGCTGTCGTCCTCGCCACCGGTGGTCTGGGGCAGATCTACTCCGCGACCACCAACCCCTCCGTCGCCACCGGGGACGGTATGGCTGCCGCGCTGCGAGCCGGGGCGGCGCTCGTGGACGTCGAATTCGTGCAGTTCCACCCCACCGTCCTGCACCTGGGCCCCGGGGCCAGTGGTCAGCAACCGCTGATCTCCGAGGCGGTGCGAGGCGAGGGCGCGGTCCTGGTCGACTCGACCGGCAGGGCCTTCATGGCCGATGTGCACCCGATGGCCGATCTCGCCCCGCGTGATGTCGTCGCCCGCGCCATCCTCGAGCGGATGCAGGCGACCGAGACCGATCACGTCCTCCTCGACGCGCGGCACCTCGGCAGTCAGTTCCTCGAGCTGCGCTTCCCGACGATCGTCGCCCGGTGCCGAGAGCTGGGCATCGACCCCGCGACCGAACCCATCCCCGTTGCCCCGGCGCAGCACTACGCCTCCGGCGGGGTCCGCACGGATCTGCGCGGACGCACCAACCTGCCCGGCCTCTACGCCTGCGGGGAGGCCTCGTGCACCGGCGTGCACGGTGCCAACCGGCTCGCGAGCAACTCCCTGCTCGAGGGCCTCGTCTTCGCCCACCGGATTGCCGATGACCTCGTGGCGCGGCTGGCAGCCGGTGAGCTGCCCCTCGTGGGCGCTTCGGGCGAAGGGAGCGCCGGCCTGCTCGACGCCGGTCAGCGTGACGTCCTGCAGGCGACGATGACGAAGGGGGTCGGCCCCCTTCGCTCGCGCGAGTCGACGTCCTCGGCGCTGGCCTCCTTGGTGGAGCTGGCCGGGACCACGTCCGATGCCGAGCCGGGACCGCACAGCTGGGAGACGACCAACCTGCTCCACCTCGGGCAGGCGCTGGCCACCGCCGCGCACCTGCGCGAGGAGACCCGCGGCGGCCACGTGCGCCGCGACCACCCGGACAGCGACGACGAGGACTGGTCCGCGCATCTCGTCCACGTACGCGACCCGGGTGACGGCGAGCTCGTGGTGATCCGGCTGGACGTCGACCTCGCCTGGCCGCAGGACGTGAGCGACGCAGACGAGACCGAGGCGCTGGAGGGTGTGCCGTGACCGACCCGGACTTCCCGATCGAGGCCGCTCAACGGCTCGTGACCACCGCGCTCGCCGAGGACCTCGGGCCCGACGGGCTCGACGTCACCAGCTCCGCGACCATCCCCCTCGACCAGGTGACGACCGGCCACGTCGTCGCCCGGGAGCCCGGTGTCCTCGCCGGTGGGCCGGTGATCGCGCTCGTCCTCGACGGCGTGGCCTCGCTGACGTCGGGGACGCCCCCTTCGCTCGAGGTGCGGATCACCGACGGCGCCCGGCTGGGTGTCGGTGACGTCATCGCCCTGCTCCGCGGCTCGACGCAACAGGTGCTCATGGCCGAGCGCACGTTGCTCAACGTCATGTCGCGCCTGACCGGCATCGCCTCGCACACGCGCCGGTGGGCCGACGCGCTCGCCGGCACCGGGTGCACCGTCCTGGACACCCGCAAGACGACCCCCGGGCTGCGTGAGCTGGAGAAGTACGCCGTGCGCGCCGGTGGCGGGACGAACAAGCGGATGGGCCTGTACGACGTCGCGATGGTCAAGGACAACCACGTCGTCGCCGCCGGGGGAGTGGCGCCCGCCTACACCGCGATCCGGGAGCGATACCCCGACGTCACGATCGAGGTCGAGGTGGAGTCCACCGAGCAGGCGCTGGAGGCGTTGGCGGCGGGGGCGCGGTTCCTCATGTGCGACAACATGTCCGTGGATCTGCTGCGTGCGACCGTCGTCGCGGCGCGGGAGTGGGTCGCCGGGCGCGGTGAGAGCGTCGAGATCGAGGCGACCGGCGGACTGACCCTCGACGACGCGGCCGAGTACGGCGCGACCGGCATCGACTACCTGAGCGTCGGTGGGCTCACCCACTCCTCGCCGATCGTCGACCTCGCGCTCGACCTGGTCTGAGCCCTCCCCGACGAAGTGCTGCTGGCTCTATTTGGTTGAGCGAGCAGCACCACGTCGTGCTGCTGGCAACACGAACTCGAGCCTGCAGCAGTTCGCTGGGTGGGAGGAGGAGGGCTTGACGGCGATTCGAGTGGGGGAGGGACCGCGGATATCGTGGTGACCCGTGAGTGACGAGCCGACCGAGCCCCCTGCCGACGACGAGCTGCCGGAGCAGATGCGCATCCGGCGCGAGAAGCGCGACCGCATCCTCGCCGACGGCAAGCAGGCCTACCCGGCCGGGACCTCCCGCACCCACACGCTTGCGCAGGTGGGCGACACCTGGGGGCATCTCGAGACCGGCGAGGAGACCCAGGACGTCGTCACCGTCGCCGGCCGCGTGATGTTCATCCGCAACACCGGCAAGCTCGCCTTCGCTGCGCTGCAGGAGGGGATCGGAACGCGGCTGCAGGTCATGCTCTCCCTGGCCGAGGTCGGGCAGGAGTCCCTCGATGCGTGGAAGCACGACGTGGACCTGGGGGACCACGTCGCGGTCACCGGCCGCGTCATCCGCTCCCGTCGCGGGGAGCTGTCGGTCATGGCCTCCTCATGGGTGATGGCCTCGAAGGCGCTGCGCCCCCTTCCCGTCCTGCACAAGGAGCTGTCGGAGGAGGCGCGCGTGCGCCAGCGTTATGCGGACCTCGTGGTGCGTCAGGACGCCCGAGACATGGTCCGCCTGCGCGCGGGGATCGTGCGGGCCATTCGCGAGACGTTGCACGCGCGCGAATTCATCGAGATCGAGACGCCGGTGCTGCAGCTCATTCACGGTGGTGCGGCGGCGCGCCCGTTCGAGACGCACATGAATGCCTTCGACCAGGGGATGTCATTGCGTATTGCTCTCGAGCTGCCGCTGAAGAAGGCGGTTGTCGGGGGCGTGGACCGCGTCTACGAGATGGGGCGCCTTTTCCGCAACGAGGGTGTGGACTCCACCCACTCCCCGGAATTCACCTCGCTCGAGGTGTACGAGGCCTGGGGTGACCAGTTCACGATGGCCGAGCTGATCCAGTCGCTCGTCCTCGCCGCCGCCGATGTGGCCGGGACCCGTCAGGTGACCACTCCTGCGGGAGATGTCGACCTCGACGGCGAGTGGCGGTGGCTCTCGTTCTACCCGGCCCTGAGCGAGGCAGTCGGTGAGGACGTCGACGTGACCACCCCGATCGAGCGTCTGCGTGCGATCGCGCAGGCGAAGGGAGTGGCCCTCGACCCGGCGTGGGACGCCGGCAAGGTCGCCATGGAGCTGGTCGCCGAGCTGGTGGAGCCGACCTGCGTCCAGCCGACCTTCATCTGCGACTACCCCGCCATCGCCCAACCCCTGGCGCGCCCGCACCGGGAGCAGGGGAAGGAGGGCCTCATCGAGGCCTGGGACCTCTTCATCGGTGGCGTCGAGCGCGGCACGGCATTCTCCGAGCTCATCGACCCGCTGATCCAACGCGAGGTGCTGGAGGACCAGTCCCGTCGGGCGGCCGCGGGTGATGACGAAGCGATGCAGCTGGACGAGGACTTCCTGCGGGCACTGGAGTTCGGTGCCCCACCGATGGGCGGCCTCGGTCTGGGGATCGATCGCCTGATCATGCTCTTCACCGGGGTCGGGATCCGCGAGACCATCCTCTTCCCGCACACCAAGCCGGAGGCCTGACCATGGGCGAGTTCCTTTCCGACTTCTGGCCGTATCTTGCCGCGCTGTTGCCCACCGTCGGAGTCGCATATCTCTTCTACTGGGTCATCCGGTACATGATCGAGGCGGACCGCAGTGAACGAAAGGCAATTGCGAAATGGAATGCGGAGCATGGTGATGACCTGAAGGGAAATCGCCAGCCTCTTCCGAAGAAGGACGGGCCTGTGGACGACTGATTGGGTGATTCATGGGATTCTTGACTATCGTGGAATGCAACCAAAGACATTCTTCAAGTGAAACGGAGTCCGACATGGCCCAGCGTGTCCAGATCATCCTCGAGGACGACATCGACGGCGGCGACGCGACCGAGACCGTCACCTTCGGTCTCGATGGCGTCAGTTACGAGATCGACCTCAACGAGAAGAACGCGACCGCCCTGCGCGACGCGCTCGCCGGGTACGTCGGCGCCGGTCGCCGCGTGGCCGGTCGACGCAGCAGCGGTGCGTCCTCCACCCGCTCCAACAGCAACGAGCTGGCCAAGATCCGAGAGTGGGCCCGCGCCAACGGCTACGACGTGTCCGATCGTGGGCGGATCAGCAAGAAGGTGCGCGACGCCTACGCCAAGGCCAAGGGCTGAGCGAGCTCAGCACCGGTGAGCTGCGCGCCGCGCTCGCGCAGCTCGACCGGCACCTTGCCTTCCTCACGGTCCGGGTCGCCGACGACGGTGACCCGGACCGTGGCATTCCCCTGGCCCGAGCGACGACGATCGCACCCGAGTGGATCGCGGCCTACCGCGAGGTGACGGTCGCCCAGTCGGGGACCGCCCCCGCCGGGATGCCCTCGGCGTTCGTCCTGCAGTACCTGCTCGACCCGCTCGCGACGGTCATTGCGACGGCTGCGGTGCACACCCCCTTCGCCCTCGACGCGGACCCGCGGCTCTGGTCGCTGGACCTCGACCCGACCTACCTCTACCCGGTCGCGGTGCAGGTCCGGCCGGGTGGCCACCGGCGGGTCGGCGACGACATCGATCGTCTGGACACGGCCTGGGCCGGCTATCGGGAGACCGGAACCGCCCTGGCCACCCAGCTGCCGACGCCGACGAAGATGAGCAGCCGACAGCGCCTGGGCATGGTCGAGGACATGTGGGAGATCGCCCTCGCCCGGCTCGCCGGCGCGCCACCACCCGAGCGGACGTCGTGCTGTCTGATGTACGCCCTGCCGGGACTCGCCCCCTGCGCAGGCTGCCCGCGGCAGGTGTAAGACCTCACCTCGGTGGGCGGACGGCGACTGGCGGGTGATCCGTCGTCGCATCACCTCCACGGGGCGCGGGCGCTAGGCCGAAGCCACCGGGGTCGTCACCAGCCACTGCGTGCCCCACGGATCGACGAGTCGCCCGGCGCGAGCCCCGTAGAACTGGTCGTCCACCGGGAAGATCACCTCGGCGCCGTGGGCGACAGCGCGCTCGGCGGTGGTGTCCGGGTCGGCGCAGACGACCTCGATGATCGCGCCCGGTGTCGGGACGGGGTCGTGCTCGTCGGCGTCCTTGAGGCTGAGGGTGCGCCCCCCGAGGTGCACGGTGGCGTGCTGGATCGACCCGTCGTGCCGGTGGACCGGTCCCTCGGTGGCGTCGAAGACCTCGACCAGGAAGGCAATGGCGGCGCTCGCGTCGCTGACGACGAGCTTCGGGGACACCTGGATCTCGTTCATGGCCCCACTCTGTCGTCCTCGACCGGTGGTGTCTTGGACGTTTCGGAGACGCTCAGCGGTCGGTGGGCAACAGTGGCGCCAGCAGGTCGCCGTGCTCCTGAAGCCGGGAGACGACCTCCTCGAAGTCCAGCTGCCGCAGTGCGCCGGCGTCCTGAGCGCCCGCCTCGACCTCGTCCCACGTGCGCGGAGCCGCCACCCACGGGTCGTCCCGCCCGCGCATCGAGTAGGGGCACACGGTCGTCTTGGCGGCGACGTTCTGGCTCCAGTCGAGGAAGATCTTGCCCGGGCGCAGCGACTTCGTCATCTTCCACAGCACGAGGTCGGGGTGCTTCCGGGTCATCTCCTGGGCGAGCTGCTGCGCCAGGTCGCGGACCTGCTCGCTCGTGAGGTCGCCGCCCAGCCGCGCGTAGAGCTGCATCCCCTTGCTGCCGGAGGTCACCGGGTACAGGTCGAGCCCGAGCCCCTCGAGCCGCTCACGCAGCAGGAGGGCCACCGTCGCACACTCGTGCAGCCCGGCCGGCTTCCCGGGGTCCAGGTCGATGACGAGCCGGTCGGGGTTGAGCCGCGAGCCGTCGTCGTCGACCCGCCACTGCGGGACGTGCAGCTCGATGCTGTTCAGGTTGACCAGGTAGGTCAGCTGCGCCAGGTCCTCCACGAGCGGATAGGTGACGTCCTCGACCTGTACCCGCGGCAACCAGCTCGGGGCCCCCGAGGGCAGGTTCTTCTCGAAGAAGCTCTGCTCCCCGGTCCCGTGCGGCCACCGCACGCGCGTGACCGGCCGCTGCGCCAGGTGGGCCAGGATCGTCTCGCCGGCGCGGGCGTAGTAGGAGAGCAGTTCCCCCTTGGTGGTCTCGGTGGCGGGGTACATGACCTTCTCCAGCGAGGTCAGCCGTAACGTGCGACCGGCCACCTCGACCCGGGTGACGGACCCGTGTGCATCAGCCATCGGTGGTCTCCCACAGGTCGGCGGAGGTGAGGTCGGTGCGCACCCGCAGGTACGACGGCTGGCGCAGCCGCCCGCTGGCCCGGCCGAGGCTCGCGACGTCGATGACGACCTCGGGCTCGACCCACGTCGTCCCGGTCGCGTCCTCCCGTGGCACGTGCGAGGCGAAGGGGGAGCCCCCCCGCTCGATCGGGCGCAGCCGGTGGAGCACGGCGGCCCCCGCGCGGCCGGCGAGGCCGGCACCGACCCGACCGACGAAGTCCCACCCGTCCGGGCCCGGCACGCCGACGAGCACCGCGCCCAGGAGGGAGCCGCCGACCTCCCTGCGCCAACCACCGATGACGACCGACTCGCTGTGCCGGTGCGGCAGCTTGAGCCAGTCGGGGGAGCGGCGCCCGCTGGCGTAGGCGGAGGCGCGGCGCTTGCTGACGATGCCCTCCAGGCCCTGGTCGGCGGTCGCGTCGAGCAGGCCCTCGCCGTCGTCGTAGGTCGGGGGGACCTGCCAGCGTGGACCGTCGATCTCGAGCTGCTCGAGGAGCTGCCGCCGGGCCGCCCACGGCTGGGAGGTGAGGTCCTGCCCGAGCAGGCGGAGCAGGTCGAAGGCCATGAGCGTCACGGGTCGGCTCGAGGCGAGCGCCGCTGCCCGACGCGCGTTGCCGACGTGCATCCGCTCGGCCAGACCGGCGAAGGACGGGCGCCCGTCAACGAGGGCGACGAGCTCACCGTCGAGCACCATGTCGTCGTACAGGTCGGCCAGGGGTACGAGCTCGGGGTAGGCGACCGTGACGTCGCGGTCCGTGCGACTCGTCACGGTGAGGGCGCCCCCCTTCGCCTCGACGAGGACGCGCATGCCGTCCCACTTGACCTCGTGCACCCACTGCGGCCCCGCAGGGACCGACTCGGTGAGCGTGGCGAGCATCGGGCGCATGCCTCCATCCTGCCCTCATGGGGTGGTTGCCGCGTCGTGGCGGCTCAGGTCCGCTCCGGCTACCTCGCGGGTGTGGGCTGGGCCCTGCAGCAGCAGGGCCACGACGTCCCCGGGCTGGATGTCGCGATCGCCAGCTCCATACCTGCCGGGGCGGATCTGTCTTCGTCTGCTGCGATCCACGTGTCATCGGTCCGGTGCTGGCGGCCTCGCACGCCTCCATGCGCGATGACGTCGAGATCACCGTTCCCCAGGTGGACGTTGCGGTCCGTGCAGCGCTCTCGGCGGGCGCACGGTGCCCGCATGACCGGCGGCGGGTTCGGTGGCGGCGTCCTCGCGCTCGTCGAGCAGGATGCCCGGGTGCACACGCAGGAGGCAGTGGCCCGGGCCTTCGCCGACCTCGGTCACGACGCACCCACCGTCGTCGTGGCGGTTCCCGGCGCCGGGGCGCGGCGGATGTCCCTGGCGCAGCCACCTGGGCGGCCGTGGGGCTGACGTGCGCACCGACAACGGGCATGCTGGGACCATGCGCGCAATCTGGAAGGGGGCCGTCTCCTTCGGTCTCGTCAACGTCCCGGTCCGGTTGTACTCCGCGACGGAGAACCACGACGTGCAGTTCCGCCAGGTGCACCGCACCGACGGAGGGCGGATCCGCTACAAGCGTTTCTGCAGCATCGACGGCGAGGAGGTCTCCTACGACGACATCGCCAAGGGTTACGAGACCGAGGACGGCGAGATGGTCGTGCTCACCGACGAGGACATGGCCGGTCTGCCGACGCGCTCCAGCAAGGAGATCAGCGTCGAGAAGTTCGTCCCCGAGGACCAGATCGACCCGATGCTCCTGGACAAGAGCTACTACCTGGAGCCGGACAGGTCGGCCACCAAGCCATACGTCCTGCTGCGCGAGGCACTCCGGGCGCAGGGTCGGATGGCGGTCGTCACCGTCTCCATCCGCACCCGGATGACGATGGCCGTCCTGCGCGTGCGTGACGGGGTCATCGTCATGCAGACGATGCTGTGGCCCGACGAGATCCGCAGCGCCGACTTCGCCGCCGTCGACGAGGCGGGGGAGGCCAGCGAGAAGGAGATGTCGATGGCCCGGCTGCTCATCGACGAGCTCGCCGGTGACTACGACGCCGACGAGTTCGAGGACGACTACGCCATCGCCGTCGAGAACCTCGTCAAGGCGAAGATCGAGGGGGGCGAGGTCCGCGCGCCCGAGGTCGAGGAGGATGAGGGTGGCGAGGTCGTCGACCTGCTCGCGGCGCTGGCGAAGTCGGTCGACAAGGCCAAGAAGTCCCGTGGGGAGAGCACGAGCGCCCCCACCGAGGAGACGCAGAAGTCCACCGCGAAGAAGACGCCGTCGAAGAAGGCCGCTGCCACGAAGCAGTCGTCGAAGAAGTCGACGGCCGCGAAGTCCGCTTCCTCGAAGAAGTCGTCGACGAAGGCACCGGCGAAGAAGTCGAGCGCCAAGAAGAAGGCGGGCTGACCCCTTCGCCATGCCTGAAGGTCACACCCTCCACCGGATCGCCCGCGACCTCCACGCCGCCTTTGCCGGCCGGGTCGTGTCCGTGTCCTCCCCGCAGGGCCGCTTCGCCGCCGGCGCAGCGCTCCTCGACGAGCACGCGGTGGTCGAAGCGCGCGCCCACGGCAAGCACCTCTTCGTCGAGTTCGCCGGCGAGCGGGTGCTGCACGTCCACCTGGGGCTGATCGGGACCTTCACCATCGACGCGACGGCGTACGTCGGGGAGCGCCCGGTGGTCGGCCAGGTGCGGTGCCGCATCGCCACCGACGACCACGCGGCCGACCTGCGTGGGCCGATCACCTGCCGGGTCATCACCCCGGACGAGGAGTCGGCAGTGCACCACAAGCTCGGCCCGGATCCGCTGCGGGACATCGATGGTGACCCGGCCTGGGAGCGCATCCGCCGATCGCGCAAGTCCGTCGCGGCGCTGCTGATGGAGCAGGACGTGTTGGCGGGGATCGGCAACGTCTACCGCTGCGAGGTGCTGCACCGGCACCGGATCAACCCGATGACACCGGGGGAGCGGCTCAAGCGCACCTCCTGGGAGCTGATCTGGTCCGATCTGCGTCGGCTGCTGCCGCTGGGGGTGGCGACGGGTCGGATCGTGACGGTCGCCCACGAGGTGCAGGAGATCGAGTCCGCCCTGCTGGAGGGGGAGGACGTGCACCTCGACGAGCGGACCTCCTACGTCTACAAGCGGACCGGCCAGCAGTGCGACCGGTGCGGCTCGGTGATCAGAGCCAAGGACGTCGCCGGGCGCACCCTCTACTGGTGCGGGAACTGCCAGCGGCGCAGCTGATCACGGCCGCGTGGGCCGGGTGAGGTGCATGACCTCCGGAGAGCAGCCCCACTCGTCGCGCCCCAGTCGGGAGAGGGGCCGCAGCGCAGCCATCGTCGGTCGCCCGTCCTCGAGGGCGTCCTCCCGCACGGTGATGGCCTTGACCTCCCCGATGACGAGGTGGGAGTTGCCGAGCTTGAGGCTCGAGTGCAGCCGGCACTCGATGGAGGTGGCGGAGTCGGCGACGCGGGGGACGGGCACGACCTCGCTCGGCTCGAGCGGGATGTGCAGGGCGTCGGCCTCGTCCACACCGGCGGCGAAGGGAGCGCTGCTCGCGTTGGCGAGGTCCTCCATCCCCTCGGAGACGAGGTTCACCACGAAGTACCCGGTCGCGAGGATGTTGCGCAGGGTGTCCTTGCGCCCCACCGAGGAGAAGCTGACCATCGGCGGTTCTTGGCAGGCGACGGTGAAGAAGGAGTGCGGCGCGAGGTTGCCGACACCGTCGGCGCCCACGGTCGTGATCCAGGCGATGGGCCTCGGGACGACGATGCTCGTGAGCAGGTCGTAGCTGGCCGTGGAAGGATCGCTGGTGTCGAAGACCGTGCGCATGGAGGCAGCGTAGGTGCATTCTCGCGACCGGGAGGAGCCATCGTGGCGGTGAACGGAGACGAGCCGGGGATCGAGCTCGACTCGCCGAAGGGCCGCACCGTGCTGTCCACCGTGGTCCTCGGCTCCGCAGTGGCCTCGTTGACGGCCACGGTCGTCAACGTCGCTCTTCCCGCGCTGGCCGCCGATCTGGGGGCGAACTCCTCCGGCCAGAAGTGGATCATCAACGGCTACACGCTCACCCTGGCCGCGTTCATCCTCGTCGGCGGGTCCCTGGGGGACCGGTACGGGAGGCTGCGCATCTATCGGGTCGGCGTGGTGTGGTTCGCCGTGGCTTCGTTGCTGTGTGCCCTCGCCTGGAACACCGAGGCCCTTGTCGGGTTCCGACTGCTGCAGGGTGTCGGTGGTGCGCTGCTGACGCCGGGCAGTCTGGCGATCATCGAGTCGTCGCTGCGCCGGGCCGATCGCGGCCGCGGCGTCGGCGCGTGGTCGGGCATCACCGGCCTGGCCGGGGCGATCGGCCCCCTGCTCGGCGGTCTGCTGGTGGAGATCTCGTGGCGGTGGGTGTTCGTCGTGAACGTGCCCGTGGCCATCGCCGTGGTCGTGCTCTCGCGGTGGGTGCCCGAGACGATCGACCCCCGTGCCCGCCACTCCAGATTGGATCTTCGCGGGGCGGCGCTGTCCGCCCTCGTGCTCGGGGCGGTGTCGTATGCCTTCATCGAGGGCCCCGAGAGGGGATTCTCGATCGTCGAGAAGGGCGCCGTCGTCGTGGGTGCGCTCGGTGTCGTCGCCCTGTGGGTTGCCGAGCGTCGGCACGAGCAGCCGATGCTGCCGCTGGACCTGTTCGGCGTGCGTGCGTTCGCGGTGGCCAACGTGCTGACCTTCGTCATCTACGGCGGGATGGGCGTGATGTTCTTCCTGCTGTCGATCCAGCTGCAGGTCACCGCCGGCTGGTCGGCGCTCGAGGCCGGGACCGCGCTGCTGCCGGTGACCCTGATCATGCTGGTCCTGTCCTCCCGTGCGGGGGACCTGTCGCAGAAGATCGGTCCCCGGTGGCCGTTGACGATCGGGCCGATCGTGATGGCGGTGGGCATGGTGATGATGACCCGGGCCGGCCCCGACGCCTCCTTCCTCACCGATGTGCTCCCTGCGGTGACCGTCTTCGGGTTCGGTCTGACGAGCATCGTCGCCCCGGTGACGACCACCGCACTCGGTGCGGCTCCGGACGAACGGGCCGGTGCCGCCTCGGGAACCAACAACGCCGTCGCCCGCACCGGTGGGCTGCTTGCCGTCGCGGCCATCCCGAGCCTCGTGGGCCTGACCGGCGACGCCTTGTCGACCCCGGCGCTGCTCGATCCCGGATTCGACCGCGCGATGTGGGTCTCGGCCGCCGTCGTCGCCGGTGGTGGTGTCCTGGCTCTCTTCCTGTTGCGCAGTGATGACCTCGCGGCAGGACCTGCGGACGACACGCGAGAGGACGTCGCCGCGGGGCGGACGGTCCAGCGCCACGCATGTCCGGTCGACGGCGAGCTGACCTCGACCAGTGGCGGCGGCTGAGGCCCACACCGTCTCGGGCTCCCGCCGCCCGGCACGCCACTCGGGGGGCGATACGGTCGAGCCATGAGCATCGTCAAGATCAACACGATCACCGTGCCCGAGCAGGCGCGCGAAGAGCTCGAGCGTCGGTTCGCCGAGCGCAAGGGCACCGTGGACGAGTCGCCGGGGTTCGAGGGCTTCCAGCTGCTGCGACCGACGGAGGGGGAGGACCGCTACTTCGTGATCACCTGGTGGGCCGACGAGGAGTCCTTCGTCGCGTGGCGCGACGGTGACGCGCGGGCCGCGCACGCGGGCGAGGGGAAGAAGCCGGTCGCCTCCGGTGCTGACCTCATGGGTTTCGACGTCGTCATCGACGTACCGCGGCCCGCCACCGACTGACGCCTGTGCGCTGAGAGCGAACACGGGCGGTACGGCCCCCGCGGTGGAACAGCCGCGTCCTGGCCGGCGTTGGCATCCAAGACATGGCTCGACCCCGAAGAACACGGGGCGGGCACGTAGCATCGTGGTCTGAGCGACACATTGAAGGGGTAGATCCCATGTTCGAACGGTTCACCGACCGGGCCCGCCGGGTCGTGGTCCTGGCCCAGGAGGAGGCACGCCTCCTCAACCACAACTACATCGGCACCGAGCACATCCTGCTCGGCCTCATCCACGAGGGCGAAGGGGTGGCGAGCAAGGCACTCGAGTCCCTCGGGGTCTCCCTCGATGCCGTCCGCGAGCAGGTCCAGGACATCATCGGTCCGGGCCAGCAGGCGCCGTCGGGGCACATCCCCTTCACCCCGCGCGCCAAGAAGGTGCTCGAGCTCTCCCTGCGCGAGGCCTTGCAGCTCGGTCACAACTACATCGGCACCGAGCACATCCTGCTCGGCCTCATCCGCGAGGGCGAAGGGGTGGCCGCCCAGGTGCTCGTCAAGCTCGGCGCGGACCTCGGCCGGGTGCGCCAGACCGTCATCCAGCTGATCTCCGGCTACCAGGGTGGCAAGGAGGGCCAGGCAGCGGGTGTCGGCGCCGGATCGGGCCAGCAGGAGGGCCAGCCGGCCGGCTCCCTCGTGCTCGACCAGTTCGGTCGCAACCTGACCCAGGCTGCCCGTGACGGTCAGATCGACCCGGTCATCGGGCGCACCAAGGAGATCGAGCGCATCATGCAGGTGCTCTCGCGTCGCACGAAGAACAACCCGGTGCTCATCGGTGAGCCCGGCGTCGGCAAGTCCGCCGTCGTCGAGGGCCTGGCGCAGGACATCGTCGACGAGAACGTCCCGGAGCCGCTGAAGGACAAGCAGCTCTACACGCTCGACCTCGGCTCGCTCGTCGCCGGTAGCCGTTACCGAGGTGACTTCGAGGAGCGCCTGAAGAAGGTGCTCAAGGAGATCAAGACCCGCGGCGACATCATCCTCTTCATCGACGAGATCCACACCCTCGTCGGTGCCGGGGCGGCAGAGGGCGCCATCGACGCCGCCAGCATCCTGAAGCCGATGCTGGCCCGCGGTGAGTTGCAGACGATCGGTGCGACCACGCTCGAGGAGTACCGCAAGCACATCGAGAAGGACTCCGCGCTGGAGCGCCGTTTCCAGCCGATCCAGGTCGACGAGCCCTCCCTGGCGCACGCCATCGAGATGCTCAAGGGCCTGCGCGACCGCTACGAGGCGCACCACAAGGTGACCATCACCGACCCGGCGATCGTGGCCGCGGTCACGATGGCCGACCGGTACGTCAACGACCGCTTCCTGCCGGACAAGGCGATCGACCTCATCGACGAGGCCGGCGCACGTCTGCGCATCCGCCGGATGACGGCTCCGCCGGAGCTGAAGGAGTTCGACGACAGGATCGCCCAGGTCCGTCTGGAGAAGGAGTCGGCCATCGACGGCCAGGACTTCGAGAAGGCCGCCGGTCTGCGCGACGACGAGAAGAACCTGCTCGCGGACAAGGCCAAGCGCGAGGAGGAGTGGAAGGCCGGCGACATGGACGTCGTGGCCGAGGTCGACGAAGAGCTGATCGCCGAGGTGCTCGCCGCGTCGACCGGTATCCCGGTCTTCAAGCTCTCCGAGGAGGAGTCGACCCGGCTGCTCAACATGGAGGCCGAGCTGCACAAGCGGGTCATCGGTAACGATGACGCGATCAACGGCCTCTCGGCAGCGATCCGTCGTACCCGCGCCGGTCTGAAGGACCCGCACCGCCCCGGTGGCTCGTTCATCTTCGCCGGTCCGACGGGGGTCGGTAAGACCGAGCTGGCCAAGGCCTTGGCGGAGTTCCTCTTCGGCGACGAGGACAGCCTGATCACCCTCGACATGTCGGAGTACTCCGAGAAGCACACGGTCAGCCGTCTCTTCGGCTCGCCTCCCGGCTACGTCGGGTACGACGAGGGTGGCCAGCTGACGGAGAAGGTGCGCCGCAAGCCGTTCTCGGTGGTCCTCTTCGACGAGGTCGAGAAGGCCCACCCGGAGATCTTCAACTCGCTGCTCCAGGTGCTCGAGGACGGCCGTCTGACCGACTCGCAGGGCCGGATGGTCGACTTCAAGAACACCATCATCCTGATGACGACGAACCTCGGTACCCGGGACATCTCCAAGGGGTCGATGGGCTTCGTCGCCAACAAGGACGACCGCACCGACTACGAGCGGATGAAGGGCAAGGTCATCGACGAGCTGAAGAACCACTTCCGTCCGGAGTTCCTCAACCGCGTCGACGACACGATCGTCTTCCCGCAGCTGAGCCAGGACGAGCTGGTGCAGATCGTCGACCTCGAGGTCGCCAAGCTGGACAAGCGTCTGAAGGACAAGGACATGGGCATGGAGCTCACGTCCGCGGCCAAGGAGCTGCTGGCCAAGCGCGGCTACGACCCGGTGCTGGGTGCCCGTCCGCTCAAGCGCACCATCCAGCGCGAGATCGAGGACGTGCTCTCCGAGAAGATCCTCTTCGGCGAACTGTCCGCCGGCGAGATCGTCGCGGTCGACGTCGAGGGCGAGGGCAAGTCGGCGAAGTTCACCTTCCACGGCACGCCCAACGTCGGCGATCTCGACGTCCCGCTCCTCGAAGGGGGCGTCGGCGGGTCCTCCGCCGACTGACCGTGACCGGTCCCTGAGGAGGTCGCTCAGCGACCGTTGCGAAGGGGAGGTGGCCAGATCGCTGGCCACCTCCCCTTCGCCATGCCCTCCCCGAACGAACTGCTGCAGGCAGCACTTCGTATAGCCAGCACCACCTCGTGATACTGCTGACTCAACGACGTGCGGCGCAGATGTCAGGTGCGTGGCTGCCGCGGGCGGAGCCTGTGGAAAAGTCGAGGGGCACCCCCTTCGTCCTGAGCAGACTGCTGCCATGGATGACGAAGTCGAGATCCTGCGGGAGTTGTCGGTCAACAGGGTCTTCATGACCAAGGATGCAGAGCAGGCCGGGGTGCCCAGACTGCGTCTGGTCGAGCTCGCCAGGGAGCGAGCGCTGACCCACCTCACCCGCGGCGGGTGGTCGACCGAGACGCCAGAGGACCCGGTGGAGCGCCACCTGCTGCGCACGATCGCGATCACGCGCAGACATGCTCACAGGTCCGGGGCGACCGCCCACTCGGCCATCCTGCTGCGGGGCCTCCCGCTCGTCGACGCGGACCTCAGCCGCGTGCACCTCGTGCGTGGGGACGTGCGAACCACCCGACGCGGCAGCGACTTCACCGTGTGGAGCCCGGTCGGCAACCTCGTCCCGGTCGAGAAGCCACCGCGCATCGAGGTGCCGGTACCCTGCGCCCCGGTGGCGGTCTCGCTCGTGCACGCGGGTCTCGTGGGCACGCCGAACACCGCCCTCGTGGCCGCCGACGCCGCCGTGGCACGCCAGCTCGTCACCCCGGCCGAGATCGCGGTCGCCACGGCAGAGGTCTCCCGGGGTGTGAAGGGGATCGGTGCGGTACGGCGTGCTCTCTCCACGGTCGATGGGCGCCACGAGTCGCCGGGGGAGACCCTGACCCGGCAGGTCTGCACCGATCTCGGGTACGAGCTCGAGCCGCAGGTGTGGGTCGGCCCGTGGCGGGTGGACTTCCTCATCACGGGCACGCGGGTGATCCTCGAATTCGATGGGGCCGCGAAGTACGACGACCGCGGTGACCTCGTCGCCGAGAAGCGCCGCGAGGACGATCTGCGCCGGCGCGGTTACGTCGTGGTGCGGTTGATGTGGTCAGACCTGCGCCATCCGCGCCGCGTCCGTGGACTCATCGAGGCCGCCCTGCGCGTCGCCGTCGCCTGATTCCCTTCATCGTCGGCGCAGCCGTCACGACCTGGCAGCACTTCGTTGAGTCAGCAGCACCTCGTCGTGCTGCAGGCAATACGAACTCGAGCCTGCAGCAGTTCGTCGGGGAGGTTGGCAGGCGTAGGTTGGCCGGATGAGCGCCACCATCCGTCGAGCCCGCACCAACGACGTCTGGGCCATCCGCGACCTCGTCGCCCCGCTGGCCGAGCGCCGGGTACTCGTGAGCAAGGACACCGTCGCCTACTTCGAGGGGCTGCAGGAGTTCCACGTGGCGGAGGTCGACGGCGTCGTGGTCGGGTGCGGCGCCCTGCACGTGATGTGGGAGGACCTCGCCGAGATCCGCACGCTCGCCGTCGCGGACGCCCACCTCGGCCACGGCGTCGGGGGCCGGCTGCTGCAGGCACTCACCGAGGACGCCGTCGCGCTGGGTGTGCGGCGCCTGTTCTGCCTGACCTTCGAGACCGAGTTCTTCACCCGTCACGGCTTCGAGGAGATCGACGGCCAGGCCGTCGACCCCGAGGTCTACGTCGAGCTCCTGCACTCCTACGACGAGGGCGTGGCGGAGTTCCTCGACCTCGAGCGGGTCAAGCCCAACACCCTCGGCAACTCCCGCATGCTGCGCCAGCTGCCCACTCAGGAGGGCAGCGAGTAGCGCCCGTCCGCGTCCTGCTCGGCCAACCCGTCCTCGAGCAGACCGGCGAGGCAGCGCTCGACCTTCGACTCGTCGTCGGGCCACACGGCAGCCATCGCCGTGCGCGTCACCGGGTCCGTGCTCTCCCGCAACAGCTGCACGATCCGCCCGCGCACCTGCCGGTCCGTGCCCTGCCACGCCTGGCCGCGTCGCGGCGGTCCCTCGTGCTCGGGACGTCCGGCGAGCTGCCAGGCGCACAGGTACGCGACGGGGCACTGCCCGCACGCGGGGGAGCGGGCCGTGCACACGAGCGCACCCAGCTCCATGACCGCGGCATTCCACGTGTTGGCCTCGTCCGTTGTGCGTGGCATCGAGCGCTCCGCGAGCCGGGTCTCGGCGACCGTGAGCGACGCCGCGGCGTGCTGCTGACCCGTGACGGTGCGGGCGAGGACCCGTCGGACGTTGGTGTCGACGACGGTACGCGGGTCACCGAAGGCGAAGGAGGCGACCGCCGCGGCCGTGTAGGCGCCGACGCCCGGCAGCGCGAGCAGGTCCGCGTGCTCGCGCGGGACCTGCCCGTCATGCTGCTCGACCATCACCGTGGCCGACTCCCACAGGCGCAGCGCGCGGCGCGGGTAGCCGAGGCGATCCCACATGCGCACCGCCTCACCCGGCGCGTCCGACGCGAGGTCGAAGGGGGTCGGCCAGCGCTCCATCCAGCGCTCCCAGATTGGGAGGACCCGCGCGATGGGGGTCTGCTGGGACATCACCTCGGACAGGTAGACGCCCCACGCAGAGCAGTCGGGCTCGCGCCACGGCAGGTCGCGACCGTGGTCGGCGTACCAGGACGCGACGGCGTGGTGGAGGAGCGGTCCCGCGGCGTCCGTCACGGCAGCCTGATCTCGTCGAACATCGAGCGGTACAGCTCCGGGTTGGTGTAGTACAGGCCGGCGTCGGTGGGCGCCTCGCTCCACGAGATGAGCAGCCGGCCCGATGGGAGGGTGAAGTGCGGGTGCGCCAGGGGCGTGTACCGCCGGAGTCCCGCAGAGTTCTTCAGCGGTCGGACCAGGTGCTTGGTCCAGGGGCCGGTGACCTCGGGCGCCTTCCACACCGCCAAGGAGGTGCCGTGGAAGTCACCCTCCTTGCTCACGGCGTACCAGGAGCCCGCACGCTCGAAGACCGACAGCACGTGCGAGACACCCATCTCCGCGGGGATCAGTGGCGAGCTGTCCGTCCGAGCGGCCCCTGCCGCGTCGGGGATCCAACGGTTGCCGTCCCAGTACTCCCACGCGTCCGGGTCGGCCAGCTCGTCGGGGCTCGTGCGGGCGACGTGGAGGGACCACCCGGCGGTCGTCTTCGTCTCGTTGCTCGCGGTACCGAAGACGTAGAGCGTGCCGTCGTGCTCCCACATGGCGGCACCCCACGCGGGGACCCGGGGGTCGGTCGTGTCGGGGGTCAGCGGGGTCTGACCGACGAAGCGGGGCGTGCGGTCGGTCGGGACCTCGAAGGTGGCCATGGAGGACCCCAGTGTCCGGAAGGCGTCCGGTGAGTCGGGGAGGGTGTCGCCTTCGAGCGGACCGACGGCCTGCACCCGGTTGGTGATCACCCGGACACGGGTACCGCCGGGGACCTCGACGGCGCGCATCGACATCGGCCAGTACCCGGTGTTGTCCGAATCGTCCGGGATGACGGCATCCCCGTCCTGGCCGTCCATCGGTCGGAGGCAACCGCGGTCGAGGACCAGGGCGGAGTTGCGGACCATGAAGGGCGAGACGGTCGTCGGGTCCCGGACGGTGTCGCCGTAGAAGAACATCCGACGACCGTCGGCGAGCTGCACGCTGCCGCCATGGTCACCGCCTCGCAGCATGGGCTGGTCGTCGAGTCGCGCCATGACCCGGTTCATGCCGGAGGCGCTCGACGGTGTCCGGATCCCGCAGGGTGGGCTCGGCTCGGTGCCCCCGATCGAGAGCGCACGCGAGGAGTCGCTGTCCGCGCGCGGGGCCACGCGGCCCTGCGCGCGTGCGTCACCCGACGGGCCCGGCACGACCAGGTCGGCCGAGGCGCTGACGGCTTCGTCGACGCGATCGGCACTCGTCCACCCGAGCCAACCGCCGACGATCACGATGATGCCGGCGAGGTAGGAGGCGAGGAACCGCCCCATCTAGACG
Source organism: Janibacter sp. A1S7 (assembly GCF_037198315.1). NCBI lineage: Bacteria > Bacillati > Actinomycetota > Actinomycetes > Micrococcales > Intrasporangiaceae > Janibacter > Janibacter alittae. The sequence goes on along the minus strand of NZ_CP144913.1, from coordinate 2,620,748 downwards.
TAGCGCTCGAGGATCGACGACTCGGCGAGGCGGGAGAGACCCTCTCGGACCATCCGGGCGCGCAGCTCCCCGACACCCTCGACCGCCATGAGGTCGTCCAGACCGGCTGCGAGGAGGGGCTGCAGCGAGCCGAAGTGCTCGACCAGCCGCTCGGTGATCGCGCCCGGGAGGCGCGGGACCTTGCTCAGGATGCGCAGCCCGCGAGGACCGACGCTCGCGTCGAGGGACTCGCCGACGATGGGGAAGCCGAGCGACTTGGCCACGTGGCCGAGGTCGAGCAGCTCTGCGGCGTCGAGCTGCGCGAGGTTGTCCAGGACGTCGGTGTACGTCTCGACCGCCCCGTCGGGCTCGAGGTAGTCGAGGATCACCGTGCGCATGCTGTCGTCGAGCCCGGCCGTCAGCTCCTCGAGCTGCAGGCTCAGCAGCCGCCCGTCGACCCCGAGCTCGAGGACGTACTCGGCGATCTCGGCGTGGATGCGCCGGACCATCTCGAGGCGCTGGAGCACGATGGCGACGTCGCGGACGGTGACCAGGTCCTCGATCTCCAGGGCGGACAGCGCCCCGGTGACCTCCGTCAGCCGGGTCGTGTACCGCTCGAGGGTCTGCATCGCCTGGTTGGCCTGCGAGAGCAGCTCGGACGCGGTGCGCAGCACGTGCCGACGCCCGTCGACGTAGAGCGCGATGATGTGCATCGACTGGCTCACCGACAGCACGGGGTTGCCGGTCTGCCGGGCGACCCGCTCTGCGGTGCGGTGGCGGGTGCCGCTCTCGGTCGTCTCGATCATCGGGTCGGGTACGAGCTGCACGGCAGCCTTGTGGATCCGGCTGACGTTGGCGTCGATGATGATCGCGCCGTCCATCTTCGCCAGCTCGCGCAGTCGCGTCGCCGAGAACTCGATGTTGACGTCGAAGCCGCCGGTGCACAGGGCATCGACCCTCGTGTCGTAGCCCATGACGATGAGGGCGCCCGTGTTGCCGCGCATGATCCGGGATAGCCCGTCGCGCAGCGGCGTACCGGGCGCGACCGCAGCAAGGGTCGCCCGGAAGAGGTCCTCGTCGGCTTCGGTCACGGGGCGAGTCTAGGTCGTCAGACGGACCGAAGGCCGCTGGAGGGCGGGCGGGCCCGCACCTGCTCGATCGCCGAGGCCACGTCGACGACCTCGACGACCTCCATGCCGCGGGGCGCGGGCGTGTCGGCCAGCGCCCCCTTGGGCACCATCGCGGTGCGGAATCCGAGCCGGGCGGCCTCGGTCAGGCGACGGGCCACCCCGACGGCCGGACGCACCTCGCCGCTGAGTCCCACCTCGCCGAGCGCGAGGAGGTCGTGGGCGACCGGTTGCTCGAGGACGGCGCTCGCGATGGCCACGGCGACGGCCAGGTCGCTCGACGGCTCGGTGATCTTCACCCCGCCGACGGTCGAGACATAGGTGTCGGCATTGACGATCGGTGCTCCCGCGCGCTTGTCGAGCACCGCAATGATCATCGCCACGCGACCGGAGTCCAGACCGACGTTGGCCCGACGCGGTGTGGGGATCTGCGACGGGGTGACCAGTGCCTGGATCTCGACGACGAGCGGTCGACGGCCTTCGAGGGTGACGGTCGCGCAGGTGCCCGGGACGGTGATGTGCCGGCTGGACAGGAAAAGGCCGCTCGGGTCGCTCAGCCCGACGATGCCGGTGTCGTGCAGGTCGAAGCACCCGACCTCGTCGGTGGGGCCGTAGCGGTTCTTCACCGCGCGGACCAGCCGCAGCCGGGAGTGGCGGTCGCCGTCGAACTGCACGACGACGTCGACGAGGTGCTCGAGCACCCGCGGGCCGGCGATCGACCCGTCCTTGGTCACGTGGCCGACGAGAAGCATCGCGAAGCCGGCCGACTTGGCCGCCTGGATGAGCGAGCCGGCGACCTCGCGCACCTGGCCGACGTTGCCGGCTGCGCCGTCGACCTCACCCGAGGCGACGGTCTGCACCGAGTCGATGACGACGAGGTCCGGCTTCACCTGGTCGATCTGGGTGAGGACCGTCGCCAGGTCGGTCTCGGAGGCGAGGTAGAGCCCGTCGGTGATCGCGCCGATGCGCTCGGCCCGACCACGCACCTGCGCCGCTGACTCCTCGCCGCTGATGTAGAGCACGCGACGGCCCTCCCCGACGCGGGCGGCCACGTCGAGCAGCAGGGTCGACTTGCCGATGCCCGGCTCACCGGCCACGAGGACCACCGACCCCGGCACGAGCCCACCCCCGAGGACACGGTCGAACTCGGGGACACCGCAGCTGCGGTGGGCGGCGTGGTTGCCGTCGACCTCACGGATCGGTACGGCCGGGCGCTCCACGCGAGCGGCTGCGAGCGTCCGCGTCGTCGCACCGCCGACCTCCTCGACGGTGCCCCACGCCTGGCACTCGCCGCACCGACCGACCCACTTCACGCTCGTCCACCCGCACTCGCTGCACCGGTGGACGGGTGCCTTCCTGCTTGCCATGGGGGCAACCTACGCGCCACCGGTGACAGCGATCTCCGCTGGTGGAACCAGGAGCTCCACGGGCCGCGCACGTCGCGCAGCGACCGCGAGCCCCGGGCGACCTCACAGGTCGGCGAACATCGTGCCGGGGTTGAGGATCCCGAGCGGGTCGAGCGCTGCCTTGACGGCCCGGTGGATGCCGCGATTGCCCTCGTCGAGCTCACGGGCGAGCCACCCGCGCTTGAGGTGACCGACCCCGTGCTCGCCGGTGATCGTGCCGCCGAGCTCCAGCCCGACCTGCATGATCTCGTCGAAGGCCCGACGGGCCCGGGCGACCTCGTCCGGGTCGGTGGTGGAGAAGAAGATCGACGGGTGCAGGTTGCCGTCCCCGGCGTGGGCCACGGCCGCGATCGTCAGGCCGGTCGCGGTGCGGATGCGGTCGAGGCGCTCGTAGAAGATCGGCAGCTGCTCGCGCGGCACGCACACGTCGTCGAGCAGCTGACCGCCGCCGTGGGAGCGGGCGTAGTGCTCGTAGGCCGTCTGCGCCAGGCGGCGGGCCGCTACGAGGGCCTCGCTGTCGGCGGCGTCGTCGGAGAAGGCGACCTCGAGCGCGCCCTGTGCCTCGGCGTGCCGGGTGAAGGTCTCGACCTCCGCCAGCGCGGCCTCCCGGCTTCCCGCGCCGTCGGACTGGATGAGCAGCATCGCGCCGGCGTGCGCGTCCAGCCCGAAGTCGCCGTAGGCGTTGAGCATCTGCAGGCTGGTGCGGTCCAGCGACTCGAGCATCGACGGTTGCGCTCCCGCAGCCATGAAGGCCGACACGGTCGTCGCGCCGGCCCGCTCGTCGGCGAAGGTCGCCACCGCCGTCAGTGGTTGCGGCACGAGCGGCACGAGCCGCAGGGTGATCGAGACGATGATGCCGAGGGTTCCCTCCGACCCGACGAAGAGAGAGCGCACGTCGAGCCCGGCCACGCCCTTCGCCGTCCGCGCACCGATCGTCGTCAGGGTGCCGTCGGCGAGCACCACCTGCAGTGCCCGCACGTAGTCGCGGGTGACGCCGTACTTCACGCAGCACAGGCCCCCGGCGTTGGTGGCGACATTGCCGCCGATGGAGGAGATCGCAACCGAGCCCGGGTCGGGTGGGTAGGACAGGCCGTGCTCGGCGACGGCCTCCTTGAGGTCGGCGTTGATGACCCCCGGCTCGACGGTGATGGTGCGCTCGCCCGGGTCGAGGTCGAGGACCCGCGTCATCGATGCGACGGACAGCAGCAGGCAGCCGGGCACGGCGTTGGCGCCGCCGGACAGGCCGGTGCGGGCTCCTTGGGGGACGACCGGGACTGCGTGCCGGGAGGCGAAGCGCATCGTCGCCTGCACGTCCGCCACCGTCCGCGCCCGCACCAGGGCCACGGCGCCGTCGTCCGGGCAGAACAGCGCCTCGTCCCGCGAGTGCGCGGCGACCACGTCGGCGTCGGTGGTGACCACCCCGTCGCCCAGATCCGGGGCGAGCTCGTCACGCACCAGGGCCAGCAGGGCGGCCGGGTCCATCACCGCTCCCGGGCGGCCAGGGTCGCGGGATGCACGAGCAGCGGGAGCAGGTCCCGGCCGGCGGGCGAAGGGGGGCCCGCTGCCCCCTTCGCCCCGGTCGCCGCGGCCACGAGGGCCAGGTGCGCCGCGCAGCGCTCGGCGAGCTGTGCGTACCCCTGCTCACCCATGAGCTCGATGAGTCCGGGACCCTCGCTGACGTAGACCGGGTCGGGTGCGCTGTGGGCGTCGGGACTGCCGGAGCAGTACCAGTCGAGCTCGTGCCCGCCGGCGCCCCACCCGCGTCGGTCGTACTCGCCGATGCTGACCTCGAGGTAGCTGGTCCCGTCGGGCAGCTCGACGTCGCGGTAGGTGCGTCGGATCGGCAGCTGCCAGCACACGTCCGGCTTGGTGGTGTGCGGCTCGACCCCGGTGAGGATCGCGTGCTGGTGCAGCGCGCAGCCCGCCCCCGCGGGGAAACCGGGCCGGTTGAAGAAGATGCAGGCGCCGTCGACGACCTTCGTCTTCAGCGCGCCGTCCTCCTTCTCCGTCCACGCCGAGCGGCGGGTCGTCCCCGGGTGCAGCTGCCACTCGTCCTCGCCGAGCTCGTCGGCGATCGCCTTCACCCGGGTGACGTCGTCCTTGTCGGTGAAGTGCGCCCCGAGCACGCAGCAGCCGAAGTCCGGCTCGTCGGAGTCGATGCCGTGGCACCCGTTGCCGAAGATGCACGTCCACGACGAGGTCAGCCACGTCAGGTCGCAACGGAAGCGCTGCCCCTCCTGCGCCGGATCCTCGAACTCGACCCACGTCCGCGCCGTTGCCAGGTCGGTCTCACCGGGGTGCTGCTCGCTCTCCTGCTCCACGAGCAACACCCTAGTGGGGACGCAGCCGCCCGACCGCTCGATCTCCTTCGGGGTCTACTGTGGCCCCCGTGCGTCTTGGGGTCATCGACATCGGATCGAACACCGTCCACCTGCTCGTCGTGGATGCCCACCACGGTGCCGCCCCGATCCCGGCGACCAAGCACAAGATGGTGCTCCGGCTCGCCGAGCACGTCGACGCCGACGGCGCCATCGACGAGCCCGGGGCGGCGGACCTCGCTCGCTTCGTCCACGAGTGCCTCGGGATCGCCGAGGACCAGGGTGTGGAGGAGATCCTCGCCTTCGCCACGAGCGCCATCCGCGAGGCGCCCAACGGTGACGCCGTCCTCGAGCGCGTACGTCGCGAGACGGGGGTGGACCTGCAGGTCCTCGAGGGCACCGACGAGGCACGGCTGACCTTCCTGGCGGCGCGTCGCTGGGTCGGGTGGTCCGCCGGGAGGTTGCTCGTCATCGACATCGGCGGCGGCTCCCTCGAGCTGACACTCGGCGATGACGAGGAGCCGGACGTCGCCAAGTCCCTCCTCCTCGGGGCGGGCCGGGTGACCCTGGACCACCTGCCGGGGGACCCGCCGAGCGCCGAGGACATCAGGGCCGCCCGCCGCACGGTCCGTGCGGCCCTGGCCAGGGAGATCCGCCCCTATGCCAAGGCGGCATCCCCGGACAGCGTCGTCGGCACCAGCAAGACGATGCGCTCGCTGGCGCGCATCGCCGGTGCCGCACCCAGCGGTGAGGGGCCCTACGTACTGCGCACGCTGCACGTGGACGACGTGCGCGCGACGATCGCCCGGATCGCCCCGATGACCGGAGCGGAGCGCTCCACACTGGCCGGGGTCTCATCCGCCCGAGCCCGACAGATCCTCGCCGGCGGGATCATCGCCGAGGCGTCGATGGACCTGCTCGGCGTCGATGAGCTGAGCATCTGCCCCTGGGCCATGCGCGAGGGCGTGCTGCTGCGCTACCTCGACCTGATGACGTGAGGGCCCGGTTGCCGTGTTCGGACTCGCGAGCGGGTCTAGGCTCGAGGTATGGCTGACGCACGCACGATCCCGGTGGCCCTGTCCACGGCATCCGTGTACCCCGCGGGGACGGCGGCGGCCTTCGAGTACGCGGCCGACCTCGGCTACGACGGTGTCGAGGTCATGGTCTGGAACGACCCGATCTCGCAGAACGCCCCGGCGCTCAACGCGCTCGCCGAGCACCACGGCCTGGACATCGTCTCGATCCACGCGCCGACGCTGCTGCTGACCCAGCGCGTGATGGGGACGGACCCGTGGGGCAAGGTCGACCGCTCGGTCGAGCTGGCCCGTGCGGTGGGCGCGCCGACGGTCGTGCTGCACCCACCGTTCCGCTGGCAGCGGGAGTACGCCCGTGCCTTCGCCGACGGTGTCGCCGAGCGCGAGAACGACGCGGACATCGTCATCGCGGTGGAGAACATGTTCCCGTGGGCGGCCCGTGGGCAGTCGGTGCAGGCCTACCTGCCGCACTGGGACCCGGTGCCGCAGCCCTACGACCACGTGACCATCGATCTGTCGCACACGGCGACGGCGCGCAGCGACGCGATGCAGATGGTCCGGGACCTCGGCGACCGACTGGCCCACATCCACCTGGCGGACGGGATGCTGACGACGCTCAAGGACGACCACCTCGTCCCGGGGCGGGGAACCCAGCCGTGCGCGCAGGTCCTCGAGCACGTCGCCGGCAGCGGGTTCGCCGGGGCGGTCGTCCTGGAGGTCGGGACCCGCAGACGACCGAAGGAGCGCGAGCTCGACCTGCGTGAGTCGCTCGACTTCGCGCGTGAGCACCTCGGTCAGGTCGTGCCTGCCTCCGACGTCGCCCCGTCATGAGCCCCCGCGGTCGCCGGTCCGGGGGAGGCGACACCAGGGCGCAGATCATCGACGTGGCCCGCGGGCTGTTCGCGGCGAAGGGGTACGACGGCACCTCGGTCCGTGGTATCGCCCGGGAGAGCGGGGTGGACCCGGCCCTCGTGCACCACTACTTCGACGGCAAGTCCGGTCTCTTCGCCGAGGTCCTCGGCGTGCCCGCCGGGATCGAGGGCCAGATCGCCGCGGCCGTCGCCGGTCCGCCCGAGGGCGCGGGAGAACGGATCGTGCGCACCTTCCTGCGCGTCTGGGACAGCCCCGGGGGCCGCGCCCGGTTCCAGGCGATGGTCGGCGCCGTCGCCTCCCACGAGGAGGCGGCGCACCTGCTGCGCGACTTCGTCTCCCGCAGCGTCCTGACGAGCCTGAGGCACATCGTCGGCGATGACGACGTCCTCCCGGAGTTGACGGTGGCGGCCGTCGGCGCGCAGCTGGTGGGGATGGGCCTGCTGCGCTACGTGGTCGAGGTGCCACCGATGGCCCAGGCCGAGCCGGAGGAGATCGTCGCCGTCCTGGCCCCACCCATCCAGGCGCTTCTCACCCCCTGAGGTGGCCGGGGGGTTGCGAACAGGAGGCGAGGAGGAGGAGAATTCACCACATGGTGAATTGCGCGGTCGAGATCACCGGACTGACGGTCACCCGCGGTGGCCGGCTCGTCATCCCCGACCTGGACCTGCGGGTGCCCGCCGGACAGGTGGTCGGGCTGCTCGGACCCAGCGGCGGCGGCAAGTCGACGGTGATGCGCGCGATCGTCGGCGTACAGCGGATCGACTCCGGTGACGTGCAGGTCCTCGCCCTGCCGGCCGGCCACCGTCGACTCCGCAGGCGGGTCGGGTACGTCACCCAGGCGCCGAGCGTCTACGGCGACCTGACCGTCCGGGAGAACGTCACCCACTTCGCCCGACTGCTCGGGGTGGCCGATCCGCGGGCTGCGGCCGAGACCGCAGTGGCCCGTGTCGACCTGGTCGACCACGCGGACGACCGCACCGACGCGCTCTCGGGTGGACAGCGCGGTCGGGCCTCGCTGGCCGCCGCACTCGTCGGCGACCCCGAGCTGCTCGTCCTCGACGAGCCGACCGTCGGTCTCGACCCGGTGCTGCGGCGAGACCTGTGGGCCCTCTTCCGTCGCCTCGCGGACGACGGGGTCACGCTGCTCGTCTCCAGCCACGTCATGGACGAGGCCGGCCGGTGCGACCGCCTGCTGCTGCTGCGCGAAGGGGTGGTGCTCGCCGACGACACCCCGGCCCGGCTCCTCGAACGCACCGGGGCCGCCGACGCGGAGGGCGCCTTCCTCGCGCTCGTCGACGAGGTGGCGTCATGAACCCGCGTCTGACCCTCGCCACCGCTGCTCGGGTGCTGCGGCAGGTGGGACGGGACCACCGCACCCTCGCGCTGCTGATCGTCATGCCGATCGTGCTCATGGGCCTGCTCGCGTGGATCTACGTCGACGGCCCGCTCTTCGACCGCATCGGTCCCGTCCTGGTGACGATCTTTCCGTTCGTGATCATGTTCGTCGTCACGAGCGTCGCCACCCTTCGCGAGCGCACGAGCGGCACCCTCGAGCGCCTGCTCACCACGCCCCTGGGCAAGGGTGACCTCGTCGTGGGCTACGCCCTGGCCTTCGGCCTCCTGGCCGTCGTCCAGGGCGCGATCGTCACCGCCATCACGGTGTGGCTCTTCGGGCTCGACATCGCCGGTGCCCTGGCCTGGCTCGTCCTCGTCGTCGTGGCCAGCGGGGTGCTCGGGACGGTGCTCGGGCTCTTCGCCTCGGCCTTCGCCAGCACGGAGTTCCAGGCCGTGCAGCTGATGCCGGCGACGGTCCTGCCGCAGTTCCTGCTGTGCGGTCTGCTCGTGCCCCGTGACCAGCTTCCGCGGGCACTCGAGCTCGTGTCCGACGTGCTGCCCCTGTCCTATGTCGTGGATGCGGCGAACGCCGTCGCATCCAGTGCCGAGCCGGCCGGGGACCTCGGTCTCCCGCTGCTGGTCATCGCCATCTGGATCGCCGTCGCGCTCGCCCTGGGAAGCCTGACCCTCCGGCGTCGCACCCCGTGAGCGCAGCCGTAGGCTGACGGCGTGAGACGGTTCCTCTTCATCGCGAACTCCTCGGCCGGCACCAGCGCCCAGGAGCGCACGGATGCGGCCCTGGCAGTGCTGCGCGAGCACGGCGACGTCGACGTCGTGACCACGAGCACCATCGAGGAGCTGACCGAGGCGATCGCCGGGAGGGACGGCCGCGAGATCATCGTCGCCGGCGGCGACGGATCGCTCAATGCCTTCGTCACCGCCCTGTGCCGTGCAGGCAGTCTCGGAGAGGAACCGCCCACCGTCGGGCTGCTGCCGATGGGGACGGGCAACGACTTCGCCCGCACCCTCGAGATGCCCACCGACCCGGCCGAGGCCGCCCGGGTCGTCATCGACAGCCCGCCACGACCCGTGGACGTGCTCCTCGACGACGAGGACCGGCTCGTCGCCAATGCCGTCCACATCGGCGTCGGGGAGGAGGCCGGTCGCATCGCGGCTCCGTGGAAGGAGCGGCTGGGTCCGGTCGGCTACGTCATCGGCGGTCTCGCCGCAGGCTTCGGTCGGTCCGGTCGGCACCTGAAGGTCGTCGCGGACGGCGAAGTCGTCGTCGACGGCACGCACCGCAGCCTCCAGGTCGCCGTGACCATCGGTCAGAGCGTCGGCGGCGGCACCCCCATCGCCCCCGATGCGCTTCCCGGTGACGGCAAGGCGGAGGTCGTCGTCTCCCGGGCGATCTCCTGGAGGCGCCGCCTGCTCTATGCCGCCACGGTCAACACGGGCCGCCACACGCGTCTCGACGACGTCATCTCCCTGCGGGCCCGGACGGTGACCGTCACCGGCGTGAACCACGAGTTCGCGGCCAACGCCGACGGTGAGGCGCTCGAGCCGGCACGCGAGCGCACCTGGCACGTCGTCCCCGGCGCCTACCGACTGCACTCTCCCGAACCCACCGCGTGAGTCCCATGAGCCCGATGAGAACCGACCGACTCCGAGCGCGCACGCTGGACGCGCTGCTCGCCCCCGATGCCCGTGACCGCGTCACGACCTCCCGTGTGGTCACGGCCGCGCGTGCACGCTTCGTCGCCGGTGAGGCGACCGACGACGCCGTCACCCAGGCGCAACGACTGCGGCGGACCAACCGGCTGGCGGCCCTCCACCCACTCCTGCCACCGGCTGAGGACGCCGCCGGGGTCGATGCGACGATCACCGAGGCGGTCACCGCCATCGAGCGCCTCGCACCTGTCGCCGCCGGTGGCGACTACCGGCCCGAGGTCTACCTGGCACCCGAGCAGCTCGGCATCGGTGCCGATGCCGGCCGCGCCTCGCGAGCCCTCGCCGAGGTCTGCGCCGCCGGCGACGAGCACCGCGTCGACATCACGCTGCGCTCGGGGACCACATCGGTGGCCGATGCCGTCCTGGGCCTCGTGGAGTGCACCCGTGAGCGCTACCCACGCCTGACCGCCTCGGTCGTCGCCCGGCGCCATCGCAGCGAGAGCGATGTCGCGAGGCTGGCGGCCACGGGCACGCGCGTCCGCCTGGTGCGCGGCGGAGCGGGCGATCCTGCCGCCGAGGCCTGGCAGGACTCCCACGAGGCGGACCTGGCCTTCGTGCGCTGCCTCGCCGACCTCCTGGGCTCGGGTGTGCACACCGTCGTGGCCACGCACGAGCCGCTGCTCCTCGACCTCGCGGACGGTCTGGCCGACCAGTCCGGTCGTGGTCCGGAGGGTCTGGAGTACCAGTTCTTCCTCGGGGCCCAGCCCGACCTGCAGATGCGGACGGCTGATGCGGGGAACCGGGTGCGCGTCCTCGTGCCGTACGGGCCGCAGTGGCTCGAGTACCTGCACGACCTGGCCTGTCGCCCCTCCGGCGTGCGCCGGCTGGTCACGATGCTCGCCGGACGCGGCTGACTACGCTGGACCACCCACACCCCCAGAACGAGGAGCGCGCGATGACGACGGCGATCTACGGAGTCGGCTCGATGGGCGGAGCCGTCCTCGACGGGCTCGTGGCAGGTGGTGGTGGACGGGTTCTCGCGGTGGTGCGCCGGGCCGAGCAGGCCGACCGGCTGCGCGAGCAGTACGCGGACCACCCGGGAGTCGAGGTCGTCGAGCCGACGGATGCGGCTGCCCGCGCCGACGTCCACCTCGTCCTCGTCAAGCCGTACGGCGTGGCGGACCTGCTCGAGGTGATCTCCCCCTCCCTTCGCCCCGACGCGATCGTCGTCTCCATGGCCCTCGGCGTCTCCCTCGCCGACCTGGCCGGCCACCTGCCCACGGGGACGGCGGCGATCCGGGCGATGCCCAACACCCCGGCCACGGTCGGTCAGGGCATGACGGTCCTCAGTCCTGCCGACGACGTCTCCGACGAGCAGGTCACCCGGGTGCGTGAGCTGTTGGCCCCGACCGGTCGCACGATCGTGCTTCCGGAGTGGCAGCAGGACGCCGCCACGGCGGTCTCCGGGTCCGCGCCCGCCTACGTCTACCTCTTCGTCGAAGGCCTCGTCGATGCCGGGGTCGCCCAGGGGCTGCCGCGTGCGCAGGCCCTGGCCATGGCCGCCCAGGCCGTGCGGGGAGCCGGCGAGATGCTCGTCGAGACCGGCGAGGACCCGGCTCTGCTGCGCACTCACGTCACCTCCCCGGGGGGATCGACGGCGGCCGCCCTCGCCCGGCTCGAGGCCCACGGGATGCGGCATGCCCTGGCCGACGCCGTGCGGGCCTGCGCGGACCGGTCCGCCGGCCGGTGAGTGGCTGGTCGGTCCGGGTCCTGACCCGGGAGGACTGGGCGGTGTTGCGGGCGGTGCGCCTGGCGATGCTCCTGGACGCGCCGGGAGCGTACGGCAGCTCCTACGCCCGCGAGGCAGCCTTCACCGAGGAGATCTGGCAGGAACGCACCGAGCAGCCGGTCTTCCTCGCAGATCGTGCGGACGGCCTGCCCCTCGGGGTGGCGACGCTGCTGCGCCTCGACCCGAAGGACGATCCGGAGATCGTCGCGATGTGGGTTGCCGGGCACGCTCGCGGCGGTGGCATCGCCGACGCCCTCGTCGACGCCTGTCGCGAGCGGGCCGTCGCCGATGGTGCCGATCGCGTGCGGATGCACGTCATGCTCGACAACCCGCGTGCGGTCGCCTGCTACACCCGCCTGGGGTTCGACTTCGACGAGGGAGCCGAGGTCGACGGGTGTGCATCCATGCAGTGGCGCCCGAGCGCCGATTCCGCGACGATGAGGGCGGAGAATCCGTGAATTGTCATCACGATTCCGGGGACCGGCCCCGCATTCGGCCCTCGGGGATGAGAGAGTGCTGCCATGAGTGAGATCACTGTGCGCGCGCTGACCGAGGACGAGTGGGAGATCTACCGCACCCTTCGGCTGGAAGCGTTGCAGGAATCTCCCGAGGCATTCGTTGCCGATCACGCCGACGAGGCCGACCAGACGGAGGACTTCTGGCGGGCGCGGATGCGCCGTAGCGTGCGGCTCGTCGGCGAGGCCGAGGGGGAGTACGTGGGCGTTGCCAGCATCGGTGACGCGACCGAGAGCGAGTCGGAGGACGGTGGTCAGCTCTTCGGTCTCTGGGTGAATCCGACGTGGCGTGGTGCCGGCGTCGCGGCGAACCTCGTCAGCCAGGGCGCCAGGATCGCCGAGGAGCAGGGCTTCGCCCGCCTGTTCTACTGGGTCGGCTCGGACAACGGTCGCGCGGTGGCCTTCGCCTCGAGCTTCGGCTTCCGCCCCACCGACCAGCGTCGCCCGATGCGCGTCGTCGGCGAGAGCGGCCCGGAGGAGGAGATCGCGCTCGTGCTCGCCCTCGGCGAGGACCGGGCCTCCTGACGCACGACCCCCCCGGTCCGTGACGCAGAAATCGAGTCGAGACGCAGTCATTCCTACGCCCTGACCCGATGTCTGCGTCCTGGGGTGGCGATCGCCGTGACGGTCAGGGCCGGGCGGCCATCCGCTCGATGAGCGTGGTCGGTCCGCTGACGATGATCAGGTCGCCGCTGCGGACCTTCGTCTCCGGCTTGGCATAGGTGAAGTCCTGACCGGGTGATTTCACACCGACGACGGTCACGCCGTACTTCTGGCGGATCTGGGTCTGCTGGAGGGTGAAGCCGACGGCCTCCTGGGGAGGGGTCATCTTCACGATGGCGAAGCCGTCGTCGAACTCGATGTAGTCCATCAGTCGGCTGCCGATGAGATGGGCGAGTCGCTGGCCCGACTCGATCTCGGGGGAGAGGACGTGGTGCACGCCGATCCGGTTGAGGATGCGCGCATGGGCCGGCGAGACGGCCTTGGCCCACACCTTGGGTGACTCGTTGTCGATGAGGTTGACGGCCGCGAGCACCGAGGCCTCGATCGACGAACCGACCCCGAGCACGCTCGCCGAGAAGGTGTGTGGTTTCAGCTCCTCGATCATCGTCACCGACGTCGCGTCGCCCTGGACGATCCGGCCGACCCGTCCCAGGTAGGTCTCCGCGAGCATCGGATCGAGCTCCAGTGCGGTCACGCGGTTGCCGAGGCGGTGCAGCTCGGTCGCCACGGCGCCGCCGAAGCGCCCCAGGCCGATCACGAGCACGTCCTCGTTGTGCAGGCGGTTTCGAGCCACGAGCATTCCTTCGGTCGTCGGGTGGTCGTCGGGTGGTCCGTCGGACACGACCCTAGCCGGGGTACGGTCACTCGCATGAGCACACAGGCGTGCGCCATCTGGGGCGAGGACTTCACGAAGTACGACTTCGGGGTCGGACACCCGATGGCGCCGGTCCGTCTGGACCTCACCGCGCGACTGTGTCGGGCCCTCGGGGTCTTCGACCATGTCGACGTCATCGACGTCGGCGTTGCCGGTGACGACGTCCTGGGCACGGTCCACGACTGCGACTACATCGACGCCGTCAGGGCGATCTCGGGCGACCCGACGACCGCCGACGGACAGTGGGGGATCGGGACGGACGACGTGCCCGCCTTCGCCGGTGTCCACGAGGCCAGTGCCCGGATCGTCTCCGGCTCCGTCGAGGTGGCGCGACGGGTGTGGACCGGTCAGGTCGAGCACGGGGTGAACTTCACCGGCGGCATGCATCACGCCATGCCGGACCGGGCGGCCGGCTTCTGCGTCTACAACGACATCGGCGCCGCGATCCAGTGGCTGCTGGACAACGGTGCCGAGCGGGTCGCCTACGTCGACGTCGACGTGCACCACGGCGACGGCGTCGAGGCGATGTTCTACGACGACCCGCGCGTGCTCACCGTCTCGGTGCACGAGTCCGGCCGCACCCTCTTTCCCGGGACCGGGTGGCCCGGGGACACGGGAGGCTCCGGCGCGGAGGGCACTGCGGTCAACGTCGCTCTGCCTCCCGGTGTCGCCGACGGCCCGTGGCTGCGGGCCATCACCTCGGTCGCGATGCCCGTGGTACGTGCCTTCGAGCCCCGGGTGCTGGTGACCCAGCACGGCTGCGACACCTACCGTGAGGACCCGTTGGCGCACCTGTCGATCTCGCTCGACGCGCAGCGCCAGGCCGCGGTCAACCTGCACCGCCTCGCCCACGAGGTCGCCGACGGTCGGTGGGTGGCCCTGGGCGGTGGTGGCTACGACGTCATCAACGCCGTCCCGCGGGCCTGGACCCACCTCACCGCCATCGCTGCCCACCGGCCCGTGCCTCCGGCGACGCAGATCCCGCAGGAGTGGCGCGACCACTGCGAGCTCGTGGCGGGGCAGCAGGGGCCGGCCACGATGGGGGACCTGGCCGAGAAGGACCTGCCGATCTGGGTGCAGCCGTGGGCCATGGGGTACAACCCCCACCACGGAGTCGACCGGGCGATCATGGCCGCCCGCGAGGCCATCTTCCCCCTGCACGGTCTCGACGTCTGGTACGACTGAGACGAATTTTTCCCACCAAACGGCGTGTCGCATGGACTTTGCGTGATCGATCTCGCACTTCGTCTTCCCAGTCGTCACATCTGCACCTATGGTGGACATCTGCAAGGGTTCGTCCAGGACTGCCGGCATCGGCCGGCGGTGCGACCCTGCAGAGATCGAGGTGATCATGTCGAACGATCTTCTGGGTGAGGTGCGCTTCCTCACCGTGGCTGAGGTCGCGTCGATCATGCGTGTCTCGAAGATGACGGTCTACCGGATGGTGCACAACGGTGACCTCCCCGCCGTCCGCGTCGGCCGCAGTTTCCGCGTGCCCGAGGACGCGGTCCACACGTACCTCGAGAGCTCCTTCATCGAGACGGCCTGAGCCGGACTCCGGACGCGCAGGGGGCACTGCCGGTGACTGGTCGGGCGAGCCCGACGCCGGCAACCCCTGCACACGGGTACGAGCATCGTCGGCGAGGCGTTAGACTTCCGGCCTGACTCGCATTCGGTGGAGCCTGCCGCAGGGCCGGCATCGCTCGAGCCGTCACCGATGTCCCGAAGACGACACGAAGGAAGACTGCATGGGTTCTGTCATCAAGAAGCGACGCAAGCGCATGGCGAAGAAGAAGCACCGCAAGCTGCTGCGCAAGACGCGCCACCAGCGTCGCAACAAGAAGTGACCCAGTGCGAAGGGGGCCACACCGGAAATCCGGTGCGGCCCCCTTCGCCGTCCCCCGGGGGCCTGCGGGTGATCCCTGTCTCGACAGGGCCTTTCCCTGCGTCACGGGCGCCCCGCTCGTTAGGCTGCGGACAACGCGGTCAATCCGGCCGTCCCCGACAGGAGGTGTTCCGTGCCCAGGACCGTGCTCGTGGTGGGTGTCTCCCGCCACCTCGGCGGTGCCTTCGCCCGACGCCTCAGCCGTGACGGGAGCATCGACCGCATCATCGGCGTCGACGTCGTGCCCCCGCGGCACGGCATCGGCCGCGCCGAGTTCATGCGGGCCGACATCCGCAGCCCCCTGGTCAGCAGGATCATCTCCGGCAACGACGTCGACACGGTCGTGCACATGGGAGTCATCGCAACCCCTCGTGCCGGCGGTGGGCGCGCGACGCAGAAGGAGATCAACGTCATCGGCACGATGCAGCTGCTCGCTGCGTGCCAGCGCGCGGAGTCGGTGACGAGGCTCGTGGTGAAGTCGACGGCGGGTGTCTACGGCTCCAGCCCTCGCGACCCCGCGATGTTCACCGAGGACATGTCCGCGATGAAGATGCCCGGATCCGGTTGGGCACGGGACAGCGTCGAGGTGGAGGGGTACGTGCGCGGCCTCTCCCGCCGCCGCCCCGACATCGAGGTCACGACGTTGCGCTTCGCCAACGTCATCGGTCCGCGGGTCCGCACCGCCTTCACCGACCACTTCTCCCTGCCGGTCATCCCGATCCCCTTCGGCTTCGACGCCCGGTTGCAGTTCGTGCACGAGGACGACTGCGTCGCCGCGATGACCCATGCCGTGCACACCTCCGGCCTCGGCCCGGTCAACATCGCCGGGGACGGGATCGTCACCGCATCCCAGGCGGCCACCATCGCCGGGCGGCCCTTCGTGCTCGTGCCGCGGATGACCACCGGCACGATCGCCGACCTCGCGAAGCGCTTCGGGCTCGTGGACATCGGCTCCGACCAGCTGGACATGCTCACCTTCGGTCGCGGTCTGGACACCACGCGAATGCGTGACCACCTCGGCTTCGAGCCCGGGTACTCCACACGCGCGGCCTACGAGGACTTTGCCCGGGCGACGAAGGGGCGGATCATGGACCGACTGCCCTTCGCCCAGCCGGGTTGGACTGCCGTGCAGGCGGCCGAGGCCGCCATCCGCGCGGGTACGCCCACCAGCGAGAGCGAGAAGTGATGGCCGACAGCACCCGACGGTCGCCCTCGACGAAGGCGACGTCCGCCACGTCCACCGGGAAGACCACCGCGAAGAGGGCGACGCCCACGACGAAGGCGACCCCCGCGAAGAAGACGACCGGGACGAAAAAGACGACCCCCGCGAAGAAGGCGGCCGGGACCAAGAAGGCGACCCCCGCGAAGAAGACGACCGGGACGAAGGTGAGCGGCGCGGCCTCGGCGAAGCAGGCGACGCAGCGGCCCAGTGCCGTGGCCGCCGCGGCTGACCGTGCAGGGGGCGAGCGCGCTCGTCGCCGCAGCACGCCGCTGCTCAGCGAGGCGCCGTCGACCACGACCACCCGCAAGCCGGCGCTGCGCGTCATCAAGGGGGCCGACGGCTCCCCGCCTGCCGCCCAACGCCTCTCGACGTCCCGATCTGCAGGCCGGCGCAAGCCACCGGCGCGGCGCTCGTCCTCGACCGCCGGCCGGCCCGTGCCGGCGGGGTCGCGCGGATCCACCGCCGTGTCCGAGGACTCGAGTGGGATGCCGGACTCCGGGCAGGCCGTCGTTCCGGGCCTGGCCGAGCTGCTCTCGGTGCTGCTGTCGGCGGGGCAGCTGACCTCGCGGACGCTGGGTCAGGCCGCTGGTGCGGCCGCGGGGGAGGACTGGGAGCGTCGTTTCGCCGACACGATCGAGTTCCTGCAGCGTCGGATGCGCGGTGACTACGACGTCGACGACTTCGGGTACGACGAGGACTTCGCGGTCCACACCATCTTCCCGGTCCTGCGACTGCTGAAGGACAAGTGGTTTCGCGTCGAGGTGCGCGGGATCGAGAACATCCCGGATGAGGGAGGCGCGCTCCTCGTCTCGAACCACTCGGGCACGGTCGCGATCGACTCGATCATCACCCAGCTGGCCATCCACGACTCGCACAGGAAGAAGCGCTCCCTGCGGATGCTCGGTGCCGACCTGGTCTTCCAGCTGCCCATCGTCGGGGACTTCGCCCGCAAGACCGGCGCGACCCTGGCCTCCAACGCCGATGCCGAGCGTCTGCTGCGTGGCGGCGAGCTCGTCGGCGTCTGGCCGGAGGGGTTCAAGGGTGTCGGCAAGCCCTTCCGCGAGCGGTACAAGCTGCAGCGCTTCGGCCGGGGTGGGTTCGTCTCGGCAGCGATCCGCTCGGAGGTGCCGATCATCCCGTGCTCGGTGGTCGGGGCCGAGGAGGTCTACCCGATGATCGGCAACATGAAGACGGTGGCGCGCCTCGTCGGTGCGCCGTACGCACCGATCACGCCGTTCTTCCCACTGCTCGGTCCACTGGGTCTGATCCCGCTGCCGAGCAAGTGGATCATCGAGTTCGGTGAGCCCATCGACACCGCCTCCCTGGGAACTGCGGCGGCGGACGACCCGATGCTCGTCTTCGAGCTGACCGACCGGGTGCGCGAGACGATCCAGCAGACGCTCTACTCCGTCCTGGTGACTCGCCGTTCGGTCTTCTTCTAGGAGCAGCCATGCCACTCCCGACCGCTCGCGTGGTGATGATCGGCAAGCCCGGCTGCCACCTGTGCGAGGTGGCCCGCTCGGTCATCGAGCGGGTCGTCGCGGAGACCGGGGACTCCTTCGAGGAGGTCTTCCTCGACTCCGATCCGGCCTTCGTCCGGTACACGGAGGAGATTCCGGTGACCTTCGTCGACGGGCGCCAGCACGACTACTGGCGTGTGGACGAAGGGCGCCTGCGGGCCGCTCTGGACCGCTGAGCCGTGCGACGCGCCGTCGTCGCGACCGGTGGGCGGCGACTTTGTGCATTTGTTCACAAGAGCGTAATCTCGATGTGTTCGGTCCTTCGGCGCCGCCCGCCGGGGACCGCGGAGAGGAGCCGTGCGCAACCGTGTCCGTCGAGCATTCCGCCAAGCGGGAGATCCCTGATGCGACGGTCGCGCGGCTCCCGGGATATCTGCGCGCGCTCGGACAGCTCGCCGCCGTCGACGTGCTCTCCGTCTCCTCGGAAGAGCTCGCCCACAGCTCCGGTGTGAGCTCGGCCAAGCTGCGCAAGGACCTCAGCCACCTCGGCTCGTACGGGGTGCGCGGAGTCGGCTACGACGTCACCCACCTGAGCTACCAGATCTCCCGTGCCCTGGGCCTGACCCACGACTGGCCGGTGATCATCGTCGGCATGGGCAACCTCGGTCGTGCCCTGGCCTCGTACGGCGGCTTCGCGACCAAGGGATTCCAGGTCGTGGCACTGCTCGACCGGGACCCGGCCGTGGTCGGGCACATGCTCGACGAGCTCGTCATCCAGCCCATGGACGCGCTCGACGTGCACGTCACCCCGGGGGAGGCCTGCATCGGCGTCATCGCCACCCCCGCCGAGTCGGCCCAGCAGGTCGCCGATCTGCTGGTCTCGGCAGGAGTCAGCTCCATCCTCAACTTCGCCGCCACCGTCATCCAGGTCCCCGAAGGGGTGCACATGCGCAAGGTCGATCTGTCCACCGAGCTGCAGATCCTGGCCTTCCACGAGCAACAACGAGTCGGTATCGATCCCGACGAGTTGTTGGAGGGAGCTGGTCGATGAGTCTGCTCAGCTTCGGCTTCAACCACCGCCGCACACCCATCTCCGTCCTCGAGCGCGCCGCCCTGGACGATGCCAGCATCGGGGCCGTCATCGCGACGGCGCAGGCCAGCCCGGACATCTCCGAGCACCTCGTCATCGCCACCTGCAACCGCACCGAGGTGTACGCCGAGGTCTCGGCGTTCCACGGCGCCGTGGCCGACCTCACCGAAGCGTTGACGTCGAGCACGTCGATCACCCACGACGACCTCAAGGAGCACCTCGACCTGCACTACGGGGATGCTGCCGTCGCCCACGTCTTCAACGTCGCCGCTGGATTGGACTCGATGGCGGTGGGTGAGTCGCAGATCCTCGGCCAGCTGCGCGACGCGCTCGCGCGCGGTCAGAGCGAGGGGCACGTGGGCAGCCACCTGAACTCCCTCGTCCAGCAGGCGTTGCGCACCGGGAAGCAGGTGCACTCCGAGACCGGCTTGGACGAGGTCTCGCGCTCGTTGGTGACTGCGGGTCTGGATTCCGTGGAGGAGCACGTCGGCCCGCTCTCGGACACCCACGTCCTCGTCATCGGTGCCGGATCCATGAGCGCGCTGGCGGCGACCACGGCAGTGCGCCGCGGCGTCGCGCGCCTGACCGTCGTCAACCGCACCCACGAGCGCGGCGTCGCCCTGGCCGAGCGGCTCGGCGGCCGGGCCCTGCCCACCGACGAGCTCGGTGAAGCCCTCGCGCACGCCGACGTCGTCATCTCCTGCACCGGATCGACCGGGCTGGCCGTCACCCTCGCCGACGTCGCCGATGCGCAGGTCGAGCGGGCCGGCCGCAAGCAGGGCTTCATCGACCTCGCCCTGCCGCACGACATCGCGCACGAGGTCGCCGACCTGAGCGGGATCGTGCTGCTCGGCCTGGGTGAGCTGGGCGACATGCTCGGTGCCGACGGCGTCGTGCCGGAGGTCGAGCAGGCCCGCTCCATCGTCGGCGATGCCGTGACCCGGCACCTCGGTGCCCGGGCGGCGAGCATCGCCGCGCCCACCGTCCGTGCCCTGCGGGAGGCCGCGCAGCAGGTCGTCGAGTCCGAGCTCGCCCGGATGGACCAGCGTGCCCCGGGCATGTCCGCCGCCGATCGCGAGGAGGTCGGCCGCGCCGTGCACCGCATCGTCGACAAGCTGCTGCACCAGCCCACCGTGCGGGCCAAGGAGCTGGCGGTCGACGGGCGCTTCGGCGAGTACGAGGACGCCCTGCGCCAGTTGTTCGACCTGCATGCCGAAGGAGGCCCGCTGTGACCACGCTCCGTCTCGGCACCCGCCGATCGAAGCTCGCCATGACCCAGTCCGGACACGTCGCAGACGCCTTGCGGGCCGAGGGACACGACGTGGAGATCGTGGAGATCGTCACCGAGGGCGACACCAGTCGCGCCTCGCTGGCCAGCATGGGCGGCCACGGCGTCTTCGCCAGCGCGCTGCGCGAGGCCCTCCTGGCCGGCGAGATCGACATCGCCGTGCACTCCCTCAAGGACCTGCCGACCACGCCGGAGACCGGTCTGGTCGTCGCCGCCATCCCGGCCCGGGTCGACCCCCGCGACGCACTGTGCGCCCGCGACGGACTCACCCTCGGTGAGCTCGGCGAGGGAGCGGTCATCGGGACCGGCTCCCCCCGTCGCCGGGCCCAGCTGGCCTGCCTCGGTCTCGGGCTGGAGTTCCGCGACATCCGCGGCAACCTCGGCACCCGACTCGACCTGGTCGGCCCCGGCGAGGGCCAGCTCGACGCGATCGTCCTGGCCCACGCGGGCCTGACCCGGTCCGGTCTGCAGGGACGGGTCACCGAGCTGCTCGAGCCGATCCAGATGCTCTCCGCCCCCGGCCAGGGGGCCCTGGGCGTCGAGTGCCGTGAGGGGGACGAGCAGGTGCTCGCCGCCCTTCGTCCACTCGACGATGCCGAGACCCGGGCGGCGGTCACCGCCGAGCGTGGTGTCCTCGCCGAGCTCGGGGCCGGCTGTGCCGCCCCCGTCGGAGCCCTTGCCGAGGTCGTCGACGACGTCGACGGCCCCATCCTCTCCCTGCGAGCCGTCGTCGCCGCGACGGACGGCTCCGGGGAGCTGCGCCGGTCCGTGACCGGCCCACTCGGGGAGGCGGAGGACCTCGGTCGCCGCCTCGCCCGGACCCTCATCGCCGACGGCGCGCCCGCGCTCGCCGACTTGTCCGCCACCCACCCCACGACCGCTTCGGAGCATGCCCAGTGACCCCCCAGCGCTCGACCGCATCCGCCAACGCCGCAGCACGCCGACCGGCCCGAGTCGCCTTCGTCGGCGCCGGACCGGGTGACGCATCACTGATGACCGTCGCCTCCGTCGAGCTGCTGTCGCGGGCCGACGCCGTCATCACCGACCAGCTGACCAACGAGGAGATCATCGCCTCGATGACCGGGGAGGACGTCGAGATCGTCGATGCCAGCCACGGTGAGCACGGCCAGCAACTCACCCACGCCTCGCGCGCCAAGCTGGTCGTCAAGACGGCCAAGGCGCACAAGGGAGGACTCGTCGTGCGCCTCATGGACGGCGACCCGGCGACCTTCAACGGGCTCGCCGAGGAGGCGACCGCACTGGCCAAGGCGGACATCGACTTCGACGTCGTCCCGGGCGTCTCTGCCGTGAGTGCCGTGCCGTCGTATGCCGGTGTCCCGCTGACCAGCCGCTCGACCGGTGCCCTCCACGTCGTCAGTGTCTCCGGGTCCAAGCGCCCGGACCTGTCGGCCTCGGTCGGCAGCGACGTCACACTCGTGCTGCTCGGCCTGCCCGAGCATCTCGTCCCGGCCTTCGCCGACCTGCTCGCCAAGGGCCGTGACGGCGAGACCGCTGTCGCTCTCACGCGGGGCGGCACGACCACCTCGCAGGTCACCCACGGCACCACCCTCGCCGAGGCCGCCGACGCCGTCGTCGGGCTCGAGGTCCCGACTCTGGCGATCGTCGGTCCGACCGTCACCATGCGCAGCACGCTGTCCTGGTTCGAGACCAAACCGCTCTACGGCTGGAACGTCCTGATCCCGCGGACGAAGGACCAGTCCGGTCCGATGACCAAGCAGCTGCTCGGCCACGGCGCGACGAGCGAGGTCGTCCCGACCATCAGCGTCGAGCCGCCCCGCACGCCGCAGGCCGTCGAGCGGGCCGTGCGCGGCCTCGTCACCGGCCGCTACCAGTGGATCGGCTTCACCTCGGTCAACGCCGTCAAGGCCATCCGGGAGAAGTTCGAGGAGTTCGGCCTCGACGCCCGGGCCTTCTCCGGGCTGAAGATCGCTGCGGTCGGTGGCGTCACTGCCGACGCGCTGCGCGACTGGGGCATCGAGCCCGACCTCGTGCCGACCGGGGAGATGTCCGCCCGCGGCCTGCTCGAGGAGTGGCCGCCCTACGACGAGGTCCTCGACCCGATCGACCGCGTCTTCCTGCCCCGGGCCGACATCGCGACCGACACCCTCGTGGCCGGTCTGCAGGAGATGGGCTGGCAGGTCGACGACGTCACCGCGTACCGCACGGTGCGGGCCACCCCGCCGCCCGCGCCCACGCGCGACGCGATCAAGCAGGGTGCCTTCGACGCCGTCGTCTTCACCTCGTCCTCCACGGTGCGCAACCTCGTCGGTATCGCCGGAAAGCCGCACCCGTCCACGGTCATCGCCTGCATCGGTCCGGCCACGGTCAAGACGGCGGAGGAGGCCGGCCTCCGGGTCGACGTCATGGCCCCCGAAGCCACCGGAGCGAGCCTCGTCGAGGCACTGGCCGACCACGGCCGCAAGCTGGCCGATGCAGCGATCGAAGTGGGTGAGGAGCCCCAGCGCCCGAGTGCTCGCCGCAAGAAGGCGACGACCCGCCGCACGAAGGCGAAGGGGTGAGTCCCACGACCTCTGCTCCGACCGGACCGGCGGTGCGTCCGCGGCGGCTGCGGGGCAGCGCCCCCCTTCGTCGTCTCGTCGCGGAGACCCGGGTGCACCCGGCGGATCTGGTCCTGCCCGTCTTCGTCCGCGAGGGCCTCGACGCGCCGGTGGAGATCTCCTCCATGCCGGGCACGGTGCAGCACACGATCGACTCGCTCGTCGAGGAGGCGCGTGCCTGCGTCGCCGCCGGCATCGGAGGGATCATGCTCTTCGGCGTGCCGCAGACCAAGGACGCGCGCGGCTCCGGAGCGGACGACCCGGAAGGGATCCTCAACGTCGCCACCCGGGCCGTCGTCGACGCGGTCGGTGACGGACTCGTCGTCATGACCGACCTGTGTCTCGACGAGTTCACCGACCACGGGCACTGCGGGGTGCTCACCACCGACCCCGCCGGTCGGACCGTCGTCGACAACGACGCCACCCTGACGCGGTACGCCGACATGGCGCTCGCGCAGGCGGCCGCCGGGGCGCACGCGCTCGGGCTGTCCGGGATGATGGATGGCCAGGTCGCCCACGTGCGCGCGGCGCTGGATCGTGCCGGTTACACCGACACCCTCGTGCTGGCCTACGCCGCGAAGTACACCTCAGCCTTGTACGGCCCCTTCCGCGAGGCCGTGCAGTCCTCGCTCACCGGCGACCGGGCGACCTACCAGCAGGATCCGGCCAACGCCGTCGAGGCCCTGCGCGAGGTCGAGCTGGACCTCGCGGAGGGAGCCGACATCATCATGGTCAAGCCGGCCCAGCCGCACCTGGACATCATCGCCGCCACGGCGCAGGTGTCGACCGTGCCCGTCGCGGCGTACCAGATCTCCGGCGAGTACGCGCAGATCGTCGCTGCCGCCGACCGTGGCTGGATCGACCGTGAGGCAGCGGTGCTCGAGTCGCTCATCCACATCAGGAGGGCGGGAGCGCAGATGATCCTCACGTACTTCGCACTCGAGGTGGCGCAGCGACTGTGAGCGACACCAACTGGCTGGATGCACAGCAGCAGAAGCACTGGCGCGCCTTCCTGCGCGGGACGCGCCTGCTCGAGAAGGCGCTCGTCGACGACCTGGCGCCCCACAAGATGCAGCTGACCGAGTACGAGCTGCTGTCGATGCTCTCCGAGTCGCCCGGGCAGCGCACCCGCATGTCCCGTCTCGCCGACGACATCGTGCAGTCACGCTCCCGGGTGACGCACACTGCCGCGCGACTGGAGAAGCGCGGCTGGGTCGAGCGTTGCCGCGCCACGGACGACGGTCGTGGCGTCGAGATCCTGCTCACCGACGAGGGCCGTACGGTCCTCGACGAGCTCGCCGGGACGCACGTCGAGTCGGTGCGCGAGCACCTCGTGGACATCCTCACCCCGGAGCAGTTCACCGCGCTGGGTGAGGCGATGGCCACAGTGCGTGACCGGCTCGCGCCCGAGCACCACGAGATCGGGCTGGACGACTAGGTCGCCCGCTCACGGGGAACTGCTCCCTGTGGGGGAGACTGGGGACATGACGCAATCCACGACCCGATCCGAGGCCCTCTTCGACCGTGCCCGTGCCGTGACGCCCGCCGGAGTGAACTCCCCGGTGCGCGCCTTCGGCGGGGTCGGTGGGGTCCCGCGGTTCATCGAGCGCGCCGAGGGGCCGTGGCTGACCGACGTCGACGGCAACCGGTACGTCGACCTCATCTGCTCATGGGGACCGATGATCCTCGGTCACGCGCACCCGGACGTCCTCGCCGCCGTGACCGATGCCGCCACGAGGGGCTTCTCCTTCGGGACCCCGACCGAGAACGAGGTCGCGCTCGCCGCCGAGGTGATCGACCGGGTCGAGCCGCTCGAGCAGGTCCGCCTCGTGTCCTCCGGGACCGAGGCGACGATGTCCGCCCTTCGCCTGGCGCGAGGGGTGACCGGTCGTTCGGTCATCGTGAAGTTCGCTGGCTGCTACCACGGCCACGTGGACGCCCTTCTCGCAGAGGCGGGCTCGGGTGTGGCGACCTTTGCGCTGCCTGGCTCCGCCGGTGTCCCCGCCTCGGCCGCAGGGGAAACGGTCGTGCTCCCGTACAACGACCTCGGCGCCGTCGAGGAGCTCTTCGCCGCACGTGGGGAGGAGATCGCCGCGGTCATCACCGAGGCCGCGCCCGGCAACATGGGCATCGTCCCGCCCGCGCCGGGGTTCACAGAGGGCCTGCGCCGGGTGACCGCAGCCCACGGCGCGCTCCTGATCAGTGACGAGGTCATGACCGGCTTCCGGTCCAGCCGTTCCGGGTGGTACGGCCTCGAGACCGGTCCAGAGGGTGCCCACCCCGGGGGCTACGAAGGGGGAGCGCCCGACCTGTTCACCTTCGGCAAGGTCATGGGCGGCGGTTTTCCGGCTGCGGCCTTCGGCGGGCGCGCCGACCTCATGGCCCGGCTCGCCCCGGAGGGACCCGTGTACCAGGCCGGGACCCTGTCGGGTAACCCCGTGGCGACCGCTGCCGGGCTCGCCACGCTGCGCGCCTGCACCCCCGAGCTCTACCCGCGGCTGGAGGCCACGGCCACCCGCATCGCCGACGCCGCCTCGGCCGCCCTGTCCGCCGAGGGGGTGGCCCACCGCGTGCAGTGGGCCGGCTCGATGTTCTCGATCTTCTTCCGCGAGGGGCAGGTGCACTCCTTCGCCGACGCCCGGGAGCAGGACACGGGTGCCTACGGCCGCTTCTTCCACGCGATGCTCGAGGGCGGAGTGCACCTGCCGCCGAGTGCCTTCGAGGCATGGTTCGTCTCCGGGGCCCTCGACGACGAGGCACTCGAGACGATTCTGGCCGCCCTGCCCGCCGCCGCAGCGGCCGCGGCGTCCGTCTGACCTCCCGAAGCGAACGCGAGCCGGCAGCACTTCGTATGGTCAGCAGCACGACGAGATGCTGCTGGCCATACGACGTGGAGCCTGCAGCACTTTGCTCGCGCGTGGGCAGGCGTCCTCAGGCGCGGGCGAGGTACAGCACGTACTCCAGACAACGATCCTGACGCTCGACCGGAAGCACGATCTCCTCGGTCGGCGCCAGTCCCGTCAACGTCGCGAGCAGCTGCGGCTCGCGCTGGGCCGCCCAGATCGCCAGGACGCCCCCCGTCGTCACCTGTGACAGGAGGACGGACAGTGCGGTGGCCGAGTAGAGGCGCTCGTTCTCCTCGTGCACGAGGAAGCCCGGCCCGTTGTCCACGTCGAGCAGGACCAGGTCCCACGGCCCCGCCGGCTCACCGTCACCGACGGCCGAGGCGGCGTCCTGCACGTGCAGGGTCACTCGTGGGTGACGGGCGAGCACGCCGAGCGTCGGGGTCAGGCCCAGACGGGCCCACTGGACGAGGTCCTCCTCGATCTCGACGACGTGCAGGTCGCGCACCCGCCGGTCCTTGAGTGCCTGCCAGGCGGTGAAGCCGAGGCCCAGGCCGCCGACGAGGACTCGCGTGGGTGCCGCCACCCGCTCCAGGGAACGCTGCGCCAGGGCCGTCTCGGTCGCGGTGTCCGCCGAGTCCATCGCGAAGACGCCGGCAACGACCAACTCGTGCACCACGGTGCCATCGGCGGAGGCACGCTCACGCAGCGCGATCTCTCCTCGGGGCGTCTCAGCGGTGGCGATCGTCTCGGGAGTGCTGTCCATGACCTGCTTCCGGTCGGCGAGGGTATTTTTGCGACATCTGCGTTGCCTATTACGTCACGGTAACCGGGTAAAAGTCACATTCCGAACGGCCGGGCCGCCACAGTGCTCCCGGTCACGAGGGGGTACCTTGAGCCCGTGGCTACTACGACTCTCCCTGCGAAGAAGAAGGGAGTGGCGTCGTCCTCCATCGGGTTGAAATTCCTCATGGCGGGCTCCGGCGTCATCTTCCTCCTGTATGTGCTCCTGCACATGTACGGCAACCTCATGGCACTGGGTGGCCAGGAGACGTTCGACACCTATGCGCACCATCTGCGCACGTTCGGTGAGCCGATGCTCCCGTACGGCGGCATGCTGTGGACCGTGCGGGTCGTGCTGATCCTCTCGATCATCGCGCACGTGTACGCCGGGATGACGTTGTGGGCCAGGGCCGGTTCGGCACGCCCGCAGAAGTACGCCGTGAAGAAGAACCTCGGATCCACGCTCGCGTCACGCACCATGCGGTGGGGTGGGCTGGCCATCCTGGTCTTCGTCATCTGGCACCTGATCCACTTCACGCTCGTCAAGCCGGCCATCAACAGCTCGGTGAGCGCGCAGGCGGTGGAGGAGTCCCCCTTCGTCATGGTCCAGGCGAGCTTCGAGCTGTGGTGGATGGTTCTCATCTACGCGCTGGCGATGATCGCCCTGGGCATGCACCTGTATCACGGGATCTGGAGCGCGGCCCAGACGATGGGCCTGACGACCACCGCGGTCGCGCGCAGGCGAGCGAAGTCACTCGGGGCGATCCTGGGGATCGTCATCGTCGTCGGCTTCCTCATCCCGCCGTTCGCGATCCTCTTCAACCTCATCGCCTGATTCTGGAGCACTGACACACATGACCGACACGCTCAGCGAGTTCTTCACCGAGGGTGAACCGATCGCCGACACCAAGGCGCCCAAGGTGCCGATCGACAAGATGTGGACGCAGCGCCAGTTCGACGCCGGCCTCGTCCAGCCGACCAACCGGAGCAAGTCCTCGGTGATCGTCGTCGGCACCGGTCTGGCCGGAGGCGCTGCGGCTGCCACGCTCGGCGAGGCCGGGTACCACGTGAAGTCCTTCTGCTACCAGGACTCCCCGCGTCGCGCCCACTCCATCGCCGCCCAGGGCGGCATCAACGCCGCGAAGAACTACAAGGAGGACGGGGACTCGACCTACCGTCTCTTCTACGACACGGAGAAGGGCGGCGACTACCGCTCCCGTGAGACCAACACCTACCGTCTGGCCGAGGTCAGCGCGAACATCATCGACCAGTGCGTCGCCCAGGGTGTTCCCTTCGCCCGTGAGTACGGGGGTCTGCTGGACAACCGGTCCTTCGGTGGCGTCCAGGTCTCCAGGACGTTCTACGCCCGTGGCCAGACCGGTCAGCAGCTGCTCATCGGCGCCTACCAGGCCCTCGAGCGGCAGATCGCGGCCGGCACCGTCGACGAGTACACCCGCCACGAGATGCTCGAGCTGATCATCGAGGACGGCCGCGCCCGCGGCATCGTCGCCCGTGACCTGGTCACCGGTGAGCTGGAGACGCACGTCGCTGACGCGGTCGTGCTGGCCAGCGGCGGGTACGGCAACGTCTTCTACCTCTCGACCAACGCCATGGGCTCCAACGTCACAGCCAGCTGGCGCGCGCACCGCAAGGGTGCCTACATGGCCAACCCCTGCTACACGCAGATCCACCCGACGTGCATCCCGGTCGCTGGCGACTACCAGTCGAAGCTGACCCTGATGTCGGAGTCGCTGCGCAACGACGGTCGCATCTGGGTACCCAAGCGCGCGGAGCACTGCGACAAGGACCCGCGGGAGATCGCCGAGGAGGATCGCGACTACTACCTGGAGCGCAAGTACCCCTCCTTCGGCAACCTCGTGCCCCGCGACATCGCGTCACGCCAGGCCAAGGTCGTGTGTGACGAGGGACGGGGCGTCGGCCCCAAGGTCGGCGACTTCCGTCGCGGCGTCTACCTCGACTTCGCATCGGCGATCGAGCGACTGGGCGAGGACGCTATCCGGAACAAGTACGGCAACCTCTTCGACATGTACATGCGCATCACCGGCGAGGACCCGTACAAGGTCCCGATGCGCATCTACCCCGCGGTCCACTACGTGATGGGCGGTCTGTGGGTCGACTACGACCTGCAGAGCTCCATCCCGGGGCTCTTCGTGGCCGGTGAGGCCAACTTCTCCGACCACGGCGCCAACCGCCTCGGCGCCTCGGCCCTGATGCAGGGCCTGGCGGACGGCTACTTCGTCCTGCCCAACACCATCCGCGACTACCTGTCCAAGGGCCCGTACCCGCAGGTGGACGAGAACTCCCCAGCAGTGGCAGAGGTCAAGGCCGCCGTCGCCGACCGCACCGAGAAGCTGCTGTCCATCAATGGTGAGCGGACCGTGGACTCCTTCCACAAGGAGCTCGGGCACATCATGTGGGAGTACTGCGGGATGGAGCGCAACGAGGAGGGCCTGCTGAAGGCCATCGACCTCATCCGGAGCCTGCGTGAGGAGTTCTGGCGCAACGTCAATGTTCCCGGCTCGGCCGACACCCTCAACCAGAGTCTGGAGAAGGCGGGCCGCGTCGCGGACTTCCTCGAGCTCGGAGAGCTCATGTGCATCGACGCGCTCCACCGGAGCGAGTCCTGCGGGTGCCACTTCCGGTCCGAGTCCCAGACCGAGGACGGCGAGGCCCTGCGCGACGACGAGGACTTCGCCTACGTCGCCGCTTGGGAGTTCCAGCCCGACGAGGCGGGCCTTCCCGGCAAGCCGGTCCTGCACAAGGAGGACCTCACGTTCGAGGCCATCGAACTCAAGCAGCGGAGCTACAAGTGAGTGGAATGAATCTGACCCTGAAGGTCTGGCGTCAGGAGGGACCCGCCACGAAGGGTGACCTCGTGACCTACGAGATGACCGACGTCTCCCCGGACATGTCCTTTTTGGAGATGCTCGACGTCCTCAACGAGCGGCTCGTGACGGAGGGCGAGGACCCGATCGCCTTCGACAGCGACTGTCGTGAGGGCATCTGCGGCATGTGCGGCCTGATGATCTCCGGTGAGGCGCACGGCCCAGAGCGCACGACGACGTGCCAGCTGCACATGCGCACGTTCACCGACGGCGAGGTGATCACCGTCGAGCCCTGGCGGGCCAGTGCCTTCCCGATCATCAAGGACCTCGTGGTCGACCGCGGTTCCTTCGACCGGATCATCGAGTCCGGCGGCTACATCTCGGTCAACACCGGTGCCGCCCCGGATGCCCATGCGACCCCGGTGCCGAAGCAGAACGCCGACCGCGCCTTCATGGCAGCCGAGTGCATCGGCTGCGGTGCGTGCGTGGCTGCGTGCCCGAATGCCTCGGGCATGCTCTTCCTCGGCGCGAAGATCACCCACCTCGGTGAGCTCCCGCAGGGTCAGGCCGAGCGTTCTGCGCGTGTGGTCTCGATGGTCGACCAGCACGACGAAGAGGGTT
This sequence comes from Janibacter sp. A1S7, assembly GCF_037198315.1. Taxonomy (NCBI): domain Bacteria; kingdom Bacillati; phylum Actinomycetota; class Actinomycetes; order Micrococcales; family Intrasporangiaceae; genus Janibacter; species Janibacter alittae. Next base: position 2,590,706 of record NZ_CP144913.1, on the reverse strand, counting down.
TCGGCGGCTGCACCAACATCGGCGAGTGCAGCCACGCCTGCCCGAAGGGGATCCCGCTGGACGTCATCAGCCAGCTCAACGCCGACTTGCGCAACGCGGCCGGAAGCAACCGCTGAGCGCACCAGCAAGGGCCCGCACCGATTCCTCGGCGCGGGCCCTTCGCTCGTCCGGGCCGCGTCCCGGCGCGGGGCTCAGCCGAGCCAACCCACTCGGCTGACGAGTAGCGCATAGCCGACGAAGGCGACGATGTCGATGACCCAGTGGGCGATGATCATGGGCGCGGTGCGCCGGATCCTGAGGTAGACCGCGCCGAGGAGCAGGCCCATCGCGACGTTCCCGACGAAGCCACCCAGACCCTGGTAGAGGTGGTAGCTGCCGCGGACGAGGGCGCTGACGACGACGATGGCCAGGGGCGACCAGCCGGCCTCACGCCACCGGGTGAAGAGGTAGCCGAGCATGATGACTTCCTCGAGCACGGCGTTCTTGCCGGCAGCGAGGACCAGGACGGGGACGGTCCACCAGACGGTGCCCAGATCGGCGGCGGCCACCGTGGTGTTCAGGTCCAGGGCGCGGGCGGCGAGGTAGAGGCCCAGCCCGGGGATGCCGATCACGGCGGCGAGACCGAGGCCCTGGCCGAGGTCGCGCAAGGGAGCCCGACGGTCGAGCCCGATGAGCCGGAGCGGGTGGGGGTGCTGGCGGGCCAGCAGGTGCAGGGCCAGCACGACCGGGACCAGCGCAAGACCGATGCCGACCAGCTGGTGGGTCAGATCGAGCCAGGGCCGGTCAGGTGTGACGGACTGGTTCATCGCGGTCACCTGGGTGGAGAGGGACTCGCCTGCGGTGAACTTGCGAACGAGCGACAGCACCGACCAGATGGCCGAGGCGCCGAGGGAGACCCCGAGGACGAGTACGGACTCGGTCAGCGCCGTGCGTGGGGCGAGGCGCTCCGGGGGTCCGACGCGCTCCACGGGCGCACTGGCTGCTGGCATGTCCCCACTCTAGGGACCCGGTTGCGTGCAGCCTCGCCACACCGTGCGGGGGCGAAGGGGGGCGGTCCCAACCGTGGTCAGCCCAGGATGATCTGGCGCCGGTAGTACCCGATGAGGGGCTCGCGGCGTGCGACCCGGGTGCGGTGGTTGGCGACGAAGTACGGCACGGCGACGACCGCGACGGACAGGACGAGGAAGGCCAGCGCGATCCCCGCCAGGATCAGTGAAGCGGTGAGGAACGTGGTGACGGAGGAGATGCTCATGATCAGACCTTTCTACATCTGTTGAAGACGTTGGTGAATCTACGCCTGTAGAAGGTCGGCGTCAAGTCGTGCCACGTCGCACACCCGGGCCGGCGCCGCGGTGCGCCGGGTACCGTGACCGCAATGGGCGTCAAGGAGACCTCGGGCCTGTCCCCGAGGATGCAGCTGATCCTCGAGGCCGCGACGCGGGTCGTGGCCGCGCGAGGCATGCGTGGGCTGACCCATCGCGCCGTGGACGCCGAGGCGGGACTGCCCCAGGGGAGCACCTCCGGCTACCTGCGCACCCGCATGGCCCTCGTGACCGCCCTGACGGAGTTCATCGCCGCCGGTCTCATCGACAACGTCGAGGTCCTGGCCGGCCGGCAGCAGGCGGGCGAGACCGATGAGGCACTCATCCAGAGCGCCCTGGACCTCTTTGCCGGCTGGTTGCGCGAGCCGGATGCGTTGATCGCCAAGGCCGAGCTGGCCCAGGAGGTGGCCCGCGAGCCCGAGATCGCGGCGGCGATGGAGCCGGCCCGCGAGCGCATCGAGGGCATCGTCGGGCAGATCCTCGCCCTCGCCGAGGTCGACGACGTCCAGACCTCCGCGCAGGCGATCATCGCCGCGATGGAGGGTGTGCTCAGCGCGGCGCTCCTGCGTCCGGAGCCCGAGCGCGAGGCCTTCGTGCGCGACATCGGCCACCGCATCATCACCGCCTTCATCCCGCAGGACTGATCGACTCCCGCCGGGGTGACCCACCCCCTTCGCCCGTCGTCGTGGCCCGGCTGGGCGAGGGCGCAACGGCGGGAACCTAGGATGAGCAACCATGAAGGTTCTCTCCTGCGTCGCCTGGCCGTACGCGAACGGTCCCCGCCACCTCGGTCACGTCGCCGGCTTCGGGGTGCCCTCGGACGTCTTCAGCCGGTACATGCGCATGGCGGGCAACGACGTCCTCATGGTCAGCGGCTCGGACGAGCACGGCACGCCGATCCTCGTCCTCGCCGACAAGCAGGGGACCACCGCACGCGAGCTCGTCGACGTCCACCACTCGACGATCACCCACGAGCTCGCCGACCTGGGCTGCTCCTACGACCTCTACACGCGCACGACGGCACGCAACCACTACCGGGTGGCGCAGCACATGTTCGAGCAGTGCCGGGCCAACGGCTACTTCATCGAGCAGACGCAGGCGGTGGCGATCGACCCGCGCACCGGCCGCACGCTGCCCGACCGCTACATCGAGGGCACCTGCCCGATCTGCGGGTACGACGAGGCCCGTGGCGACCAGTGCGACAACTGCGGCAACCAGCTCGAGCCGAGCGACCTGAAGGATCCGCGCAGCAAGATCGACGGCTCGACCCCGCAGTTCGGCGAGACCGAGCACTTCTTCCTCGACCTGCCGTCGCTGGCCGATGCCCTGCGTGAGTACCTCGAGGGTCGTGAGGCGACCGGGACGTGGCGGCCCAACGTCATCCGCTTCAGCATGAACATCCTCGACGACATCCGTCCGCGGGCGATGACCCGTGACATCGACTGGGGCATCCCGCTGCCGGGTGAGCTCGGGGAGAAGTACCCGACCAAGCGCTTCTACGTGTGGTTCGACGCGGTCATCGGCTACCTCTCGGCGTCCATCGAGTGGGCCCGTCGCCAGGGCGACCCCGACCTGTGGCGCCAGTGGTGGAACGACCCGCAGGCCCTGTCCTACTACTTCATGGGCAAGGACAACATCACCTTCCACTCCCAGATCTGGCCGGCGGAGCTGCTCGCCTACGCCGGCAAGGGGGCGAAGGGGGGAACCCCCGGTGAGTACGGGGAGCTGAACCTGCCGACCGAAGTCGTCTCGAGCGAGTTCCTCACGATGGAGAGCCGGGCCTTCTCCTCCAGCCGCGGGCACGTGATCCACGTCCGGCACGTGCTCGAGGACTACGGGCCCGACGCGCTGCGCTACTACATCTGCGCGGCCGGCCCGGAGAGCCACGACGCCGACTTCACCTGGCCGGACTTCGTCCAGCGCAACAACGCCGAGCTCGTCGGCGGGTGGGGCAACCTCGTCAACCGCACGGCGTCGATGGTCGCCAAGAACTTCGGCGAGGTCCCGCAGCCGGGGGCGCTCGAGGACGTCGACGAGGCCGTCCTCGCGCGGGTGCGGGGTGCCTTCGACGAGGTCGGTGGCCTGCTCGGTCGGCACCGCCAGAAGGCGGCCCTGGCCGAGACGATGCGCGTCGTCGGCGATGTCAACAAGTACGTCACCGCCACCGAGCCCTTCCGGCTGAAGGGCGATGACCAGCGCGAGCGGCTCGCGACGGTGCTGCACACGCTGCTCCAGTGCGTCAGCGACTGCAACCTGCTGCTCGCTCCCTTCCTCCCGCACGCGGCCAACCGGGTCGACGCGGTGCTCGGTGGTGCCGGCGAGCTGGTGCCGATGCCGCGGGTCGACGCCGTCGAGGACCTCGACGGTGGCCCCGGGTACGAGATCATCACCGGTGACTACTCCGGTTTCCCCGCCTGGGAGAGCACGCCGGTGACCATCGGCAGGACCATCGCCAAGCCGAAGCCGGTCTTCACCAAGCTCGACGCCGAGGTCGTCGTCGGGACCGAGCGCGCGGCCCTGTCGGAAGACGCCTGATGGGTGGGCGAGGCGTCGTGCCGGCGCGACCCGACCCCCTTCCCATCGCCGTGGTCGACAACCACACCCACCTGGACATCCGGCGCCGGGACGTGCCGGACGCCATCGCCCCCGACGGTCCGGACGAGCGCACGACCCGGGACGTGGCAGCGGCCCTCGCCGAGGCCGCGAGCGTCGGTGTCGATCGGGTCGTCCAGGTCGGTTGCGATCTCGTCAGCGCCCGCTTCACCGTCGACCAGGTCGATCGACACCCGAGCATGCTCGGCGCGGTCGCCCTGCACCCCAACGAGGTCCCCGCACTCGCCGGTGCCGGTCGGCTGCAGGCCGCGTGGGACGAGATCGAGCGTCTGGCCGACCACCCACGCATCCGTGCGATCGGCGAGAGCGGCCTGGACCACTTCCGTACCGGGCCGGAGGGGCACGCGGTGCAGGAGGAGTCCTTCCGCTGGCACATCGACCTGGCGAAGCGCACGGGCAAGCCGCTGCAGATCCACGACCGGGACAGCCACGACGACGTCCTGCGCGTCCTCGCGCAGGAGGGCGCCCCCGAGGTGACCGTCCTGCACTGCTTCAGCGGTGACGTCGCGATGGCGCGCGAGTGCATCGAGCGGGGTTACCTGCTCTCCTTTGCCGGCACGGTGACCTTCAAGAGTGCCCATGAGGTGCGCGAGGCCCTGGCGATCACCCCGCTGGACCAGATGCTCGCCGAGACCGACGCGCCCTACCTCACCCCGTCCCCGGAGCGAGGCAACGCGAATGCGCCATACCTGTTGCCGCACACCGTCCGTGGCATGGCGCGCGCCCGGGGAGTGGACGTGGCGACCATGTGCGCGGCGGTCTCGGACAACGCCGCGCGAGTGTACGGACCATGGTGATGTCCGTCGCTTCCGTTATCAAAAATTGACCTGAGCGTTTTCGGTCAGGCATTGTGGTGCGCCGTTGGCCGGGACCGGTTCCCCTGAATGCTCGCCGACACCGGACCCGCCATTCCCGGGGGATCCTGTGCGAGCACACCGGAGCCCGGGAAGAGCTATCAATCGGAGCACAGTGAGTTCACTCGCCATCCGCCGCATCACCCAGGCCGGCGTCGTCGGCGCCCTGGCGATCGGCGTCTCCGGCGTCGTCGTCATGGACAAGTCCGTGGCGCTGTCCGTCGACGGGGACACCTCGACCGTGCACGCCTTCGGAGGCACCGTCGGTGACGTCCTCGACAAGCAGGGCATCGACATCAAGAAGCACGATGTCGTCACGCCCTCGGTGGAGACCCCCGTCGAGAACGACCAGACGATCGTCGTGCGGTACGGCCGCAAGCTGAGCCTGACCGTGGACGGCCAGGAGCGCACCTACTGGACCACGGCCACGACCGTCGGCCAGGCGCTGAAGGAACTGGGCATCCGAGGCGGCGAGGACGCGAAGCTGTCCGCCTCCCGCAGCCAGACGATCGGCCGCCAGGGGCTCGACCTGAAGGTCAACACCCCCAAGGACATCACCTTCGTCGTCGCGGGCAAGAAGTCGACCGAGACCGTCACCGCGGGCACGGTCGAGGACGCGCTGAAGGAGGCGAAGATCGCGTTCGACTCGAACGACAGGATCAAGCCCGGCGCGGATGCACGCCTGCGCGACGACATGAAGGTCACACTCGACCGCATCGAGCGCAAGACCACGACGAAGAAGCAGTCGCTCCCCTTCACGACCGAGACCACGAAGGACTCCTCGCTCACCGAGGGAACCCGGAAGGTCGAGCGCGAAGGCAAGAACGGCACCGAGTCCGTCACCCTCGAGGTCACCTACAAGAACGGTGACGAGGTCAGGACCAAGGAGACCGGCAGCACGGTCACCGCGAAGCCGGTCTCGAAGATCGTCGTGGTCGGCACCAAGGCCGAGCCCGCGCCGAAGCCGGAGCCCGCGTCGACCTCGTCGAGCAGCCGCTCCTCGTCCAGCCGCTCAGCTTCCGGTGGTTCGTCCTCCAGCAGCTCCCCGTCGAGCTCCTCGAGCAGCAGCACGAGTTCGTCCGGCGCCGGGCTGAACCTGGCCCGATCCGGGATGTGGGACCGGATCGCCCAGTGCGAGTCGACGGGCAACTGGTCGATCAACACCGGCAACGGGTACTACGGCGGTCTGCAGTTCGACAGCGGCACCTGGCTCGGTGCCGGCGGCGGTGACTTCGCCCCGCGGGCCGACCTGGCCTCGCGTGCGGAGCAGATCACCGTCGCCAACCGGGTCTACGCCAGCCGCGGCACGTCGCCCTGGGGCTGCGCGTAGGCGGTCGGCCACTCCCTTCGCCACCACCGGACCCCCGGACCCACATGATGTGGTCCGGGGGTCCGGTGTCGCGTGCACGCACCTCGTCCGGCACCAATAGAGTCCCTCCCATGACCGATCCCACCACCCCGGGCGAAGGGGGAGCCCACGGCCTGCTCGGGGCGGGTGCCGTGCGTGAGCTCGCCGACCGGCTCGGGGTGCGCCCGACGAAGCAGTGGGGTCAGAACTTCGTCGTCGACGCCAACACCGTGCGCCGCATCGTGCGCGCCGGTCGGGTGACCGAGCAGGACCACGTCGTCGAGATCGGCCCCGGGCTGGGCTCGCTGACGCTGGCGCTCGTCGGGACCGCGGGACGCGTCACCGCCGTCGAGGTCGATCCGGTGCTCGCCGAGGCACTGCCGGGCACGGTCGAGCAGTTCGCGCCGGACGTCGCGGACCGCCTCGACGTCGTCCACGCGGATGCGATGCGCGTGAACGACCTGCCGGGACCGCCACCGACGGCGCTCGTGGCCAACCTGCCCTACAACGTCTCGGTGCCGGTCGTGCTGCGCTTCCTCGAGGTCTTCCCGTCGATCGAGCGCGTGCTGGTGATGGTCCAGCTCGAGGTGGCCGAGCGACTCGCCGCCACCCCCGGGAGCAAGGTCTACGGGGTGCCGAGTGTCAAGGCCGAGTGGTGGGCTCGGGTGCGGCTGGCCGGCAAGGTCCCGCGCAGCGTCTTCTGGCCGGTACCCAATGTCGACTCCGGTCTCGTCGAGCTGGTGCGGCACGCGCCACCGGAGACGAGCGCCACCCGTGAGCAGGTCTTCGCGGTGATCGACGCCGCCTTCGCCCAGCGGCGCAAGACGCTGCGGGCGGCCCTGCGCGGCCTCGCCGGCTCCGGCGAGGCCGCCGAGGACGCTCTCGTGGCCGCCGGGTTCGACCCGCGCACCCGCGGTGAGCAGGTCGACGTCGCCGGGTTCGCCCGGATCGCCGCCGAGCTCATGGCTAGGGTGACGACATGACCTCTCCGCTCGATTCGCCCATGGGCGTGACCGTGCGCGTTCCGGCGAAGATCAACCTCGAGCTCTTCGTCGGGCCACGCGGCGAGGACGGCTACCACTCGCTGGCGACCGTCTACCAGGCCGTGGGGATCCACGACGAGGTCACCGCCGCGTACGACAACGAGTGGGGTTGCTCGGTCTCCGGGCGCGACGCCGACCGCGTGCCGACCGGCGAGGGCAACCTCGCGCTCACGGCCGCCCGGATGCTCGCGGAGCGCACCGGCGGCCAGGACCCCGTGCACCTGTCGATCCGCAAGGAGATCCCCGTCGCCGGCGGGATGGCCGGCGGGTCGGCCGATGCTGCCGCGGCGCTGCTCGCGTGCGACGCCCTGTGGGGGACCGGACTGTCCAAGGACGACCTCGACGAGGTCGCCGCGGAGATCGGCAGTGACGTCCCCTTCCTGCTCCACGGTGGCACTGCCGTCGGCTCCGGCCGCGGCGAGGTGGTCACCGCCGTGCTGGCGAAGGGGGCGTACCACTGGGTCTTCGTCCCGTCCGTCGATGCGGGGTTGTCCACTCCCGCCGTGTACCGCGCCTTCGACGAGCGGATGGCCGGCATGGCCATCGAGGACCCGACCCCCAGCGCCGCGCTGATGAGCGCCCTGCGTGCCGGCGACCCGATGGCGCTGGCGCCGGTGCTCGACAACGACCTGCAGCCGGACGCGATCGGCCTGCGTCCTGACATCGGTGAGGTCATCGAGGCCGCGATGGGCTTCGGCGCGCTGGCCGCGATCGTCTCCGGGTCCGGCCCGACCGTCGCCGTCCTCGCCGAGTCGACCGAGGGCGCGATCGACCTCGCCGTCTCGTTGACCGCGTCCGGCGTGGCCGGCGACATCCTGCGCGCGACCGGCCCGGTGGCCGGCGCCCACATCATCCCGACGACACGAGTCTGATGGCCAACCTGATCTCCGTCGAGCGCGCCCGCCTGACGCTCGGCACCGCACACATCCTCGACGACGTCTCGCTCGGCCTCGCCGAGGGTGACCGGGTCGGCGTCGTCGGCCGCAACGGTGGCGGCAAGTCCACCCTGCTGAGGGTCCTGGCCGGTGAGCACGCGGTCGACGACGGACGGGTGACCTTCGGCGGGCACGTCCGGGTCGGGATGCTCACACAGGCCGACACGCTCGATCCGCGGGCCACGGTCGCGCAGGTCGTCCTCGGTGACCGGGCCGAGCACGAGTGGGCCGGCGACGCGCGCATCCGTGACGTCGTCACCGGTCTCCTCGGTGGTCTCGGTGCGCCGGCCCTCGGTGGGCTCGACGCCCACGTCGGCCCGATGTCCGGTGGCGAGCGCCGCCGCCTCGCCCTGGCCAAGGTCCTCGTCGACGATCCGGAGGTCCTCCTGCTCGACGAGCCGACGAACCACCTCGACGTCGAGGGCGTGGCCTGGCTGGCCGACCACCTGGTCAACCGGTGGGCGCGGCCGGACCGGTCGCTGGCGACCATCACCCACGACCGGTGGTTCCTCGACGCCGTCGCCGAGCGCACCTGGGAGGTCGTCGAGGGCCGGGTCGAGCAGTACGACGGCGGCTACGCGGCCTACGTGCTCGCGAAGGCCGAGCGCGAGCGGATCGCCCGCGTCACCGCAGAGCGGCGCAACAACCTCCTGCGCAAGGAGTTGGCCTGGCTGCGGCGCGGTCCGCCCGCGCGCACGAGCAAGCCGAAGTTCCGCATCGACGCGGCCAACGCCCTCATCGAGGACGAGCCGCCGCCGCGCGATGGGGTCGAGCTCGTCCGCTTCGCCACGACCCGGCTGGGCAAGGACGTCATCGACCTCCTCGACGCATCCCTCGAGCTCGGGCAGCGCGAGCTGCTCTCCCGGGTCACGTGGCACCTCGGTCCCGGCGAGCGGATCGGGGTCGTCGGCGTCAACGGCGCGGGCAAGTCCACGCTCCTGCGCGTCCTCTCCGGGGAGATCCCGCTGACCTCCGGCAAGCGCAAGCAGGGCCTGACCGTGCGCATCGGGCACCTCACCCAGGAGGTCGGCGAGCTCGAGCGCTTCATCGACCGCACCGTCATCGAGGCGGTCGAGGACGTGCGCAAGGTGACGATGCTCGGCAACAAGGAGGTCAGTGCCTCCCACCTGGCCAAACGGCTCGGCTTCTCCGGCGGACGCCAGCAGACCCGGGTCCGCGAGCTCTCCGGTGGCGAGCGGCGTCGACTGCAGATCCTGCGGCTGCTCATGGACGAGCCCAACGTCCTGCTCCTCGACGAGCCGACGAACGACCTCGACATCGAGACCCTGACCCAGCTCGAGGACGTCCTCGACGGATGGGCCGGCACCCTGCTCGTCGTCAGTCACGACCGCTACCTCCTCGAGCGGCTCTCCGACCGCCAGGTGGCCCTGCTGGGCGACGGCCGCATCCGCGATCTGCCCGGGGGAGTCGAGCAGTACCTCCGGCTGCGCTCGCAGATGCCGGTGGCGACCACGGGGACGGGGGGAGCACCGCCCCCTTCGCCCGCGCGGGCGGAGCCGGAGGTCGACCCCGCCGCACAGCGCGAGGCCCGCAAGACGATGGCGCGCGTGGAGAAGCAGCTGACCAAGATCAGCGAGCGCGAGGAGAAGCTGCAGCACGCGATGGCGGACGCGGTGCACGACCACGAGAAGCTGGCCGATCTCAACGCCACGCTCGGGGAGCTGGCCCGGGAGAAGGAGATGCTCGAGCTGGAGTGGCTGGAGGCCGCCGAGCTCGTCGGCTGACTCAGCCCTCGAAGGGGGCGAGCAGCCGCCGGAGCGCGGCGGTCAGGGCGGTGCGCTCATCGCCGGGCATCGAGGCGAGCAGCTCGCGCTCGCGGGTGAGCAGGTCGGCCATCGCGGCGTCGACGCGCTCCCGGCCGTCCGAGGTCAGGTGCACGATGACCCCGCGTCGGTCGGTGGGAGAGGGCAGGCGCGCCACCCAGCCCTTCGTCGCGAGGCGGTCGATGCGGTTGGTCATCGTCCCGGAGGTCACGAGCGTCTCCTGCACGAGGCGTCCGGGGGAGAGCTGGTACGGGTCGCCGGCGCGACGCAGCGCGGAGAGCACGTCGAACTCCCAGCCCTCGAGCGAGTGCTGCTCGAAGGCGCTCATCCGGTCGAGGTCCAGCAGGCGCGCCAGCCGGGTGACGCGCGAGAAGACGTGCAGCGGCTCGATGTCGAGATCGGGGCGCTCGCGACGCCAGGCCTCGACGATGGCGTCGACGTCGTCGGCGGGGTCGTGGCGGCTGGTCATCCCCAAACCGTACCTGCCATCGTGAATCTTGACGTCGAAGTATGTCGGCGCTCAGCCACCGGGGACGGGGTGTCGACGGTTAGGCTCTCGGGCACCAGCAACGAGGAGGCGACATGGCAGTGACGTGGGACCCCAGTCGGTACGGCCAGTTCTCGAGCGAGCGGACCCGGCCGTTCGAGGACTTGATGGCCCGGGTGGACGCCGAGGACCCCCGGCTCGTCATCGACCTCGGCTGCGGGCACGGGCCGACGACGCTCTCCCTCGCCCAGCGCTGGCCCGACGCCCGGGTCGTGGGTGTCGACAACAGTGTCGAGATGCTGGCGGCCGCCCGCCGACTCGACACCGAGGGCCGTGTCGAGTGGGTCGAAGCCGACCTGGCCGAGTGGGACCTCTCCGGTACGGGAGCCGCGCCTGACGTCATCGTGACCAACGCTGCGCTGCAGTGGGTCCCGCGCCACCTCCCCCTCATCGAGGGGTGGCTCGACCTGCTCGCCCCCGGCGGCTGGTTCGCGATGCAGGTGCCGGGCAACTTCGACGCCCCGACGCATGCGCTCATGCGCGAGACGGCCGTCGCACACGCGCGCAGTGGTGAGCTGGAGGCGGCGAGTACCCGGTACGGCGCCGGTGAGCCGGCGACCTACCTGCAGATCATCAGCGCGCACGGCCTCGCCGTCGAGGCCTGGGAGACGACCTACACGCACGTCCTCGATCCGGCGGGGGAGAGCGACAACCCGGTCCTCGACTGGGTGACCGGCACGGGCCTGAAGCCGATGCTCGACGTCCTCGACGAGGCCGAGGAGCGGGAGGAGTTCATCGCCACCTATGCCGAGAAGGTCCAGCAGGCCTACCCGCGTACGCCGGCGGGGGTGCTCCTGCCCTTCCGTCGGGTCTTCGCGGTGGGCCACACGCCGTGAGCGTCGTCGGGCTGCACCACGTGCAGATCGCCTGCCCGGCCGGCAGCGAGGACGAGTTGCGCGCGTACTACGGGCAGCTGCTCGGGATGCCCGAGATCCCCAAGCCGTCCGCCCTCGCCGCGCGCGGTGGTGCGTGGTTCCAGGCGGGTGACCGGCAGCTGCACTGTGGTGTGCAGGCGGACTTCCGCCCGGCACTCACGGCGCACCCGTGCTTCCTCGTCGATGACCTCGATGCGGTGGCGAAGGGGGTGGCCGCCGCCGGCCATCCGGTCCGGTGGGACGAGTCCATCCCCGGGCTCCGGCGCTTCCACACCGACGACCCGGTGGGCAACCGGGTGGAGCTGCAGCAGGTCTGAGTCAGCGGTGGCTGCGGAGCCGGGGCGGTTCCTCGAGCCCGGCGAGCCCGTTCCAGGCGAGGTTGACCACGTGCGCGGCGACCTCCTCCTTGGTGGGCGTGCGGGTCTCGAGCCACCACTGACCGGTCAGTGACATCATCCCGACGAGCATCTGCGCGTACATGGGTGCGTGCGTCGGGTCGATCGAGCGGCGGACGAAGGCCTCCCTCAGGATGTGCGAGACCTGACCGGCGACGTCGGAGAGCAGCGACGCGTACGTGCCGGTCGGTGCGGTGCCGGAGACGTCACGCACGAGGATGCGGAAGCCGTCGGGGGAGGCCTCGATGTAGTCCAGGAGAGCGAGCGCGGCCCGCTCCAGGGTCTCGCGGTCGGTGCCGCCCGCGGTCAGGGTCGCGGTGACCGCCTCGGTCAGGGCCCGCAGCTCACGGTCGACGACGACGGCGTAGAGGCCCTCCTTGCCGCCGAAGTGCTCGTACACGACCGGCTTGGACACCTCTGCCGCAGCCGCCACCTCCTCGACCGAGGTGCCGTCCACCCCCTTCGCGGCGAAGGCCCGCCGCCCCACGGCCACGAGCTGCTCGCGACGGGCCGCGCCGGTCATGCGTGATCGCCGGGGGCGCTCGACGTCCTCGTGATCGGTCATGGACCCATTGTCCGTGATGGGCGCCGCCCGCGCGTGGACTACCCTGTCCCGTGCCGCCGATGGGCGGCGTTCCCCGGTTGGTCTGTCGGCAGGGCCCGCCTGACTTTGAATCAGGACTAGCGACGTAGGTTCGACTCCTACCCGGGGAGCCAGCCGTGACCGCGCGCAGCGAGCTCCACGTCGGCCAGGCGTGCCGGAGGCGAACGATTGACACGTGACCGGGCACGGCCGCCCAATGGTTCGGTGAGTGCACCGCAGGCCGTCGTCCTCGTCGAGGGCAACAGCGACCGGGTGGCCCTGCACGCCCTCGCCCGGCGCCTCGGCCGGGACCTGCCGGGCGAGGGGGTCGAGATCGTCCCCATGGGCGGTATCGGCAACGTCCGTGCCTTCGCGACGAGGTACGGACCACGCGGACTCGACGTCCGCCTCGCCGGTCTCTACGACATCGGCGAGAAGCAGCAGCTGCGGGTTGGGCTCGCGGCAGCCGGCGTCACGGGCGAGCGTGAGATCGATGCCCTGGCGGCGACCGGCTTCCACGCCTGCGTCGTCGATCTGGAGGACGAGCTCATCCGCACCCTCGGCGCGGGACGGGCCGTGGCGGCGGTCGAGCAGGCAGGCGATGGCCGCTCGCTGCGTCGTCTCGCGCACATGCCGGCCCACCGCGGAAGGCCCACCGAGGCGGTGCTTCGACGATTCCTCGGGGCGCAGTCGGGGCGGAAGGCCAGGTACGCCGAGGTCTTCGTCGAGGCCATGGAGCTCGGGGAGGCGCCCGCACCGCTCATGGCCGTGCTCGAGCAGTGGTGAGCGCGCGCCGCCGGGATCACCGGTGGCGTGTCACCCAGACGCCGGCGCGCATCACGTGCGTGACCCCGAGATCGCCGTCCAGCACCACGAAGTCAGCCCGGGCTCCGCGCCGGATCTCTCCGACGTCGGCCAGACCGAGCGCCGCGGCCGGGGCGCGGGTGGCGGCGTCGACGGCCTGCTCGAGCGTGAAGCCGCTCGCGACGCTGTGCCGCACCGCCCCCGCCATGGTCAACGTCGACCCGGCGATCGCGCCCGTGGGTGTGCGGGCGATCCCGTCACGCACCCGCACGTGGATCGGCCCGAGGCGGTAGTCGCCGTCCTCGGCAGCGGCGGCACCCATCGCGTCGGTGACGAGCATGATCCGCTCGGGCGCGCCAGTTCGCGCCAGTCGCAGCATGGCCGGGTGGACGTGGGTGCCGTCGGAGACCAGCTCCACCCACACCCGCTCGTCCTCCAGCAGGGCGGCAATGGGTCCGGGGCGCCGGTGGTGCAGCGGGCGGATCTGGTTGAACAGGTGCGTCGCGACGGTGGCTCCGGCGTCGATCGCCTCGCGCGCCTGCTCCCACGTCGCGTCGGTGTGTCCGACCCCGACGACGACACCGGCCCGGACCAGGCGCCGCACCGCGTCGATCGCACCGTCGAGCTCGGGGGCGATCGTCACCATCGTCACGGCGGCGTCACCGGCCGCCAGCAGTCGGTCGACCTCCTCGGGCGAAGGGGGCCGCAACAGCGTCGGCTCGTGGGCGCCGCAGTAGTCGCGGGACAGCCACGGGCCCTCGAGGTGGACCCCGGCCAGCTGGCCGTCCGTGACGAGCTGGCCGAGGGCGCGTACGGACCGCTCCAGCTCGTCGATCCCGTCGGTGACCAGGCTGGCGACGAGGCTCGTCGTGCCGTGGCGCAGGTGCGCGGCGACGACCTGCTGGGCATCGCTGGCGTCCCCGGTGGTGAACGACGCGCCGCCACCGCCGTGGCAGTGCACGTCGACGAAACCGGGGACGAGCGTCCCCGGCAGGTGGCGGTCGGCAGGAGAGGGGGGACGTCCTTCGCCCACCTCGAGGATGCGGTCGCCATCGACGCGTACCCACGCCGCGGCACAGGTCCGAGCCGGTGTGATGAGGTGGTCAGCGGTGAGGATCACGTCCCCATCCTCTCCGCAGACGTCCCGCGGCGCACCACCCGCCCGGGGGCGGATAGAGTGGCCGCGCGGCCCAGACGTCCAGCCGCACACCCGACCTCCCGGAGAACATCGCGTGAACGACGTCCGCCCCGACGCAGTCATCATCCTTGCCGCGGGCGAGGGAACCCGGATGAAGTCGACCCTCCCGAAGGTCCTCCATCCCATCGGCGGGGCTCCGCTCCTCGGTCACGCCATGCGCGCGGCCTCGGGCGCCGGGGCCGCGGAGACCGTGGTCGTCATCCGCCACCAGCGCGACCGGGTCGCCGCCTTCGTCGAGGAGTTCGCCTCCCGGGACGGTCAGTCGTGCACCCTCGCCGACCAGGACGAGGTCAAGGGCACCGGCCGCGCGGTCGAGTGCGGTCTGGCCGTCCTGCCCGACGACATCACCGGCACCGTCGTGGTCACCATGGGTGACGTGCCACTGCTGTCGGCCGAGACCATCAGTGACCTGACCCGGGTCCACGTCGAGGCGTCGGCCGCCGTCACGGTCGTCACCTCGGTGCTGGCGGATGCCAAGTCCTACGGCCGGATCGTGCGCGACCCGGACGGCACCGTCGAGCGGATCGTGGAGTTCAAGGACGCGACCGAGGACGAGCGGGCGATCACCGAGATCAACTCCGGGATCTACGCCTTCGACGCCGCGGTCCTGCGCCGCGAGCTGGCCAACGTGACCCCCGACAACGCCCAGGGTGAGAAGTACCTCACCGACGTCGTCCAGCTCGCCCGCGCCGCCGGCGGCACGGTCCGCGCCCACGTCCTGACCGACCGCGACCAGACCGAGGGCGTCAACGACCGCGTCCAGCTGGCCAGCCTCGGCAAGGAGCTCAACCGCCGCACCTGCGAGCGCCACATGCGCGCCGGGGTGACCATCGTCGATCCGGCCACCACCTGGATCGACGTGGACGTGAGCATCGGTCAGGACACGAGGGTCCTGCCCGGCACCCAGCTGCTGGGTGCCACGTCCATCGGCGCCGAGGCGACCGTCGGCCCGGACGTCACCCTCACCGACTGCGAGGTCGGGGACGGCGCCGAGGTCAAGCGCGCGGAGGGCAGCCTCGCCGTCATCGGTGCCGGCGCGACCGTCGGCCCCTACTCGTACCTGCGCCCCGGTACCGTCCTGGGCGCGAAGGGGAAGATCGGCGGCTTCGTCGAGACGAAGAACACGACGATCGGCGCAGGCGCGAAGGTGCCCCACCTGACCTACGCGGGTGACGCGGAGATCAAGGCGGGGGCCAACATCGGCGCCGGTACGATCTTCGCGAACTACGACGGGGTCACCAAGCACCGCACGACCGTCGGCCGGCACTCCTTCGTCGGGTCGAACTGCGTCCTCGTCGCCCCGGTCGAGATCGCCGACGGTGCCTACGTCGCCGCCGGATCAGCCATCACCGACACGGTCGGGCCCGGCCAACTCGGTGTGGCTCGTGGCCGTCAGCGCACCATCGACGGGTGGGTCGCCACGCAGCGGCGCGACACCCCCACTGCAGCCGCTGCGCATGCCGCAGCCCAGCCCCCTTCGCCCGAACCCACCCCCGACAGCAGCGAGGACCCCCAGTGACCGGCATCCACAAGACCCCGGAGAAGAACCTCATGGTCTTCACCGGACGAACCCACCCGGCACTGGCGGACGCCGTTGCCGCGGAGCTGGACATCGACCTGGTGCCCACCAGCGCGTACGACTTCGCCAACGGCGAGATCTACGTGCGCTACGAGGAGTCGGTGCGCGGGTGTGACGCCTTCGTCCTGCAGAGCCACTCCACGCCCATCAACGAGGCGATCATGGAGCAGCTGCTCATGGTCGATGCCCTCAAGCGCGCCAGTGCCAAACGGGTCACCGTGGTCATGCCCTTCTACGGGTACGCCCGCCAGGACAAGAAGCACCGCGGTCGCGAGCCGATCTCCGCACGCCTGATGGCGGACATGTTCAAGACCGCAGGTGCCGACCGGCTGATCACGGTCGATCTGCACACCGACCAGATCCAGGGCTTCTTCGACGGTCCGGTCGACCACCTCATGGCCCGTCCGATCCTGGCCAGGTACGTCCAGGAGAAGTACGGCGACCGCGAGCTCGCCGTGGTCTCCCCGGATGCCGGGCGCATCAAGGTCGCCGAGCAGTGGTCGCGCAAGCTCGGTGGGGTGCCGCTGGCCTTCATCCACAAGACCCGCAACATCGACCGCCCGAACGAGAGCGTCGCCAACCGCGTCGTCGGTGAGGTCGAGGGCCGGTGGTGCGTGCTCGTCGACGACATGATCGACACCGCGGGCACGATCACCAAGGCCGCTGACGCCCTCCTGGCCGACGGCGCTGCCGGGGTGATCATCGCCGCGACCCACGCGATCCTGTCCGGTCCGGCCGTCGAGCGGCTGCAGGCCTGCGCGGCCGAGGAGATCATCGTCACCGACACCCTTCCGCTCGTCGACGGGCAGCGCTTCGAGGGGCTGACCGAGCTGTCGATCGCCCCGCTCGTCTCGCGGGCGATCCGTGAGGTCTTCGAGGACGGCTCGGTCACCAGCCTCTTCACCTGACCCCTGGGTCGCCGCCCGCTCCCGGGTCCGCCTCAGCCGTCGCGCCGGGAGCGGTAGGCCGCGGCGGCGAGCCGGTTGCCGCAGCCGTCCTCGCAGTAGCGCCGGGAGCGGTTGCGGGAGAGGTCGACCAGGACGTTGTCGCAGTCGTCGGCGGCGCAGACCCGCAAGCGGGAGCGTTCCCCGACCCGGACGACGTCGACGAGGGCCATCGCTGCCTCGACCTGCATGCGTTGCGCGAGCGGCGCGTCCGAGGGCGTGGCGTGGATGTGCCAGCCGTAGTCGTCGTGGGTGACGACCTGGGGGAGCGCGCGGCCCTCGCGCAGCAGCGTGTTGACGAGCGTGGCGAGCCCCTCGTCGGACGTGGCCGCCCAGGCCGCGCGCAGCCGTGGCCGCAGCTCGCGGACCTGGTCCAGCTCGTGCGCGTCCCCCGTGACCCGGCCGGTCCACCCCCACTGCGTGTAGAAGTCCCGCAGCCCGTCCGTCGTGGTCAGGGTGTCCCCGTGGGCGGTGCGGGCCGTGTTGACCAGCGCCGCGGCGGTTCGCAGCGCGACGTCCGTGTCATGAGCGAAAGTCATGTTGACTCCTGATGCTCCACAGGTCTAGCGTCATGGGTAATACCCTACTTCACCCATGACGCAAGGACCGCTCGTGTCACCCACCTCGTCCGCCTCACGGCAGACGCCCTTCCTGCTCGGTCTGCTGGTCGCACTCCTGTCGGCGGCGACCTTCGGCTCGTCGGGGACCTTCGGCTCGGCGCTGATGGTGCAGGGCTGGAGCCCCGGAGCGGTCGTGACCCTGCGGATCGTCGGGGCCGCGCTCCTGCTTGCGGGCCCGACGGCCGTCGCGATGCGCGGACGGTGGCACCTCTTCCGCAGCAACCTCGTGCCGGTCATCACCTACGGTTTCGTGGCCGTCGCGGCCTGCCAGTTCGCGTACTTCATGGCGGTCGACCACCTCTCCGTGGGTGTCGCGCTCCTCCTCGAGTACCTCGCGCCCGTGCTCATCGTGGGGTGGATGTGGGCGCGCCACGGTCGTCGGCCGAACCGCCTGACGTCCGCGGGAGTCGGTGCCGCGATCGTCGGGCTCGTGCTCGTCCTCGACGTGATCTCCGGCGCCGAGGTCGACCTCGTCGGCGTCCTGTGGGGCGTGCTGGCCGCCGTCGGTCTCGTCGTCTTCTTCCTGGTCGCGGCGCACGAGGGCGAGCATCCGCTGCCACCGATCGCTCTCGCCGGTGGGGGGCTGGCCGTGGGCGCGGCGAGCCTCGTCGGTGCCGCCGCCGTCGGGCTGCTCCCCTGGGCGACCAACACGGCGGACATCACCCTTGCCGGGTGGGCCCTGCCCTGGTGGGTCGCGGTCCTCGAACTGGCCCTCGTGGCCGGTGCCATCGCCTACGCCTCGGGCATCGCGGCCACGCGCA
Source organism: Janibacter sp. A1S7 (assembly GCF_037198315.1). Classification (NCBI taxonomy): domain Bacteria; kingdom Bacillati; phylum Actinomycetota; class Actinomycetes; order Micrococcales; family Intrasporangiaceae; genus Janibacter; species Janibacter alittae. Next base: position 2,572,501 of record NZ_CP144913.1, on the reverse strand, counting down.
TCCTCGGCTCGACGGTGGCCTCCTTCGTCGGCCTGAGTGAGGTGCTCATCGCCATCGGCTTCGCGTGGGTGCTCGTCGGCGAGGCCCTGGGGATCGGCCAGGTGCTCGGTGGTGTGGCGATCCTCGCCGGCGTCGTCATGGTCAAGCTGGGTGACGCGGCCGGGGTGACCCGGTCGCTGCCCGCCGACGACGTCGACACCGCAGCGCAGGTCGCGCTGCCCGTCGGCGACGGGGACGTCCCGGACGGTGTCGGGACGGGTTTGGCCGACCCTGTTCGGGTCCACTAGGATCGACGGGTTGCCTCGGCGAGGGACGCTGCACGGTCGCAGCAGTCCGTGATCGACGCGGTGCCGCCCCGTGGGTCCGCCCGCGCGTCGACATCCGTCCGCGCCGCGTCCCGCGTCGAGGCCATCACCCACGACACACGCCCGCTCCCTGCGCGGGCACTCGCCCCCACAAGGAGTTCTCCCATGGCCCCCAAGCACGACGAGATCCGTCTCGCCACCGACAAGCGCACCGAGTTCGGCAAGGGCGCGGCCCGCAAGCTGCGGCGCGCCGACAAGGTCCCCGCCGTCCTCTACGGCCACGGCGAGGCCCCGATCCACCTCGCCCTGCCCTTCCACGACACCTTCCAGGCGCTGAAGAACCCCAACGCCCTGCTGACGATCGCTGTCGAGGGCGAGGACGACCAGCTCGCCCTGGCCAAGGACATCCAGCGCGACCCGATCAAGCCGATCATCGAGCACGTCGACCTCATCATGGTCAAGAAGGGCCAGAAGGTCGTCGTCGAGGTCCCGGTCCAGATCGAGGGCGAGGCGGCTCCGGAGACCGTCGTCACCCTCGACGCCCAGACCCTCGAGATCGAGGCCGACCCGATGACGCTCCCGGACAACCTCGTCGTCTCCGTCGAGGACGAGCAGGTCGGCACCCTCATCCACGCGAGCGATCTCACCATGCCCGCCGGCGTCACCCTCGTCTCCGACCCGGAGACCCTGGTCGTCAACATCACCCAGCAGATCTCCGAGGAGGCGCTCGAGGCCGAGCTCGCCGAGGCCGAGGAGGAGGCCGGCGTCGAGCACGACGAGCCGGAGACCGAGGCTGCGGCCGCCGCCGACGAGGCCCCGGCCGAGGGTGGCGAGGAGTCCTCCGACAAGGAGTGACCCACCCGACCGTCACGCAGGGCGGGATCCCCACACCCGGGGGTCCCGCCCTGCGTCATTGCCTAGAGTGACCCCGTGAGTGACGAGACGTGGCTGGTGGTGGGCCTGGGCAACCCGGGGCCGAAGTACGCGGGCAACCGCCACAACGTGGGGGCCATGGTCGTCGAGCTGCTGGCGCAGCGGTCCGGGGCGCGCCTGCGGGCGCACAAGGCCGGTGCCAGCGCCGAGTCCGTGCGTCTGGGTCCGATGCCCGGTACCCGCACGATCATCGGTATCCCGCACTCGTACATGAACCTCTCCGGTGGCGCGACCAAGGGCCTGGCCACCTTCTTCTCCGTCCCTGCAGAGCGCACGATCGTCATCCACGACGAGCTGGACATCCCCTTCGGCCAGGTGCGCCTCAAGCAGGGTGGGGGCGAAGGGGGACACAACGGTCTGCGTTCGATCACCGCCTCCTTCGGGACGAAGGACTACGTGCGGGTGCGCGTCGGGATCGACCGCCCACCGGGCCGGATGGACGCGGCCGCCTACGTGCTCAAGGACTTCTCGTCCACCGAGCGCAAGGAACTGCCCTTCCTGCTCGACGACGCCGCCGACGCGGTCGAGTTGGTCATCGAGAGGGGGCTGACCGGCGCCCAGCAGGTCGTGCACGCGCCACCGGCGTGACCCCGGTCCTTGGTGCCGACGGCCCACGGACCCGACCGTTGATGCGGCGAGGTCACGGGCTGGGTCACGCACCGTGGCCGGATGCGGCAGAATCGACACCAGCATGTCTTCCTCCCTCACTCCGCTCCTGAGCGCGATCGCCGGCCTGCCCGGACTCGCCGACATCCCCCGACACCGCGCCGGAACCGACCAGCTCGACATCGTCGCGCCGACGGGACTGCGCGCGCCGACGGTCGCCACGATCGGCGGTGCCGCCCCCGGTGACGCACCGCAGCTGATCATCACCTCGACCGCGCGCGAGGCCGACGACCTGTCGACCGCTCTGGGGGAGTTCGTCGACCCCGACCTCATCGCGACCTTCCCCAGCTGGGAGACCCTGCCGCACGAGCGCCTCAGCCCCCGCAGCGACACGGTCGGCCGCCGCCTCGCAGTGCTGCGCCGCCTGTCGCACCCGCAGGAGCAGGGCGCCGGACACGGACCCCTCGGCTACGTCATCGCCTCCGTCCGCGCGGTCCTCCAGCCGATCGCCAGGGGGCTCGGCGACCTCGAGCCGGTGACGCTGCGCGTCGGCGACGAACGCCCGTTGACCGATATCGCGCAGGCCCTGACCGACGCGGCCTACGTGCGCACCGACCTCGTCGACCGCCGAGGGGAGTTCGCCGTGCGCGGTGGGATCCTCGACGTCTTCCCACCGACGGAGGAGCACCCGATCCGGGTGGAGTTCTTCGGCGACACCGTCGACGAGATCCGCTGGTTCAAGGTCGCCGACCAGCGCAGTCTCGACGCGACCGAGGTCCTCTGGGCCCCGCCGTGCCGCGAGGTCCTGCTGACCGACTCCGTCCGGGAGCGGGCCGCGGCGCTCGCCGAGGATCTGCCCGGTGTCGCCGACATGCTCCACAAGGTGGCCGAGGGGATCGCCGTCGAGGGCATGGAGTCACTCGCGCCGGCCCTCGTCGACGGCATGGAGTCCCTGCTCGACGTGCTGCCGAAGGAGGCCGGGGTCCTCGTCCTCGACCACGAGAAGGTCCGGGCCCGCGCCCACGACCTCGTCTCGACGAGCGAGGAGTTCCTGCAGGCCAGCTGGGCCAACGCGGCCGCCGGCAACGTGGTGCCGATCGACCTGGAGGGTGTCCTCGGGACCGCCTCCCACTGGACCCTTGCGCAGGCCCGGGACCACGCGCTCGACCTCGGCCTGCCGTGGTGGAGCATCACCCCCTTCGCCGTGGACGAGGAGCTGGATGCGCTCGCGGCGGACATGGACGACCGCGTCGCCCACGACCACGTCGCGCTGCGGGTTCCGGCGGCCGAGCCGCCGACGTTCCGGGGCAACACCGAGGCCGCGGTCGCCCAGCTCGCCGAGTGGACCACCGCGGGCTGGTGGGTGCTCATCGCCACCGACGGCGCCGGCCTCGTCACCCGCGTCGCCGAGGTGCTGCGCGGCGCCGACGTCCCCACGCGGGTCGTCGGCGAGGAGGACGACCTCACGGAACTCTCCGAGGGCGTCGTCACCGTCACCCGCGCGAGCCTGGGCACCGGATTCGTCGCCGCCGACCACCGACTCGCGGTGCTCACCGAGGCCGACCTGCTGGGATCGAGCGGAGCCGGCGCCAGTACCCGCGACATGCGCCGGATGCCCTCGCGTCGGCGCAAGCAGGTCGACCCGCTCCAGCTGCGCCCGGGGGACCACGTCGTCCACGAGCAGCACGGTGTCGGGTCCTTCGTCGAGATGATCCAGCGCACCATCGGCGGCGCGACCCGCGAGTACCTCGTCATCGAGTACGCGCCCTCCCGCCGAGGGCACCCCGGCGACCGGCTCTTCGTGCCGTCCGACCAGCTGGACCAGGTCACCCGCTACGTCGGCGGTGACGCGCCCGCGTTGAACAAGATGGGGGGCAGCGACTGGCAGAAGACGAAGTCGAAGGCCAAGCGGCACGTCCGCCAGATCGCGGGTGAGCTGATCCGCCTGTACAGCGCTCGTATGGCCACGCCGGGGCACACCTTCGGCCCGGACACGCCGTGGCAGCGCGAGCTCGAGGACGCCTTCGCGCACATCGAGACGCCGGACCAGCTGAGCACCATCGACGAGGTCAAGGCCGACATGGAGAAGTCCTTCCCCATGGACCGGCTCATCTGCGGTGACGTCGGCTACGGCAAAACCGAGATCGCTGTGCGCGCGGCCTTCAAGGCCATCCAGGACGGCAAGCAGGTGGCCGCGCTCGTCCCGACGACGCTGCTCGTCCAGCAGCACCTCAACACCTTCTCCGAGCGGTACGCCGGCTACCCGGTGACGGTCAAGGCGCTCAGCCGGTTCCAGACCGACGCGGAGGCCAAAGAGGTCCTGGCGGGCCTGCAGGACGGATCCGTCGACCTGGTCATCGGTACCCACCGCATCCTCGGCAACGAGGTGAAGTTCAAGGACCTGGGGATGGTCATCATCGACGAGGAGCAGCGCTTCGGTGTCGAGCACAAGGAGCAGCTGAAGGCCCTGCGCACCAACGTCGACGTCCTGGCCATGTCCGCGACGCCGATCCCGCGCACCCTCGAGATGGCGGTCACCGGTATCCGGGAGATGTCGACGCTCGCGACCCCGCCGGAGGAGCGCCACCCGGTCCTCACCTTCGTCGGTGGTTACGAGGAGAAGCAGGTCTCCGCGGCCATCCACCGCGAGCTCATGCGCGAGGGGCAGGTCTTCTTCGTGCACAACAACGTCAGCACGATCGAGCGCACCGCTGCCCGGATCCGCGAGCTCGTCCCCGACGCCCGGGTCGAGACCGCTCACGGCAAGATGGGCGAGCACCGACTGGAGCAGGTCGTCCTCGACTTCTGGGAGCGGCGCTTCGACGTCCTCGTGTGCACGACGATCGTCGAGACCGGCCTGGACATCTCCAATGCGAACACGCTCATCCTCGACCGGGCGGACAAGTTCGGCCTGAGCCAGCTGCACCAGTTGCGAGGTCGAGTCGGGCGTGGCCGCGAGCGCGCCTACGCCTACTTTCTCTACCCGCCGGACAAGCCGCTGACCGAGACCGCGCACGACCGGCTGACCACGATCGCGAGCAACACGGATCTCGGCTCCGGCATGCAGGTCGCGATGAAGGACCTCGAGATCCGCGGTGCGGGCAATCTGCTCGGCGGCGAGCAGTCCGGCCACATCGCCGGAGTCGGCTTCGACCTGTACGTGCGGATGGTCGGCGAGGCCGTCGCCGACTTCAAGGGCGAAGGGGAGGCCGCGCCGGCCGAGGTCAAGATCGAGCTGCCGGTGGACGCCCACCTGCCGCACGAGTACGTGCCGGGGGAGCGGTTGCGCCTCGAGGCCTACCGCAAGCTCGCCGCCGCCGAGACCGAGGAGGACCTCACCGAGATCGTGGAGGAGCTCACCGACCGCTACGGCGAGCCGCCGGAGCCGGTGCGCAACCTCGTCGCCGTCGCGCGACTGCGCATCGTGGTGCGGGCCGCGGGCCTGACCGACGTCGTGGTGCAGGGCAAGAACGTGCGCTTCGCCCCGGCACGGCTCAAGGAGAGCCAGCAGCTGCGTCTGGCCCGGCTGTACCCGAAGTCGAGCTACAAGGAGGGCACCCAGACGGTGCTCGTCCCGAAGCCGATGACGGCGCGGATCGGGGGTAGCCCCCTTCGCGACACCGAGGTGCTGCAGTGGGCCACCGACCTGGTCGATCAGGTCATGCTCGACAATGTCATCGTGGACACTGGGGCGAACCCGCCCCGCGACACCTCGCGCTCCCGCTGAGGACGTGATGAAAGGACAGCCCGTGCCCGGCAGCAGACAACGACGTTCCGTCCGGATCGCAGCACTCGTGCTCGGTGGATCCCTGGCCCTCGCGGCCTGCGGCGCCGACGAGGGCCAGGAGGAGGACACCGGCTCGACCGCGACCGCCGCGATCGTCGAGGGCCACGAGATCACGGTCGGCCAGGCACAGCAGAGCAGCCGCGAGGTCGGGCAGGTCGTCGCCGCGCAGGCCCAGACCTCCGGGCAGCCGCCGCAGGAGGTGGGTCCGGACCAGCTGATCGGCAGCCTCATCCAGGTGCCGACGTTGATCGCCTTCGGCCAGGAGCACGGCATCGCCGTCCCGTCCGGCGCGACGATCAAGAAGCAGCTGGGCGACGCCGTCCTCTCGCCCTCCGAGACGACGGTGGACTTCTTCCGAGCGAACACCGTCTACTCACAGCTGAGCCAGAAGCAGCAGCAGCAGGTGGCCCAGCAGGTGCAGGATCTGGACGTCACCATCAGCCCGCGCTACCGTCCGGACAGCCAGAGCCCCAACTGGTTGAAGACGCCGACCACGGCCCCGGAGATGCCCTGACGGTGCCGCACCTGATCCTCCTGGCATCGAGTCCGCGGGTACCGGCGGGGCTCCTCAGCCGGGATGCCTGGCGTGCACTCGACGCCGCCGACCTGGTCCTGGCAGCGGACGTCGAGGAAGACCTTCCCCTCGCCCTCGCTGACGACGGGATCGCGGTGACGCCGATCGGCCACGAGCGAGTGACCGAGCGGGCGCGCGTGCTCGTGGAGTTGGCCGGCCAGCAGGAGACGATCTGGCTGGGCTCTGCCGACGGCGACCCCGGGCTGAGCGACGCGATCGCCACCGAGGTCTCCCGCCTCGACGAGGGGCCCGAGGTCGAGGTCCTCGTCGGGTCCTGGGACGTCGACGGCGGTCGACTCCTCGACGCCGTCGCGGTCATGGACCGACTGCGTGCACCCGGAGGGTGCGCCTGGGTGGCGGCGCAGGACCACGCGAGCCTGGCCCCCTTCGTCCTGGAGGAGGCGCAGGAGGTCCATGAGGCGCTCGAGGCCGTGATCGCCGATCCCGGGGACGCGAGGGTCCGCGAGGACCTGACCGACGAGCTGGGCGACCTGCTCTTCCAGGTGCTCTTCCACGCCCGGGTGGCCGCCGACCACACGCAGCAGCCCTTCGACGTCGACGACGTGGCGGCTGCGCTGGTCGACAAGCTCGTGCGCCGCAACCCGCACGTCTTCGGGAACGCGAGCGCCGAGACCCTCGAGGAGATCGAGGCGCAGTGGCAGACGATCAAGGCGCAGGAGAAGGCGGCCCGCAACAGCGGGACCTGAGGAGGCGAACCATGGGCCAAGGGATCAGCGTCGTCACCCTCGCCGTCGCGGACCTGTCGGCCACGCGTCGCTTCTACCTCGACGGGCTGGGGTGGACCGCCGAGCTGGACATCCCGGGCGAGGTCCTCATGGTCCGCGTCGGCCCATCGGTCAGACCGTGCTGCCGGCCTCCTGCCGGGACGAGACGCGCACGAACGAGCACGATCAGCAGATCGGCCCCGCAGTGCCCGGATGGGGCCCACCGCCCCGCCCGGAGACGGGCACGATCACCGGCGACCACTGCACCCTCGAGCCGCTGACGAGTGCGCACGCCGACGAGCTCTTCACCGAGGTCGGCGGTCAGCACAACGCCTCCCTGTGGACCTGGCTGGGTCAGGAGCCCGTCACCCGGGTGGCCCCCTTCGCGCAGTACGTCGCCGGGCGTCTGGACGCCGACACCGTCGAGGTGGTCGTCCGTGATGACGATGGCGTGGCCTGCGGGATCCTCTCCCTGATGCGGATCGACCCGGTCAACGGCTGCGTCGAGATCGGCAGCGTCCTGCTCGGGCCGCGCCTGCAGCGCACCACTGCGGCGACCGAGGCGATGTCCCTGCTGGCCCGGCACGTCTTCGACCTCGGTTACCGCCGCTGCGAGTGGAAGTGCGACGCCCTCAACGCGCCGTCCCGCAGGGCCGCCGAGCGACTGGGCTTCACCTACGAGGGCACCTTCCGCAGGCACGTCGTGACGAAGGGGAGGTCCCGCGACACCGCGTGGTTCGCCATGGTCGTCGACGACTGGCCGCGGATCCGGGCGGCGCACGACGCGTGGCTGGCCCCGGACAACTTCCACGCGGGCGTGCACCGGCGACCCCTGGTCGACCTGCTCGCCGAGGCCGGGGGTTAGGCTCCCAACGAATCAGTCAACGAGTGTCCTGACGTCAGGGGAGTCAATGAAGGTCGTCGTCATCGGCGATGTCAGTTGGGCCGGGCAATACCATCTGGGAGACGAGGCCATGACGGAGGCCGCCATCGACCAGCTGAAGCGACACGGCGCCGACATCACCCTCGTCGCCGGCGACCCGGAGCTGTCGGCCGAGTACTACCAGGTGGACACCATCAGGAGGCTCGGCTTCCGTAACGTCCCCCGGCCCAAGAAGATCACACTGCTGTCCACGCTCGAGTCCGCGCTCTCGGGTGAGGCAACGGTTCCCAAGGCCATGGCGCCGGCCGTCGACGCGGTACGCCGAGCCGACGCGCTGGTCATCGCCGGGGGTGGAAACCTCAACTCCACCGGTGAGCATCACCTGTTCGAGCGTTTGGCCCTGACTCGAATCGCTGAGTTCTTCGACGTCCCACTCTTCGTCTCCAGTCAATCCGTCGGCCCGCAGCTGTCGAAGGATGACCGGGAGATCGTCCGGGAAATCGCTGACTACTCTGTGGTGTTCGGTGTCCGGGAACGATCGTCTGCCCAACTGATGGAGGGGATCTGCGCGGAGCCCGACAAGGTCGTGCTCACCTTCGACGACGCCCTGCTCATCCCACAGATGGCGGCTTCGAGCGTGCCCGAGACGAAGATCACGCTGCCGCGCTCCTTTGTCGTGGGGAGCTTTACATACCATCCCGGAGCAACCGAGTTGCCGCCCAGAGATTACTACTACGAGGTGGCAGCGGCTCTGGACCACATCGTGTCCACCTGCGATGTCGACATCGTCCTGATTCCCCACATGGGCGTGCTCGGTCCCGGTGACACGAACGACCGGGACCGCCTCGGCCATGCACGCATTGCCGAGTTCATGGTGAGTGACCGGGTGCACCAGTTGCCGATGATCTCCGCCGCGCAGGCCGTCTCGGTGACCTCCGGAGCGCAGTTCACAGTGTCCACTCGGTATCATCCGCTCGTCTTCGGCCCCGCGGTTGGCGTCCCGGCAGTCGGGCTCGTGACGAGTCACTACTCGATGATCCGTATGCGCGGCGCCCTGGAGCACGTTGGCATGAGCACACTGGCCGTCCCGTACGAGGCGTGGAACGGCTTGTTCGGCCCCAAGGTGGTCAGTGCGATCTCCCGGGACCGCGAAGAACTGAAGGCACACCTGGATGAGGTGGGCGCGGCGTCGATCCGGTACCAGCGCGCCTGGTGGGACGGCATCGCCGCCCGTATCCGTGGCACCGGGGAGGTGATGACGGACGATGTGCCGACACCCCGGACATACGAATGGGGCACGCCGGCGGATCAGGACTCGTTGGCGGTGTTCGCCGGCATGCACGAGGCGCTCAACCGGACCAGGAACCGACTCGCGCTCCACGCCCAGGAACGGCGGCGAACGGCCAAGGAGCAGGCCGTGCAGCACAGTCAGCTGACCCAGGAGGTCGAGCGCCTCCGCAAGGATGGTCAACGGCTCAGGGACGAGGGTCGACACCTGGAGCAGGAACTGGCCAAGAGCACCGAGGCTGCGGCGACGGCACAGCGCTCCCTGCAGAGGCAGGTCGACGAGATCCGCTACAAGCAACGACCGCCCGGTGCAGCCATCAGGGACGGGGCGCGGCGCAGGCTTCGCCGGTGGCGCGCCGGCACGTAGCCGCCCACCCGCGCTGGGAGCGCGAGCGGGCTGCGGTGGGTCGCTCATCGGGGTCCTGCGGATGAGCGGATACCCTCGGGGGACCAGTCATCACGCACCACCAAGGAGCCGGTAGTGGCCAGCATTGAGGCAGTAGGCGCGCGCGAGATCCTCGACTCCCGCGGCAACCCGACGGTCGAGGTCGAAGTGGCTCTCGACGACGGGGTCATCGCCCGCGCCGCGGTCCCGAGCGGTGCCTCCACCGGTGCCTTCGAGGCGGTCGAGCGCCGGGACGGTGACCCGAGCCGCTACCTGGGCAAGGGCGTCGAGGATGCCGTGCGGGCCGTGGAGGACGATCTGATGCCGCGGGTCATCGGTTTCGAGGCGAGCGAGCAGCGCCTCATCGACGCCGAGATGATCGAGGCCGACGGGACCGCCAACAAGGGCTCCATCGGCGCGAACGCCATCCTCGGTGTCTCCCTCGCGGTCGCCAAGGCGGCTGCCGAGTCCGCGGGACTCCCGCTCTTCCGCTACGTCGGTGGTCCCAACGCCCACGTGCTGCCCGTGCCGATGATGAACATCCTCAACGGTGGCTCCCACGCCGACTCCAATGTCGACATCCAGGAGTTCATGATCGCGCCGATCGGCGCCCCGTCCTTCCGAGAGGCGCTGCGCTGGGGTACCGAGGTCTACCACGCGCTCAAGGCCGTGCTGAAGGACAAGGGCCTCTCGACCGGTCTGGGTGACGAGGGCGGCTTCGCGCCCGACCTCGGCAGCAACCGCGAGGCGCTCGACCTGATCATCGACGCCATCCGGGCGGCCGGGTACACCCCGGGCACGCAGGTCGCGCTCGCGCTCGACGTGGCGGCCAGCGAGTTCTTCTCGGACGGGACCTACACGTTCGAGGGGGAGCAGCGCACCGCGCGGCAGATGGCCGACTACTACGGCGAGCTCGTCGACGCCTACCCGCTGGTGTCCATCGAGGACCCGCTCAACGAGGACGACTGGGACGGGTGGCAGGAGCTGACCGCCCAGTTGCGTGACCGCGTCCAGCTGGTCGGGGACGACCTCTTCGTCACCAACCCCGAGCGGCTGCAGCGAGGCATCACGGAGTCCTCCGCCAACGCGCTCCTCGTCAAGGTCAACCAGATCGGCTCGCTCACGGAGACGATGGACGCCGTCGACCTGGCCCACCGCAACGGATTTCGCTCGATGATGAGTCATCGCTCCGGCGAGACCGAGGACGTGACGATCGCGGACCTGGCCGTCGCCACCAACTGTGGCCAGATCAAGACCGGTGCCCCCGCTCGATCCGAGCGCGTCGCGAAGTACAACCAGCTGCTGCGCATCGAGGAGGAGCTCGACGACGCAGCCGTCTACGCAGGCGCGGGTGCCTTCCCGCGCTTCGTGGGCTGACCCAGCTGATGATGGCCGGGACTCCTCGTCGCCGCTCTGCACGCGTCGGTGTGCAGAGCGCGACGCGGCGACCCCCGGCGCGCACCAGTCCGCGCCGGTACCCCGCTCGTGGACCCATCGGTGGCTCCGGCTCCGGGCCCACCCGCAGGGAGCCCCGCAGTGGGCCGGTGATGACCACCCGACGATGGGTGGTCCTCGGGTCGTTGATGACCCTGCTGGCCCTCATGCTCGTGCCCACGGGTAAGTCCTGGTACGACCAGCAGCAACGTCTCGACGAGCTGCACTCGCAGGTCGCGGCACAGGAGGCCCACGTCGACGAGCTGCAACGTGAACGCGATCTGTGGCAGACGGACGCGTACGTCGAGGCCCAGGCCCGCAAGCGGCTGAAGTTCGTGCGCCCCGGCGAGCGGACCTACACCGTGGTCGATCCCGAGAAGCCGATCGCGGACATCGACCCCGAGACCGGGACGGTGCAGTCGTCCGACACCCAGCCCTGGTACGAGAAGATGGCCGACTCGGCGAGCACGGCCGACAGGGCGGAGAACGACAAGTGACGAGCGACGAGCAGGGCAATGACCTCGCGCGGGTCCTCCCCGAGGACCTGAAGACCATCCACGAGCAGCTCGGGCGTCCGGCACGCAGTGCCGTCGACATCGCCCACCGGTGTCCGTGCGGGGGGCCGACCGTGGTCCGTACGGCTCCGCGCCTTCCGGGCGGAACTCCTTTCCCCACGAGTTTCTATGCCACGTGCCCGCGGTTGACGGGGGCGATCTCGACGCTCGAGTCCTCCGGGCTCATGGCACAGATGTCACAGCGACTGCTCGAGGACGAGGGCTTGGCCGCGCGCCACCGCGCCGCCCACGAGGACTACCTGGCACGTCGGGCCGAACTCGGTGAGGTGCCCGAGATCGACGGGGTCTCCGCCGGCGGAATGCCCACGCGTGTGAAGTGTCTGCATGTTCTCGTGGCACACTCTTTGGCTGCCGGTCCCGGGATCAACCCCCTCGGCGACGAGGCACTTGACCTGCTGCCCGAGTGGTGGCGCGCCAGCCCGTGCATCAGCACGGACGAAGGGAGCGACTGATGAGAGTCGCAGCAATCGACTGTGGGACCAATTCGATCCGCCTGCTGATCGCCGACCACGACACGGAGCGGAATGTCCTGACCGACGTGGCCCGTCGGGTCGAGGTCGTCCGCCTCGGTCAGGGCGTCGACACCACCGGCCGGCTGGATGACCAGGCATTGGGCCGAACCCTCGACATGTGCCGCGAGTACGCAGAACAGTGCCGTCACGAGCAGGTTCCTGCGGGCAACGTACGCCTCGTCGCGACGTCGGCCACCCGCGACGCGACCAACTCCGAGGACTTCGTGCTCGGCGTGCGAAAGGCGTTCGGCGAGCTGGACGTCACGCCCGAGGTCATCCTCGGAGAGGACGAGGCCCGGCTGGGCTTCATCGGTGCGACCGGCGCCCTGGCCGACGAGGGTTTCGAGGGGCCCTACCTCGTGGTGGACATCGGCGGGGGCTCCACCGAGGTCGTGCGCGGGACCCGGGACGTCGTCGCGGGCACCTCGCTGGACATCGGGAGCGTGCGTCTGACCGAGCGTCACCATCGCACCGACCCGCCGACCCAGGAAGTCATCGACGCAGCGCGTTTCGACATCGCCGAGGCACTTGATCAGGCCGAGGCCGCCGTGGGATTCGGCGGAGTCAACACCGTCATCGGACTGGCCGGATCGGTCACCACCGTCACCGCGCAGGCGCTCGGCCTGAGCGCCTACGACCCGGCTGCCATCCATCTGGCCGAACTCTCGGTCGAGCAGTACATGGAAGCCTGCGAGCGCCTCATCCTCAGCACCCGGGCCGAGCGCGCGGCACAACCCTTCATGCACCCCGGCCGCGTCGACGTCATCGGCGCCGGGGCGCTCATCTGGTACGAGCTCCTCGATCGAGTTCGTGGAGCAAACGGTCCCGACCTGGTCGTCACGACATCCGAGCGGGACATCCTCGACGGCATCGCATTGTCGATCGTCGTGCCGGACGAGCCGGAGGCCGAGGACCAGCAGTCGACCGGCTGAACTGCTGACGCCCCGTCGGATGCATTGTGCGCAACTGCTCAGGCTCTTGCAGCCTGTGGCGTAGTCCGCGGCGCCGAGATCCTGGAAGGACCGTGGTGCGGGCGGTGGGATTCGAACCCACACGTTCGACAGGAATTTTAAGTTCCCCGGCTCGCCAGTTGGCCTACGCCCGCTTGCGGTTGCGACTGCGATACGTCGGAGTCCGAGCATGGCAGTTGGGACAGAGTAGCTCCAGGCTCTCGAGCAGATCGTTGCCGGGGTTCCCATCCCGGCGTTCGAGCTCGAGCGGGATGGGCTGGCCCAGCCACTCCGTCCCGCCGCACGTGTTGCAGCTCCAGTCGAAGACCCCTTCGCGGATCAGCCGGACCTTCAGTCGGTAGGAGCGTGCCAAGGAAGTCGACGCGGACACGGCCGCCTCGAGCTCGTGGTCGGTCCACCTTCGCGTTCGTCCTGGCATGCCCATCACCATGCAGTCCATCGCGTCCACCGTCCGGAAGACGGGCGGTGTTCCATCAGACCAAGAGGCGCCTTCGGTGGGGGTTCGAGCCCCGCCGGGGGCATCTCGAGATAACACCTTGATCATTCCTTGGTGACTTCTCCCACATCGGCCCCGCTCCGGGGGTAGGGTCAGCCCCGCTGACGGACGGGTGCCCTTTCCGGCACCGGGCGCAACGGCGCACTCACCGTCAGGGAGTGAAGAGAAAGGTTCACCATGTCCTCACGTACGTGGCGCATTGCCGCGGCGACAGTCGCGGCCTCGGCCATGACGATCAGTGCCTGCACCACCTCCTCGACGAGCGGCGATGGCGACTCGGGTGGTGACGGCGACTCGGGTGGCACCCTCACGATCGGCACGACCGACAAGGTCGTCTCACTGGACCCCGCGGGGGCCTATGACAACGGTTCCTCGGCCGTGATGCAGCAGGTGTACCCCTTCCTGATGAACTCCGCACCCGGTGAGGCCGTGCCCGAGCCGGACATCGCCGCCTCCGCCGAGTTCACCTCGCCGAAGGAATTCACCGTCAAGCTGAAGGAGGGGCTGACCTTCGCCAACGGTCACGACCTGACCTCCTCGGACGTGAAGTTCACCTTCGACCGGCAGACCGAGATCGCCGACCCCGAAGGGCCGTCCTCGCTGCTGGGCAACCTGAACAAGACGACTGCGCCTGACGACCAGACCGTCGTCTTCCACCTGAAGGGCGCCTACGACCAGACTTGGCCGGGAGTGCTCACATCCGTGGTGGCGCCCATCGTCGACGAGGAGGTCTTCTCCCCGACCGAGGTCATGTCGGACAACGACATCGTGGACGCCAACCCCTTCGCCGGGCCGTACCAGATCGACAGTTACGACAAGAACAGCCTCGTGTCCTACAAGGCCTTCGACGACTACGACGGCATCCTCCCGGCCGCGAAGACCAAGACCGTCAACGTCAAGTACTACTCGGACGCGAACAACCTCAAGCTGGACATCGGCAATGGCAACATCGACATGGCCTACCGCACCCTCGGTCCCACGGACATCGAGGACCTGTCGAAGAACGACGACGTGAAGATCCACAAGGGTCCCGGCGGCGAGCTGCGGTACATGGTCTACAACTTCAACACCATGCCGTTCGGCAAGAAGACCGAGGACCCGGACCCGCAGAAGGCCCTGGCCGTGCGACAGGCCATGGCCGACTCGCTCGACCGCGAGGCTCTTGCGAAGCAGGTCTACAAGGGCACCTTCGAGCCGGTGTACTCATTCGTGCCGGAGGGTTTCGAGGGGCAGACCCAACCGTTGAAGAAGATGTACGGCGACGGTGAGGGCGGTCCGGACGCAGAGCGTGCCGCAGAGCGCCTGAAGGATGCCGGGGTCGAGACCCCGGTGACGATTCACCTGCAGTACAACACCGACCACTACGGCTCGTCCTCGGGTGAGGAGTACGCGATGATCAAGTCGCAGCTGGAGGGGACCGACCTGTTCAAGGTCGACCTGCAGTCGACCGAGTGGGTCCAGTACGGCAAGGACCGGACCAATGACGAGTACCCCGTGTACCAGCTGGGCTGGTACCCCGACTACTCGGACGCGGACAACTTCCTCACGCCGTTCTTCCTCAACCCGGGTAGCTTCCTCGCCCAGCACTTCAACGACCAGGAGATCAACTCGTTGATCAAGGAGCAGCGTTCGGAGCCCGACGAGGCCAAGCGCAACAAGCTGCTCGGTGAGCTGCAGACGAAGGTGGCGGAACAGCTACCCACCCTGCCGTTCCTCCAGGGTGCCCAGGTTGCGGTGGCGGGCAAGGACGTCAAGGGCATCATCCTCGACCCGTCCTTCAAGTTGCACATGTCCACCATCGAGAAGTAGGTCGTTGCCCCGCCCCGGTGGCACCGTGCAGTGCCACCGGGGCGGTCGGCGTCTCCCTTCGCTCGTCCACGTCCCACCCGTGTGCCGTGGACCCGGACCGAACCCAGCGCACCGAATAGGCAGGTATGACTTCAGCATCCATCGAGGTCGAGACCCGGGGTGAGCCCTCGCCGCCGACCGGCGGGACGAAGGCCAAGAAATCCGGTATCGGTCTCGGCACGTACATCGTGATCCGCGCCCTGCTGATCATCCCCACGGTGTTCATCCTGACCACGACCGTCTTCATCCTGATGCGGCTGACCGGTGACCCGATCACGGCCTCGGTCGGCGGGCGGCTCCCTCCGGAACAGCTGGCCGAGCGCATCCACGAGGCCGGCTACGACCGGCCGGTCGTCGTCCAGTACCTCGACTACCTGGGCGGCATCCTGCGCGGTGACTTCGGCACGACGATCAGTGACAACATCCAGGTCACCGAGTTGCTGACCCGGTACGGCACGGCGACGCTCGAGCTGGTCTTCTACGCACTGATCGTGGCCTTCGTGCTCGGGATCCCTCTGGGGATGCTCGCCGCCTACCGTCGTGACCACGGCACGGACGCCGGGCTGCGCGTCCTGGCGATCCTCGGCTACGCCACCCCGGTCTTCTTCGCCGGGCTGCTGCTCAAGTTGGTGTTCTCGGTGTGGCTGGACTGGCTGCCCGTCTCCGGACGGGTCACATCCAGCAACCAGCTGATCCTGCAGGGCGTGTCCGCGCCCACGCACATCTACATCATCGACGCACTCCGACTGGGCAACCTCGACATCGTCACGGACGTGCTCACCCACGCAGTCCTGCCGGCGATCGCCCTGGGGCTGCTCGTCGGCGGTGTCTTCCTGCGGCTGGTCCGCACCAACATGATCGGCACCCTCGGGCAGGACTACATCGAGTCCGGCCGATCGCGGGGTGTCAGCGAGCGTCGTCTGGTGACCAAGCACGCCTACCGCCCGGCGCTGGTGCCGATCATCACCGTCATGGGCATGCAGATCGCGCTCATGCTGGGCGGGGCGATCCTGACCGAGACGACCTTCGGGTGGCAGGGGCTGGGCTTCAAGCTGGCGGAGTACCTGCAGGCCCGTGACTTCGTGGCCGTCCAGGGCATCGTGGTCATGCTCGCGGTCATCGTCGCCGTGACCAACTTCATCGTCGACGTCCTGGCGGCGCTGATCGACCCGAGAGTGAGGTACTGATCGTGAGTGCACCCACCACCGCACCCTCGCGACCGCCGCTGCTGTGGCGTCTGCCCATTCTCTCCCACCTGAAGAAGAGCGTCGGCCTGCAGCGGGGCATGCTCGTCGCCGGTCTGGTCATGAGCATCGTGACCCTGGTCTGTGCCCTCTTCGCGCCGCTGATCGCGCCCTACGGCTTCTCCCAGATGAAGGAGGACGGCCGGGCCTTCGGCGCCCAGCAGCCACCCTCTGCGGAACACCCATGGGGGACGACCGTGGGCGGGTACGACGTGCTTTCCCGGACCATCTGGGGCGCCCAGACCGCAGTCGAGGTGATCGTCGTGGCGGTGGTCCTCTCGATCTTCATCGGGGTGGCCCTGGGGTTGGTGTCCGGGTACGTCGGCGGCTGGGTCGACCGCGTGCTCGTCGTCGTGGCGGACGCGATCTACGCGCTCCCGTCCCTGTTGCTGGCGATCGTTCTGGCGATCACGATCAGCGGCGGCCAGTCCAGCCGCTGGGGAGGCATCTTCGCGGCGGCCGGCTCGATCACCGTCGTGTTCATCCCGCAGTACTTCCGGGTGATCCGAGCCGAGACCACCCGACTGAAGGGGGAGGCCTTCGTCGACGCGGCGAGGGTGATCGGGACCCCGGCCCCACGGGTGATGTTCCGTCACATCTACCGCAACGCCACCCGGACCCTCCCGCTGATCTTCACCCTGAACTCGTCGGAGGCGATCCTCACGCTTGCCGGTCTGGGCTTCCTCGGCTTCGGCATCGAGCCCACTGCCGCCTCCGAGTGGGGATACGACCTGAACAAGGCACTGTCCGACACGACGAGTGGGATCTGGTGGACCGGTGTCTTCCCCGGCCTGGCCATCGTCTGGACCGTCCTCGGGGTGACCCTCGTCGGCGAGAGCATGAACGACCTGAACGACCCGCGTCTGCGTGGCCGCCGGCGTGCCAAGATCCGCAAGAAGACCGAGCCGTCCGAGAAGGTCACCGCATGAGCGCCACCACACCTGCGAGCACGGGCACCGACGAGCCGGTGCTGCGCATCGAGAACCTGCAGGTCACCTTCGCGACCGACCAGGGGCCGGTCGAGGCGGTCAAGGACGTCAGCCTCGACGTGGCCCCCGGCGAGGTGCTGGCGATCGTCGGCGAGTCGGGCTCGGGCAAGACGGTGACAGCGCGCAGCGTGCTCGGACTGCTCGCCGAGACAGCCACCAGCGAGGGCGCGGTCCTCGTGGGCCGGCATGACGTGCTGAGCATCTCCCGGCAGGAGATGCGACGGCTGCGCGGCACGGATGTCGCGATGATCTTCCAGGAGCCGTCGACAGCGCTGAACCCGGTGTACAAGATCGGCTGGCAGATCATCGAGGGACTGCGGGCGCACGATCGCACGCTGAGCAAGCAGCAGGCGCGCGACCGGACGATCAAGGCGCTGACGGACGTCGGGATCCCCGACGCCCAGAACCGCATCGACTACTACCCGCACCAGTTCTCCGGCGGGCAGAAGCAGCGCATCATGATCGCCATGGCGCTGGCCCTCAACCCCGGCCTGATCATCGCTGACGAGCCGACGACCGCGCTGGACGTCACGGTGCAGGCGGAGATCCTCGAGCTGCTGCGCGACCTGAGGGACCGCTTCGGCTCGTCCATCGTCCTGATCACCCACAACATGGGGGTGGTGGCCGACCTCGCCGACCGGGTTGCCGTCATGTACCGGGGAGAGCTGGTCGAGGAGGCGCCTGCGCAGGAGCTCTTCGCCAACCCCCGCGAGGAGTACACCCAGGAGCTGCTGGCGGCGGTCCCGCACCTGGGACGCCATTCGGTGTCGGCCTCCCTGACCGAGGACGAGCTGGCCGCCCAGCTGCGCGAGCCGATCGTGGTGCGGGCCAAGGATCTGGTGATCGAGTACCCGGGGCGACTGGGACAGAAGGCCTTCCGCGCGGTCGACGGTGTCTCCTTCGAGATCCACCAGGGTGAGGTGCTCGGACTCGTGGGGGAGTCCGGGTCCGGCAAGACGACCATCGGTCGGGCCATCGCCGGGCTGAACCGGATCTCCGGGGGGTCGCTGAGCGTCCTCGACCACGAGATGCTGAACTTCCGTGAGCGGGCCTTCATGCCGTTGCGGGAGCAGATCGGCTTCGTCTTCCAGGACCCGGCGGCGTCGTTCAACCCCCACCTCACGGTGGGGGAATGTGTCGCCGAGCCCCTCGCGGTCCACCGCAGCGACCAGAAGTCCTCCGAGCGGCGCGCGCGTGTGGCGGAGCTGTTGGAGGCCGTGCAGCTCACCCGCGCCCACGCCGACCGCTACCCGCACGAGCTGTCTGGCGGGCAGCGCCAGCGCGCCAGCCTGGCCAGGGCCCTCGCGCTGGACCCCAGGTTGCTCGTCGCCGACGAGCCGACCAGTGCGCTGGACGTCTCCGTGCAGGCGAGGGTGCTCGAGTTGTTCAAGGAGCTGCAGGCCCAGTTCGGCTTCGCCTGCCTCTTCATCAGCCATGACCTGGCGGTCGTCGACATGCTCGCGCACCGCATCGGTGTGCTCTACCGCGGTGAGCTCGTCGAGCAGGGCATCGGGACGCAGGTCCTCGAGGACCCGCAGGACCCCTACACCCAGCGACTGATCGCCTCGTTGCCGGTGCCGGACCCGCAGGAGCAGGAAGTCCGTCGGGAGAAGCACCGGCAGCTCCTCGAGCAGGAGGGCAGCTCGCACGCCTGAGGCAGTGCGTGGGGGTGTGCTCCGGAGGAGGGCAGGTGTCCGCGCTCCGCCGATCCGTGCCACGATGCTGCACATGCAGATCGCAGACCACATCACCGACCTGATCGGTGACACCCCGCTCGTCAGGCTCTCCTCTGTCGTCCCGCCCGGATCGGGTCTGGTCGCGGCGAAGGTCGAGTACCTCAACCCCGGTGGCAGCGTGAAGGACCGCATCGCCCGCAAGCTGATCGACGAGGCGGAGGCCTCCGGGGAGCTGCGACCCGGCGCCACCATCGTGGAGCCGACCTCCGGGAACACCGGGGTCGGTCTCGCGCTGGTCGCCCAAGAGCGTGGTTACCGTTGCATCTTCGTCTGCCCCGACAAGGTCGGCAAGGACAAGATCGACGTGCTGCGCGCATACGGCGCGCAGGTGCAGATCGTCCCGAGCTCCGTACCACCCGACCACCCCGACAGCTACTACTCCGTGAGCGACCGCCTCACCGAGGAGATCGACGGGGCATGGCAGCCGAACCAGTTCTTCAACCTCAACGGACCGCGGGCGCACTACGAGAGCACCGGCTCCGAGATCTGGGCCCAGACCGAGGGCGAGATCACCCACCTCGTCGCGGGCATCGGTACCGGCGGCACGATCACCGGTACCGGCCGCTACCTCAAGGAGATCTCCGAGGGGCACGTGAAGATCATCGGCGCCGACCCCGAGGGCTCGGTCTACTCCGGCGGCACCGGACGCCCCTACCTCGTCGAGGGTGTCGGCGAGGACATGTGGCCCGGCGCCTACGACCCGTCGGTGCCGGACGAGGTGATCGCCGTCACCGACGACGAGTCGTTCGCGATGACGCGTCGACTCGCGCGGGAGGAGGGCCTGCTCGTCGGAGGCTCGAGCGGCATGGCCGTCGTCGCGGCCCTGCGGGTCGCCCAGCGTGAGCCGGACGCCAAGATCGTCGTCCTCCTGCCCGACGGGGGTCGCGGCTACCTCGGCAAGATCTTCGACGACGAGTGGATGGCCTCCTACGGCTTCCTCCCCGGCGACGACGCCACCCAGGGCAGCGTGGGTGACGTGCTCCGAGGCAAGGGTGGCGAGCTGCCGGCCCTGGTGCACACGCACCCCAACGAGACGATCCGCGAGGCGATCGACATCCTGCGAGAGTACGGCGTCTCGCAGATGCCGGTCGTCGGCGCCGAGCCGCCCGTCGTCATCGGCGAGGTCGCCGGTGCGGTCACCGAGCGTGATCTGCTCACCGCCGTCTTCGAGGGGCACGCCTCCCTCGCCGATCCGGTGAGCCGGCACATGGGTGCCAAGTTGCCGCAGATCGGCGCCAACGAGCCGGTCTCTGCGGCGACCGAGGCACTCGAGCACTCCGACGCATTGCTCGTCGTCGAGGGCGGCAACCCGGCCGGCGTCATCACCCGGCACGACCTGCTGGGTCACCTGTCCCACCGAGCGAAGGGCTGATCATGGGCGAGCAGAAGAGTGCTGCAGACGCACGCGCGAGCCAGGGGTTCTCCACCCGCGCGATCCACGCCGGCTACGAGCCGGACCCGCTCACGGGCGCGGTCAACGTCCCGATCTACGCCAGCTCCACCTTCGCCCAGGACGGCGTCGGGGGTATGCGGGGCGGCTTCGAGTACGCCCGGACGGGAAACCCGACCCGGCAGGCGCTCGAGGCCAACGCGGCCTCGATCGAGGGCGGCTCCTACGGCCGCGCCTTCGCTTCCGGGATGGCGGCGACGGACGCGATGCTGCGCGCCGCCCTGCGCCCCGGTGACCATCTGGTCATCCCGGACGACGCCTACGGCGGGACCTTCCGCCTCATCGACAAGGTCTTCACCCACTGGGGGATCGAGTACACGCCGGCGCCAGTCGTCGACGTCGAGGCGATCCGCGCGGCCATCCGGCCCAACACCAAGTTGGTGTGGCTGGAGACGCCGACCAACCCGCTGCTGAACATCGGCGACATCGCAGCCATCGCCGAGGTGGCCCACGGCGCCGGCGCCAAGCTCGTCGTCGACAACACCTTCGCCAGCCCCTATCTGCAGCAGCCGCTCGCCCTCGGCGCCGACGTCGTGCTGCACTCGAGCACGAAGTACCTCGGTGGGCACAGCGATGTGGTCGGCGGGCTCCTGGTCACCGACGACGAGCAGCTGGACGCCGACATCGCCTTCCTGCAGAACGGTTCCGGTGGTGTCCCCGGGCCGTTCGACGCGTACCTGACGATGCGTGGCATCAAGACGCTCGGGGTGCGTATGGAGCGCCACTGCGACAATGCCGAAGCGGTCGTGGACATGCTCTCCGCCCGCCCCGAGATCTCTTCGGTGCTCTATCCGGGGCTGCCCGGCCACCCCGGGCAGGAGGCGGCGCAGCGGCAGATGCGCCGGTTCGGCGGGATGCTCTCGGTACGCATGGCCGGAGGTGTCGAGGCGGCCAAACAGCTGTGCTCGAGGGTGGAGGTCTTCACCCTCGCCGAGTCGCTCGGCGGCATCGAGTCGCTCATCGAGCACCCCGGTGCGATGACCCACGCCTCGACCGCCGGGTCCATGCTCGAGGTCCCTGAGGACCTCGTGCGCCTGTCCGTCGGCATCGAGGAGGCCGGCGACCTGCTCGCCGACCTCGAGCAGGCACTCGACGGCCTGCGTGCCTGACCCTGTGGACAGTCCCTACGGTGCCGCGGCCGCGGCACCGTAGGCTGTTCCCGACAGACACTGCGGCCACCGGTCGCGCAGAGTCCCCAGGAGGGCCCACCCATGAGCAACCCACTACTCAACCGGGTCGCCGACGGCGCGCAGCGCGGCGGCTACGCGGGCTTCCGCGAGTCCGGCGCGCGCAGCCAGCAGGGGTACGCGCCCGGACAGCCGGGACGGTACGGCCAGCAGGACCTCGGCCGACCGCAGCCCGGTTTCGGCGAGCCCGGCACCGGCCCCGGGCTCGGCGGGGACGGTGGTGGCGGTCGGGCCATCACGATCGACGACGTGATCACGCGCACCGGTGCGCTCTTCGCAGTGCTCGTGGCGGTGGCCGCCGTCGCCTGGACCGCCTCGGCCATGTCACCCGCCATCGGCGGGGTGCTCTTCATGGTCGGCCTGGTGGGCACCTTGGGCCTGGGGCTGTACATCGGCTTCCGACGCAAGCCGGTCAGCGCGGCACTCGCGATGATCTACTCGGTCGTCGAGGGCGTCTTCGTCGGTGCGATCAGCCAGAGCTACCACATGTACTTCGACGCCTCGGGAGGCAGCATCTTCGAGTCGATCGTCACGCAGGCGATCTTGGCGACCCTGTGCGTCTTCGGCTCGATGCTGCTGCTGTACAAGACCGGCGTCATCAAGGTGACCGACAAGTTCCGCTCGATCGTCTCGATGATGGTCATGGGCTACTTCGTCTTCTCCCTGATCAACCTGGGCTACATGCTCTTCTTCGACGGTTCGCCGTTCGGCTTCGGTGGCACCGGCTGGATGGGGATCGGCATCTCGCTCTTCGCGATCGGCCTGGCCGCCGTCATGCTCACGCTCGACTTCGACAACATCGACAAGGCGATCGACGCCGGACTGCCGTCGACCTTCGCCTGGACGCTGGCCATCGGACTGCTCATCACCCTGGTGTGGCTGTACCTGGAGATCCTGCGCCTCCTGGGTCGCCTGCGCTCCGACTGACACCTCGTGCTCCCGCCGGACGTCGAGCGTGAACTCGACCGCGCGGTCCGCAGGTGGCGTCAACTGCCGCTGGACCGCGCGGCCGACGCGCTCCCGGAGGTGCACGACTTCCTCGCGGAGGTTGCCGGGGAGGAACTGCCCGACCTCGGCCCGGCCGTGGTCATGGACCAGTTGCGCGTCGTGGTCTTCGATTCCTGCCGGGGCGAAGGGGGCGGTGCCGGTCTCGCGGATCGGCTCGCCTCCCTTCGCCTGCACTGGAGCGGTTGACCGCCTATCCCGGTGCCGGGACGCACCGGGCGGGGCCGGGAGGCCCGCGTCGGAACGGCCCTCATCTCACATGGGCGGTGTGACCGGGGTAACGTACGCGGGAATCCGCCCCCACCGAAAGTCCCACTGCTCATGCGCACCGCACACCCGTGGCTCTCCGTCACCCGCGTCCTCGTCCTTCGGCTCCCGCTCGCGGCCGCGGTCGCTGCGGCCCTGGTCATCGGGCCGACGGCCATCGTTGACGCCAGTGGCGACGGGGCCGAGCCGGTCACCACCTCGATGGAGGCGGTGCCGGTCGCCGGCATCAGCCAGGAGGCCGTCAAGGACACGGCCGGGGTCGGGTACAACCTCCCGGAGACGGCGCATCGACCCGAGAACAGGGCCCTGCGGACTGCGCCGGGCCACGAGCCGGTCGCGCCGGACGATGACGAGCTGGTCGCCATCACGAAGAAGCGCCACACCCAGAGATTCTCCGCCCTCGGACTGACCTGGGAGAGCGAGCAGGAGCCGGTGACCGTCTGGGTGCGTACGAGGACCGCAGACCAGACGTGGTCCGACTGGGAGTACGTGCCCTCGGCCGACGGCCACGGGCCCGACCCGGGGACCGGTGAGGCGCAGGAGGGGACCCGGGCGGGAACGGACCCGCTGATCGTCCCCGAGTCTGATGGCGTGCAGGTCCGGGTCGAGGCCGAGGACGGCACTGCACCCCGGGGGATGAAGGTCAACCTCATCGACCCGAAGTCAGCTGCTCAGGATGCACAGGTCGACCAGAAGTCGCTGTCGGCGGGCAGCGCCGTCGCTGAAGGAACCCAGCCGGGGATCATCACCCGCGCGCAGTGGGGAGCGGACGAGTCGATTCGCCGCAGGGATCCGTCGTACGGCGAGATCAATGGCGCGTTCGTCCACCACACGGCCGGGACGAACACCTACGCCCGCAGTGACGCCGCGGGGATCGTTCGCTCGATCTACACGTACCACGTGCAGGGTCGTGGCTGGGACGACATCGGCTACAACTTCCTCGTCGACAAGTTCGGGCGCATCTTCGAGGGCCGCTACGGCGGAGTGGCCGAGCCCGTGATCGGCGCACACACCCTCGGGTACAACTCGCAGTCCTTCGCCATGAGCGTCCTGGGCAACTACCAGAGCAAGACGGCGAATGCCGCGGTGCTAAGGGCCTACGCCGAGCTGTTCGCGTGGAAGCTGGGCCGGAACGGGGTGGACCCCGCCTCAACGGTGACCATCAACGGCGATCGGTTCAACGCGATCAGCGGACACCGCGACGCCTTCGCCACGGCCTGCCCGGGAGGCGCCCTCTACGCACAGCTGCCGACGATCCGCCGGGACACCGCCGCGCTGCTGCCCGACCAGGAGCCACCACCGTTCCCGGACGTGACTGCGGCGACGACCGACTTCACCAAGGAGATCGGTTGGCTGAAGGACGAGCGGATCACGATGGGTTACGCCGACGGGACCTTCGGGCCGAAGGACGACATCTCGCGTGAGGCGATGGCGGCGTTCTTGTACCGGGCGGCGGGCAGGCCCGCGGTGGAGAGTGCGCCCGACTTCACGGACGTCGACTCGTCGAGCGCGTTCGCCAGGGAGATCGCCTGGCTCCAGGACGAGCGCATCACCACGGGCTATGCGGACGGTACGTTCGGTCCCAAGAAGCGGATCTCGCGTGAGGCGATGGCGGCCTTCATGACCAGGTTCCTGCTCGAGGGGAGAGTGCCCGACGCCACTGCGCCCTACGAGTTCAGTGACATCGCCGGGACCCAGTTCGAGGACCACATCGCCTGGATCGCGGATCAGGGTCTGACCACGGGCCATGCCGACGGGACGTTCCGCCCGAAGAGCACAATCACCCGCGAGGCCATGGCGGCCTTCCTGTACCGCTCGCGGGAGATGATGGGCGTCTGAGCGGACGGTCCCGACCGGCCGCCCTCCTCGCCACCGAAACGGCGACCGGGGACAGGTGCGTGCCTCCTACACGTCGGTGACCTCGTGCCCACCACGGCGCCGCAGCATCGCCCACGGGCCGCGCGGGCCGGCGCGGTGGCCCTTGACCTCCGCCGGACCCACCTCCGTGCCCGGGGAGGCTGCCGCTCGCTCGGCGGCGTCGTCGAGCGAGCCGATGCCCTCGCCGCGGCTCGGCTCCGGCGCGGTGTCGCCCAGCGCATTCTCCGGCCACGCGTCGACCTCGGCGGCGACGGTCGGCAACAGCGCCGACGCGACGCGCGCGTAGCCGGCGGCCGAGGGGTGGAAACGGTCCTGGCTGAACATCACCGAGGGGCTCGACTCGAACTCCGGCCCGAGCAGGTCGGCCAGGGACACCGTGCGAGCACCGGCCTCGACGGCTGCCACCGTCTGGGCGGCAGCGAGCTCGCGGCTCCACTGGCGCAGCAGCTTGTTCAGGGGGAAGGGCACCGGCTCGACCGTCCCCAGGTCCGGACAGGTGCCGACCACGACCGGGACGTCGAGGATGCGCAGGTAGCGCACCGTCCGCTGGAGGTGCTTGACCGAGACCGATCGGTCGATGCGGTGGGTGACGTCGTTGGCGCCGATGAGGATGACCGCGACGTCTGCCTGGTCGATGCGGGCCAGCCCGCGGGAGAGCTGGGCGCTGAGATCGGATGACTCCGCCCCGACGACCGCTTCGTTGGTCAGCTCCACCGGGCGTCCCATGATCGCCGCGAGCCCGGTCGCTAGGATCGCGCCGATCGTGTGGTACCGGTTGTCGGCGCCCATCCCGGCAGCGGTGGAGTCGCCGAGGACGAGTAGGCGCACCGGCTCCCCGGGTGCAGCACCGTAGACCCCGTCGTCGTCGGGGGCGCCATCGAAGGGGTTGCCGACGATCCGGCGGGTCATCTTCGCCTCGGCCTGGATCAGCCCGTAGCCGAGTCCCGCCGCCGCAGCCCCGGCGAGGGCGGTGCCGGCAGCGCCGATGAGTGCCCGTCCGGCGATCCTGCCCAGCACTGCCATGGCTCTCCTCGTCGTCACGGTCGTCCCGCAGCCAACCTTGTCATCCCCACGTGACATTGCCAACGAAAGGCGGACGAGAAGCCTGCATCTGGCATCCTTCGGTGCAGACAGACCCGCTGCCGGACCCGAGGACGACATGACCGAGTACCCGAACCTCTTCGCCCCGCTCGACCTGGGCTTCACCACCCTGCGCAACCGAACGATCATGGGGTCGATGCACACCGGGCTGGAGGACAAGGCCAAGGACTTCGAGCGGCTCGCGGCCTTCTACGCAGAGCGGGCGAAGGGCGGCGCCGGGCTGATCATCACCGGCGGTTTCGCCCCGAACATCGAGGGGACGCTCTACCCCTTCGCCTCGAAGATGACCACCAGCCGCGAGGCGCGACGGCACCGACAGGTGACCGACGCCGTCCACCGTGAGGGCGGGACGATCGCCCTGCAGCTCCTGCACGCCGGTCGGTACAGCTACCACCCGTACTCGGTCTCGGCATCGCGGACGAAGGCGCCGATCAACCCGTTCACCGCCCGGGCGCTGAGCGAGAAGGGGGTCCGTCGCCAGATCCGTGCCTTCGCCCGGGCAGCCGAGCTGGCGCGCGAAGCCGGCTACGACGGCGTCGAGGTGATGGGTTCCGAGGGCTACTTCATCAACCAGTTCCTCGCGCCCCGGACGAACCAGCGCACGGACGGGTGGGGTGGGACCCCCGCGAACCGACGACGTGTCGCCACCGAGATCGTGCGCGCGGTGCGGGCTGCCGTCGGCGAGGACTTCATCCTCGTCTACCGACTGTCCATCCTCGACCTCGTCGAGGGTGGACAGACCTGGGAGGAGATCCAGACGCTGGCCACGGAGATCGAGGCCGCCGGCGCGACGATCATCTCCACGGGAATCGGCTGGCACGAGGCGCGAGTACCCACGATCGTCACCTCGGTGCCGCGGATGGCCTTCACCGAGGTCGCCGAGAGGTTGCGTCCGCACGTGAGCGTCCCCGTCGTCACGAGCAACCGCATCAACATGCCCGACCAGGCCGAGCAGGCGCTTGCCGCGGGGCAGGCCGACCTGGTGCAGATGGCGCGTCCGTGGCTCGCCGACCCGCAGTGGGGCACCAAGGCGCTCGAGGGGCGTGGCGAGGAGATCAACACCTGCATCGCCTGCAACCAGGCCTGCCTCGACCACACCTTCCAACGCAAGGTCGCCTCGTGCCTGGTCAACCCGCGCGCCGGCCACGAGACCGAACTGGTGCTCTCCCCGACGGCTCGCCGCAAGCGCGTCGCCGTCGTCGGTGGCGGTCCGGCCGGGCTGTCGGCCGCCGTCGCCGCGGCCGAGCGAGGTCACCACGTCGAGCTCTTCGAAGCGGGGGAGGAGATCGGCGGGCAGTTCGCGCTCGCGATGCGCATCCCCGGCAAGGAGGAGTTCGCCGAGACGATTCGTTACTTCAAGGGCGAGCTGGAGCGCCGAGGCGTCATCGTCCACCTGGAACGTCGGGCGGACGTGAGCGACCTGGCGGGATTCGACGAGGTGATCGTCGCCACCGGTGTCACGCCGCGCATCCCGCAGATCGAGGGGATCGATCACCCGATGGTCGTGTCCTACCCGGAGGCCGTGCTGGGCACCCGCGAGGTGGGGGAGCGGGTCGCGGTCATCGGGGCCGGCGGCATCGGCGTCGACGTCACCGAGCTGCTGACGACGATCGAGTCGCCGACGCTGGACATCAAGGAGTGGCAGGACGAGTGGGGGGTGGACCCCTCGTCCGCCCAGCGGGGCGGTCTGAAGGAGCCCCACCCCCAGGCCTCACCGCGCACCGTCCACCTCGTCCAACGCAAGGAGAGCAAGATCGGCGCGGGCCTGGGCAAGACCACCGGTTGGGTGCATCGCATGGCGATCCGGGCCAAGGGCGTGCACCAGATCACCGGCGCCTCGTACGAGCGCATCGACGACGAGGGCCTGCACCTGACCGTCGACGGCAAGCCGAAGACGTTGGCGGTCGACACCGTCGTCGTGTGCACCGGGCAGGAGTCCGTGCGTGACCTCGTCGAGCCGCTGCGGGCGATGGGGGTCGACGCGCACGTCATCGGTGGCGCGGATGTCGCCGCCGAGCTGGATGCGAAGCGGGCGATCCGTCAGGGAACCGAGCTGGCCGCGGCGCTCTGACCCCGGGACGCAGTGCCACACTGGAGTGTCATGAGCGTGCCGTCACACCGGGACTGGGTCGACAAGCAGATCCGCGAGGCGACCGAGCGAGGGGAGTTCGACAACCTCCCCGGCGCCGGCAAGCCGTTACGCGGTCTGGAGGACCGCGACCCGGACTGGTGGGTGAAGAAGATGATGGACCGCGAGGGTCTGGATGCCGCTGACGCACTCCCGCCGGTGATGCAGCTGCGCCGCGAGGGTGCCGGCTACCCGCAGTCCCTCGTCGGGCAGACCCGCGAGGACAATGTCCGAGAGTTGCTGCGCGACTTCAACGCGCGCGTCCTCGACGAGCGTCGACGTCCGGTGCTCGGCAGGTACTCCCCGCCGGTCGTTCCGACCGTGGACGTCGAGGAGATGGTCGCCCGGTGGCGAGAACTGCGGACCGAGCGGGCTCGCGCCGGCGCGATGACCGCGCCGACCGAGCCGGTCGCACCCCCGTCGCGCCGGTCGTGGTGGCGGCGCCTGCTGGGTCGTTGACCGCTACGTCGGCGGGGCGATGTCCTGCTGGGCGGGCAGCTCGTCCTGGCGCAGGATCCCGACCTGGCAGGTGAGGCCGTTGGGGCCGTGGTTGCAGTAGCCGGCCGGGTTGCGGTGGAGGTACTGCTGGTGGAAGTCCTCCGCGTACCAGAACTGCCCCACCTCGCTGGCCGGGCGCATCTCGGTGCTGATCGCCGGCAGGTCGTGTCGTGCCAGCTCCTGCTCGAAGGCCGCCGCCGTCGCTTCGACGGCCTGGCGCTGCTCCTCGCTCGTCCAGTAGATCGCCGAGCGGTACTGGGTGCCGACGTCGTTGCCCTGACGGTTGGGCGTCGTCGGGTCATGGTTCTCCCAGAACGCCTTGAGCAGCAGCTCCGGCTGGGTGCGCTCCGGGTCGTAGGCGATCAGGACGCTCTCGGTGTGCCCGGTCTGCCCGCTGCACGTCTCCTCGTAGGTCGGGTGGGTCGTGAACCCGCCCATGTACCCGGCCGCGGTCGTGATCACGCCGGGCATCTGCCAGAAGATGCGCTCGGCACCCCAGAAGCAGCCCATCGCGACGTACAGGACCTCGGTGCCCTGCGGCCACGGTCCCTCGAGCGGGGTGTCGAGGACGAGGTGGCGCTCCGGTACGGAAAAGGCCCGCTCCGCGCGACCGGGCAGGGCGGTCTCGGCGGTGGGCATGGGCGGGAGCTGACGACCGAACATGTCCCCATTCTCTCAGGTCGCGCAAGGGGCCTGCGTCGTCGGGGAGTGACGGCACGACGAAGGGGGAGGTTCCGGCGGGGTGCCGGGACCTCCCCCTTCGAGGCGGTGGCCGTGGACGATCGTCTCGCCCGCGGACCATGCAGTCAGGTGCCTCAGGACGTCGAGTAGGGCTTCGCCTTGAGGATCTTGACCTCGATCGTCTTGCCCGTGGGTGCGAGGTAGGAGTGGGTCTCGCCGACCTTCTGGCCGTTGATGGCCTTGCCCATCGGGGACTGCTCCGAGTAGACGTCGAGGGCGTCGTCGCCGTCAGCGATCTCGCGGGAGCCGAGGAGGAAGGTCTCCTCGTCACCGAAGAGCTCGACGGTCACGACCATGCCCGGCTCGACGACCCCGTCGTCCGGCGGTGCCTCCCCCACGGAGGCGTTCTGCAGGATCTGGGTCAGCTGGCGGATGCGGGCCTCCATCTTGCCCTGCTCCTCCTTGGCCGCGTGGTATCCGCCGTTCTCCTTGAGGTCGCCTTCTTCCCGGGCGGCCTCGATGCGCTTGGCGATCTCCACACGACCGGGACCGGAGAGCTCGCGCAGCTCCGTCTGCAGTCGGTCGTAGGCCTCCTGGGTCAGGTAGGTCGCGTTGGACGCGGTCTGGGTCACGGGTACTCCTTGCCTTGGCCGCGGCGACGCCGGGTGGACGTGCGCGGATGGTCACCGTGGCGCGCCATCGAATCGAGTGATGATGCACAAAGGTCTGGACCCAATCGGTCCAGACCCACGGTTGCGTGTGACCCCAGTCTAACGCCAAAACCGTCGGATGCAGATATCAATCCACAGCCGAGCACTGCTGGACGGTCGCGGTGACGGCCGGAGTCGTGGTGCGCACAGCGGCCCTGACGCGGGTCGTGCGCTCCCGGCTCGCCGGGACCTCGTGCTGGGCCGTACCGACCCGTCCGTAGTCCCCGTCCATGGCGGTGATCGTGCAGGAGACCGTCGTACCCGGCTTGCGGGTCAGGTCGAAGATCATCGTGATCTCCCGCTCACCGGTGTGCTCGAAGCCGACATCGGTCGCGGTGACCGCGTCCTGCGTGCTCGAGACGCCGAACCACACCGTCAACGCCACGGCCACGGCGACCAGGACCGTGCCGATGGCCCACCACCGTCGACTGCCGCGATCGGGGTCGGCCTCCGCTGCGGCCTCCTCGCGCTCGGGGTCCCAGTGGTGGGGTTCCTGCGCGTCGGTGCTCATGCTTCTCCTGCGGGCGAAGGGGGCCGGTCGCCAGTCGTGTGGAGGGCGCCGGGTGCTCGGTGAGACAATGCCTCCATTGTCCGTGACACCAGACCGCGGCGGCACACCGGCCCGCGCGGCACACACCTGTCCGGGAGGACACACCCGTGGAAGCACTCAGGCTCATGGCCGTGCACGCCCATCCCGACGACGAGTCGAGCAAGGGAGCGGCGACGACGGCCAAGTACGTCCGTGAGGGCGCGGAGGTCCTCGTCGTCACGTGCACCGGCGGCGAACGCGGCGACGTCCTCAACCCCAAGCTCAAGGACGACCCGCACATCCTGCGCGACATCTCCCAGGTGCGTCGTGACGAGATGGAGGCCGCTCGCCAGGTCCTCGGCGTCCAGCAGTCCTGGCTGGGCTTCGTCGACTCGGGCCTGCCCGAGGGGGACCCCCTGCCGCCCCTGCCGCGCGGCTGCTTCTACCTGGAGCCGCTGGACGTCGCGACCGAGGCGCTCGTGCGCGAGATCCGCCGTTTCCGTCCGCACGTGGTCACCACGTACGACGAGAACGGCGGCTATCCCCACCCTGACCACGTGATGACCCACCGGGTCTCCGTCGCGGCCTTCGAGGCCGCCGGTGACCCGGATCGGTTCCCGCACGCGGGTGAGCCGTGGCAGCCGTTGAAGCTCTACTACAACGGCGGGTTCACCCGGGCCCGCTTCGAGGCCTTCCACGAGGCGCTGCTCGCCCGGGGGAAGGAGTCCCCCTTCGTCGACTGGCTCGAGCGTGCCGGCAAGCGGCCGCAGCGCAACGTGACCACGCGGGTGCACGCGGCGGACTACTTCGACCTGCGTGACGACGCCCTGCGCGCGCACGCGACGCAGGTCGACCCGGACGGGTTCTTCTTCGCCGTGCCCAACTCCCTGCAGGCGGAGATCTGGCCGACGGAGGAGTACGAGCTCGCGATGAGCCATGTCGCGACCGATGACGACGAGGACGACCTCTTCGCGGGCATCCCGAGCTCGCTGGCCGAGGCCGACGCGCTCGCCGGCCGGTCGGACCTGGAACTGCTGCGTGACGACCGCGTCGCCCCGACAGTGAAGGAGTGGTCATGAGCGCGCCGAGCACCGAGGTGGGGCCGGGGTTCCTCGCCTTCGTCGCGTTCTTCTTCCTCGCCGTCGCGCTGTGGCTGCTGATGCGCAGCATGTTCACGCGGATGCGGCGGATGAACCTCGCCGAGCGGGCGGAGGAGCAGCGGGAGCAGGGGCAGGTCCGGGACGCGCCGACGAATCCGGGGCCGGGGGAGACCGCCGGGCAGCCGACCCGGGAGCGGGACTCAGGTCTGGGCGATGGGCCCGAAGAGGGCCAGCGTCGCGGCGACGAAGTGTGAGATGAAGGCCAGCACGGTCAGGGCGTGGAAGATCTCGTGGAAGCCGAACCATCGCGGTGACGGGTTGGGTCGCTTGATCCCGTAGACGACCGCGCCGGCGGTGTAGAGCGCTCCACCGGCGATGACGAAGGCGAGGATCGTCCACCCGCCGTGGGTGAGCAGCGGCTTGATGTAGAACACGGCGACGAATCCGAGCGCCAGGTAGACGGGTACGTACAGCCAGCGGGGCGCGTCGACCCAGAACACCCGGAAGACCACGCCCAGGATCGCGCCGGTCCAGACGGTGCCGAGCAGCGTGGCCGCCTGCTCACGCGGGAGCATCAGCGCGAAGGGGGTGTAGCTGCCGGCGATGATCAGGAAGATGTTCGCGTGGTCCCACCGTCGCAGTGCCCCGCCCATGCGGGCGCCCCAGTGGCCACGATGGTAGATCGCCGAGGTCGCGAAGAGGAGTCCGGCGGTCAGGGTGAAGATCATGGCCGCGAGTCGGCCCCCTTGGGTGGGGGCCGTCGAGGTGAGGATGAGTCCTCCGATGAGCGCCAGTGGCGCCATGACCAGATGGAGCCAGCCGCGCAGATGGGGCTTGACCGCTTCGACGAAGGCGTGGGCGTGCTCACCGACGTCGGTGGCCAACTCCTTGATCTCGCTGCGGCGGGTCTCGCTGCGGCGCGACTCCGTGGTGCGGGGGGACTCCATCAGTCCACGGTAACTTACGCCTGCGTAGGTTCGCCATCGTCGGACCGTGGGGTCCCGTGTGGGGTCGGACACCGGCGACGGCGGTAGGTTGTCTGCGTCGACATCGCGCCACGGGAAGGACAGCGAGTGCGCAACCCGCTCTACAGCGCCTACGAGCGACGTCTCGTCCGGCAGCTCAACCGCGACTCCGTGCCGCGACACGTGGGGATGATCGTGGACGGCAACCGCCGGTTCGCCAAGGCGCGTGGACGCAATGCCGATGACGGGCACCGGGCCGGTGCGGCCAACATCGCCAGCTTCCTGGAGTGGTGCGAGGACGCGGGCGTCGAGGTGGTCACCCTCTGGCTGCTCTCGACCGACAACCTGACCCGCACCCCGGAGGAACTCGACCACCTGCTGCGGATCATCGAGGGTCTCGTGGCGGACCTGGCGTCGGTCGGTCGGTGGCAGCTGCATCCGGCCGGGGCGCTGGAGCTGCTGCCCGAGCAGACGGCAGCGGCGCTGCGCCGGGCCGAGGGGGAGACGGCGGCGGTCGACGGGCTCGTCGTCAACGTCGCGGTCGGCTACGGGGGGCGGCAGGAGATCTCGGATGCGGTGCGGTCGCTGCTGCGCGCCCGGGCCGAGGAGGGGGCGACTCTCGACGAGGTTGCCGCGGAGCTGACGTCCGAGGACATCGGTGACCACCTGTACACCAAGGGCCAGCCCGACCCCGACCTCGTCATCCGCACCTCGGGCGAGCAACGGCTCTCCGGCTTCCTGCTGTGGCAGTCCGCGCACAGCGAGTACTACTTCTGCGAGGTCCACTGGCCCGAGTTCCGTCGGGTCGACTTCCTGCGCGCCCTGCGCTCGTACGCCGACCGGCACCGGCGCTTCGGGGGCTGACCCCCTTCGCGACTGCGTGGGCTCCTGCGCGGCCCGGCCCCCGTCCCTTCGCAGCTGCTTGGGCTCGTGCGAAGGGGAGGGGCCTGTGGGGCAGGAGTGACAGGCGTGGCGAATGAGGTCACCGCGACGTGAATCGTTCGTGGCATCGGTGGACACGCCGTGGCACATCCGCGTGCCGCTGTGGATCGGTCCTAGCGTGATGCCTGACGGGTCGCACCCCGCGGCCCTGACGGGAAGGCCGACATGGGGCTGCTGCTGCGCAGGAGGAGCCGATCGCGGCCCCTTCCCATGCCTCGGGTTCCATCCCGGCACCAGTACCGAGAGTAGGCGCGCACGCGCCTGCCCGGCGCGGCGCCGACGAGGAGAAGACGTGGACGACCTGATGACCCCGACCGTCACCCCCTCAGGCACGCAAGCCGGGAGCGTGCTCGACCCAGGGGCCGATGCTGCTGTTGATCCAGTGCCCCTCCCGCCCCGGGACGAAGGACGTCGCACCTACGTCGTCGACACCTCGGTCCTGCTCTCGGATCCGAGGGCGGTGCTGCGCTTCAAGGAGCACGAGGTGGTCCTGCCGGTCGTCGTCGTGACCGAGCTCGAGGGCAAGCGACACCACCCGGAGCTCGGCTACTTCGCGCGCACCGCGTTGCGTCTCCTCGACGACCTGCGGGTCAAGGCCGGCCGCCTCGACGCGCCGGTCGAGGTCGGCGGCGACGGCGGGACCCTGCGCGTCGAGCTCAACCACACCGACCCGCAGGTTCTGCCCTCGGGGTTCAGGCTCGGCGACAACGACACCCGCATCCTCGCGGTGGCCACGAGCCTCTCCCTGGAGGGCGCCGACGTCACGATCGTCTCCAAGGACCTGCCGATGCGGGTCAAGGCCTCCGCCGTGGGTCTGGACGCGCAGGAGTACCGCCACGAGCAGACCCGGGCGGATTCCGGCTGGACCGGGATGGCCGAGCTGGAGCTGAGCGGTGGGGAGGTCGACCACCTCTACCAGACCGGGCGGGTGGAGAATCTCGCCGCCGCGGAGATGCCCTGCCACACGGGGTTGAAGATCATCTCCGAGCGTGGCAACGCCCTGGGCCGGGTGGGCGCGGACAAGCAGGTGCGGCTGGTACGCGGCGACCGGGACGCCTTCGGCCTGCACGGCCGCTCGGCCGAGCAGCGGATCGCCCTCGACCTGCTGCTCGACCCCGACGTCGGCATCGTCAGCCTCGGTGGGCGCGCCGGCACGGGCAAGAGCGCGCTGGCGATGTGCGCCGGTCTCGAGGCGGTCATGGAGCGGCGCCAGCACCGCAAGGTCATCGTCTTCCGACCGCTGTACGCCGTCGGTGGCCAGGAGCTGGGCTACCTGCCGGGCAGCGAGAGCGAGAAGATGGGGCCGTGGGCGCAGGCCGTCCACGACACCCTCGGCGCGGTGGTGTCCACGGAGGTCGTCGAGGAGATCCTCGACCGCGACATGCTCGAGGTCCTGCCGCTGACCCACATCCGCGGCCGCAGCCTCCACGACGCCTTCGTCATCGTCGACGAGGCACAGAGTCTGGAGCGCAATGTCCTGCTGACCGTGATGTCCCGCATCGGACAGAACTCCAAGATCGTCCTCACCCACGACGTG
The DNA here is from genome assembly GCF_037198315.1 of Janibacter sp. A1S7. Classification (NCBI taxonomy): domain Bacteria; kingdom Bacillati; phylum Actinomycetota; class Actinomycetes; order Micrococcales; family Intrasporangiaceae; genus Janibacter; species Janibacter alittae. The sequence continues at coordinate 2,537,233 of NZ_CP144913.1, read as the reverse complement.
GCCCAGCGCGACAACCTGCGCGTCGGTCGCCACGACGGGGTCGCGGCGGTCATCGAGACGCTCAAGGGGCACCCGCTCTTCTCGCACGTCACCCTCACCCGCAGCGAGCGCAGCCCGATCGCGGCGTTGGTGACCGATCTGCTCGAGGGCAGCGACATGTGATCTGCGCCGCATGACGAAGGGGGTTCCCCGCAGCCGGCGGGGCACCCCCTTCGTCATGCGGGGACCCCGGGGTTGGCAGCAGGGCAGGGGTCCACTAAGGTCTCGACTCGGTAACAGCGGGGTGGCGCCATCGGCCGGTCCCTGCCTCAACAGCCACTCCCGCGGAGTGGCTGTCGTCATGGAAGGAGCTGGTGACGTGGGCTCGCCGAGCTACACGCCACGGCACGGAGCGCGGCACGCGGCGCGGTCGCGCCCCGGTCGCGGAACGGCGGCGATCCGAGCCGCCGCGCGACGACCCGTCATCGGTGGCGCGGTCGCCGTGGCGATGCTGGGTTCGGTCGGCGCCACCGTCGCCATCGGTGATCCGATGGGCGCCGGGGGCATCTCGTCCGCGGCCCTGGTCACCTCCCAGCAGAGCGCTGCCGGAGGAGACGCGGACCGGGCGACCCGGTCGGTCGGCACGACCGACCAGGACACCGCCCGGCTCGCCGAGAGCCGCCGCTCGACCAACGTCTCCCGCAGCGCCTCCCGTGAGGAGGCCCGCCGCCTGGCCGAGAAGCAGAAGAAGGCCAAGGAGGAGAAGGCCGAGAAGAAGGCACGGAAGAAGAAGGCCGCGCAGGAGGAGAGGGAGGCCGCAAAGCCCATCAGCGAGCGCGACTTCACCTCCACCCAGATCGCCGGGATCCAGGCGGATCCCAAGCCCTACGCCATCGAGCTGATGCGCGAGTACGGCTGGGACGACGGCCAGTGGGGCTGTCTCGAGCAGCTGTGGATCGGCGAGAGCGACTGGGAGTGGAACGCGACCAACTCGTCATCCGGTGCCTATGGCATCCCGCAGTCCCTGCCCGCGGACAAGATGGCCTCCCACGGCAGTGACTGGAAGACCAACCCGATCACCCAGATCGACTGGGGTCTGAACTACATCAAGCTCAGCTACGGCACTCCCTGCGGCGCCCTGAACTTCTGGAACAACCAGAACCCGCACTGGTACTGAGCCCGCACGACACCGCCCGCGACGAACCGGGTCAGGCGTCGCACCGTCCGGGTTTTTTCAGAGCTTGCGCAGCCGGATCCGGCGGACCTGGTGGTCAGACCCCTTCGTCAGCACGAGGGTCGCCCGGCCCCGCGTCGGCAGGACGTTGTCGACGAGGTTGGGCTCGTTGATCGTCTCGAAGATGTGCAGTGCGCGGGCCTCGGCCTGCTCGTCGGTGAGGTCCGCGTAACGGTGGAAGTAGGACTGGGGGTCGGCGAAGGAGGTCTGCCGCAGCCGCAGGAAGCGGTTGACGTACCACTGACGGATGTCGTCCACCTTGGCGTCGACGTAGACCGAGAAGTCGAAGAAGTCGCTGACGGCAAGACCCGAGCGCCCGTCCTGCCGTACGCCGGGGGGCTGGAGGACGTTGAGTCCCTCGACGATGAGCACGTCGGGCTGGCGCACGGCGATCTGCTCGCCCTGGACGATGTCGTAGGTCAGGTGCGAGTAGACGGGTGCCAGCACCTCGGGTTGGCCGGCCTTGACGGCCGACATGAACCGCAGCAGCGCCCGACGGTCGTAGGACTCGGGGAAGCCCTTGCGTTGCAGCAGCCCGCGGCGTTCCAACTCGGCGTTCGGCAGGAGGAACCCGTCGGTCGTCACGAGGTCGACCTTGGGTGTGTCCGGCCAGCGCTGCATCAGCTCACGCAGGATGCGTGCGGTCGTGGACTTGCCGACCGCCACGGACCCGGCGACGCCGATGACGAACGGCGCCTTCGGCGGACGGTCGCCGAGGAAGGTCGAGGTGATCCGGTGCAGCCGCGTCGTGGCCGACACGTAGAAGGTCAGCAGCCGGGAGAGCGGGAGGTAGACCTCCTGCACCTCGTCGAGGTCGATCGGGTCGCTCAGGCCCCGCAGGCGGGCGAGGTCGCCCTCGTCGAGGTTGAGGGGGTGGTTCTCCCGCAAGCGGGCCCACGCATCGCGGTCGAGCTCGACGAAAGGGGACGGCACGGTCGCCGTGGTGGCGTAGGACACCGGCCCATTGTGTCGCACGTGCTCCGTGGGCGATGCAGGTGCGGTTAGCCTGTCCCGCATGTGTGGAATCGTTGGATACGTCGGCCCCGACGCCGGAGCCCGCTCCCTCGACGTCGTCATGGAGGGCCTCTCGCGGCTCGAGTACCGCGGATACGACTCCGCGGGTGTCGCTCTGGTCACCGGCGACACGGTCTTCGCGCAGAAGCGGGCCGGCAAGCTCGCCAACCTGCGTTCCGCCCTGGAGTCGGAGGAGGTCCCGGTGTCCGCGACGGCCATCGGCCACACCCGCTGGGCCACCCACGGCGGTCCGACCGACGAGAACGCCCACCCGCACCGGGGCGGGCAGGACGGCAAGATCGCGGTCGTCCACAACGGCATCGTCGAGAACTTCCACGCCCTCAAGGGCGAACTGCTCGAGCAGGGGGTGAGCTTCACCTCCGAGACCGACACCGAGGTGGCCGCACACATGCTGGCCGCGGCCTTCGCCGAGACCGGTGACCTCACCGAGGCGATGCGCCTGGTGGTGGGCCGCCTCGAGGGCGCGTTCACCTTGCTCGTGGTCCACGCCGACCAGCCCGACGTGGTCGTCGCCGCTCGGCGCAACAGCCCACTCGTCGTCGGACTCGGCGACGGGGAGAACTTCCTCGGGTCCGACGTGGCGGCCTTCATCGGCCACACGAAGCAGGCCGTCGAGTTGGAGCAGGACCAGATCGTCACGATCACGCCCGATACCTACTCGGTGATCAACTTCGACGGCACCGAGGGAGCCGGTCGCCCCTACGAGGTCACCTGGGACGCGGCCGCTGCGGAGAAGGGCGGGTTCGACACCTTCATGGAGAAGGAGATCCACGACCAGCCGCAGGCGGTCGGGGACACCCTGCTCGGCCGCACCGACGCAGAGGGACGGCTCATGCTGGACGAGCTGCGCATCGACGAGGAGAAGCTCCGGGCGGTCGACCGGATCACGATCGTCGCGTGCGGCACCGCCGCCTACGCCGGCACGGTGGCCAAGTACGCCATCGAGCACTGGACCCGGATCCCGGTGGAGGTCGCCCTCGCCCACGAATTCCGCTACTGCGACCCGATCGTCGACGAGCGCACCCTCGTGGTCTCGATCAGCCAGTCCGGCGAGACCGCCGACACCGCGATGGCGGTGCGCCACGCTCGCTCGCTGGGCGCGCTGACGGTCTCGGTCTGCAACACCCACGGTGCGACGATCCCGCGCGAGTCGGATGCGGTGCTCTACACCCACGCGGGCCCGGAGATCGCGGTTGCCTCGACCAAGGCCTTCCTCGCGCAGATCACCGCCTGCTACGTCCTGGGGCTCTACCTCGCGCAGCTGCGGGGAGAGACCTTCGCCGACGACGCCAAGTCGGTCATGGCCGAGCTGCACACCGTCCCGGACAAGATCGCCTCGCTGCTGACGTCGATGGACCGCGTCGAGGAGATCGCCCGCTTCATGTCGGACACCCGCGCGGTGCTCTTCCTCGGTCGCCACGTCGGCTTCCCGATCGCGATGGAGGGTGCGCTGAAGCTCAAGGAGCTGGCCTACATCCACGCCGAGGGCTTCGCCGCCGGTGAGCTCAAGCACGGCCCGATCGCGCTCATCGAGCCCGGCCAGCCGGTCTTCGTCGTCGTGCCCGGTCCGGACACCCCCAACGACCTGCACAAGAAGGTCGTCTCCAACATCCAGGAGATCCGCGCCCGCGGCGCCCGCACGCTCGTCGTCGCGCAGGAGGGCGATGAGGAGGTCACCCCCTTCGCCGACGAGGTGATCAGGGTGCCGCACACCTCGCCGCTGCTCCAGCCGTTGCTGACGGTGGTGCCGCTCCAGGTCTTCGCACTGCACCTGTCCACGGCCAAGGGCCTGGACGTCGACCAGCCGCGCAACCTGGCCAAGTCCGTCACGGTCGAGTGAGCGGTAGGGGCAAGCGGTGATCGTCGGGGTCGGGATCGACGTCGTCGACATGGCGCGCCTCGGCGCTCGGCTCGACCGCACGCCGGGACTGCGCGAGCGTGTCTTCACCGAGGCCGAGCGTGACCTGCCGTTGCGCTCCCTCGCCGCACGGTTCGCGGCGAAGGAGGCCACCGGCAAGGCGCTGTGCACCCCGGGTGACCTGCCGTGGCAGGAGGCCGAGGTGACGAAGGGGGAGCACGGCGAGCCGATCCTCGTGATCACCGGGGCCGTCGCCGCCCGCGCCGAGCTGCTCGGAGTGACGCGACTGCACATCTCCCTCAGCCACGACGGTGGCATCGCCACCGCGATCGTCATCGCCGAGTCCGCCGGCGCTCCCTGAGTCACTCGATTATCGGGTCACCCGGTAATCCCCGCCCTCGCAGGAGTATGAAACTCGGGCGAACCGGGAGAAAGTCGTGCCCAGTCGGGTCCGTTCCGTGGTGGCGGTAACGTCGCACACGTGATCACCGGGTACTCAGTCGAGACGATCCGCCGGGCGGAGGCCGCTCTTCCCGACCTCCTGGAGAGCGGGGAGCTGATGAGTCGGGCCGCCAGAGGCGTCGCCCGACTGACGAGCGCCCGCATGCGCGACCGCGGTTTCCGCCGGGTCACCGGGCTGATCGGCCCCGGCAACAACGGGGCCGACACCCTCTACGCGATCGCGCGTCTGGCTCGTCGCGGATTCGACGCCACCGCCGTGTGCGTGGACCCGCAGTCCTCGCCGAACGTCACCGCGGCAGCCGAGCGGGCCCGCTCCCGGGGCGCTCGGGTCCTCACCGGTGACGGCGCCGAGGCGCTCACCGCGATCGCCCGGGCCGAAGTGGTCCTCGACGGCATCACCGGCATCGGTGGTCGACCGGGGCTTCCCCCCTTCGCCCGACCGTGGGTGGACGCCATCCGCGACCGCACCTGGGTCATCGCCGTCGACACCCCGAGCGGGCAGCCCGTCGAGGGCAGGCAGGTCGTCGCGGACGCGGTCTTCGCGGACGAGACGGTGACCTTCGGGGCGCCCAAGGCCGTCCACCTGCTGCCGTCGACCGAGCCGACCTGCGGGATCCTCACCGTCCTGGACATCGGTCTCGACCTCACCGACGCCACCCCGACCGTCGTGCGGCTGACCCCGGACGACGTGCCGGTTCTCTGGCCCGTCCCGACCACCGAGGACGACAAGTACTCCCGAGGGGTGCTCGGCATCGTCGCCGGAGGCGAGCGGTACACCGGAGCCGCGGTGCTCGCGAGCACCGCGGCGGTGACGGCGGGCGCCGGGATGGTCCGCTACGTCGGCCCGCAGGCGCCGACCGACCTGGTCCGTCAGACGGCCCCCGAGGTCGTCCCGGGCGAAGGGAGGGTCCAGGCCTGGTGCATCGGCTCCGGTCTCGATCCGGAGGCCACCGGCGAAGAGGCGGCCGAGCAGCTGGCTGCTGCCCGTGCGGCCCTCGCCTCGGACCTGCCGGTCCTCCTCGACGCGGGCGGCCTCGATCTCCTCGACGGACCCCGTGGGGCGCCCACCCTCCTCACGCCGCACGCGGGGGAGTGCGCCCGCGCGCTCACCCGGTTGGGCGGCCGCACGAGCGATCTCACCCGGGCCGAGGTCGAGGCCGACCCGCTCGAGCACGCCCGGATGCTCGCCCGGCTCACCGGCGCCACCGTCCTGCTCAAGGGCGCGGTCACGCACGTCGTCGATGCCGACGGCCCGGTGCACGTGCACGACGAGGCGCCCGCGTGGCTCGCCACGGCCGGGTCGGGTGACGTCCTCGCCGGGCTCGTGGGGACACTGCTCGCTGCGGGCCTCGACCCCACGACGGCCGCCTCCCTCGGTGTGCTCGTCCACGGACGGGCCGCGGAGCACGCCAACCCCGGCGGACCCGTGCGGGCGCTCGCCGTCGCTCATGCGATCGGGCCCACCATCGCGGCCCTGCTCACCGAGTCTGCCCAGGTGTAACCAGGCACATCCGGTCAGGCGCGAGTCCACCCCAGGCACATTCGGGGTCCGCGCAGGACCCGGGCAGTCGGCACGGGCCCCAGGGCGGCGGTGTCAGGCCGGCTCGGGCACCTCACCCCAGGCGGGGTTGTCGTCACCGTCATCGAGCCGGATGTCCAGGCTCAGCTGCGCGGACACCTCGTCCAGGGCGATGCGCAGGTCGGTGAGGTCGACGTCCCGGGCCGCCCCGACGACCGCGACGGCCTCGAAGAGCCGTTCGCCGCTCATGGGGGCGTCGCTGGTGGACGTGTGGAACTCCCTGATGCCCAGGCCGCGGTCGGCGAGCGCCACGGTCACCTCGCGCACGATGCCCGGCTGGTCCTGGCCGATGACGACCACTCGGACCGGCGAGAGCCCCGCATCCGCGTCCGCAGCGGTGGTCGCCGCCGTCACCTCCACGACGTCGACGTCGCGCAGGTCGCGCACCGCGCTCGTCAACCCCTCGACCCGCTCCTCCTCGAGCTCGACCAGGACGGCACCGGCGAAGGTGCCGCCGAGCCGTCCCATCTGGCTCTCCAGCCAGTTGCCACCCTGCTCGGCGACGGCGGCCGCGAGCTCGGCGACCAGGCCGGGCCGGTCCGCGGCAATCAGGCTGACCACGACAGTGCGCATGCCTCGAGGTTAGCGCCCTCGCGTCGCTCGTGGCCGCTCTCGACGCGACCGGTCCCGGTGCGGTCCTCGGGCCCGCGGGCGGCAGGTCGGCCCGTGCGTAGCGGACGAGGGGTCACCCCCGGGCCGACTCGGCCCACCAGTTGATCCCGCCCTCGACGGCGTACTGGTCGATCCGGGTCAGCTCCTCGTCGGTGAAGCCGGTCGACTCCAGTGCCCCGAGACTGTTCTCCAGCTGGCCCACGTGCCGTGCGCCGACGAGCACCGAGGTCACGCGGGGGTCGCGCAGCGCCCAGGCGAGTGCCATCTGGGCGAGGGACTGACCCCGCTCCTGCGCGATCGCGTGCAGACCGCGGATGCGCGTCAGGTTGTCCTCGGTCAGCTGGTCGGCGACCCCGGTCCCGTCCCGGGCGGCTCGCGAGTCCCCGGGGATGCCCTCGAGGTACTTGCCGGTCAGCAGACCCTGTGCCAGTGGCGAGAACGCAATCGACCCGACACCGAGGTCCTCGAGGGTGTCGAGGAGGTCGTCCTCGATCCACCGGTTGATCATCGAGTACGACGGCTGGTGGATGAGCAGCGGGGTACCCAGCTCACGCAGGATCGCGTAGGCCTCACGCGTGCGCTGCGACCCGTAGGAGGAGATGCCCACGTAGAGCGCCTTGCCGGCCCGCACGGCCGCGTCCAGCGCGCCCATCGTCTCCTCGAGCGGAGTGTCCGGGTCGAAGCGGTGGCTGTAGAAGATGTCGACGTACTCGAGCCCCAGCCGGTGCAGCGACTGGTCCAGCGAGGCGAGGAGGTACTTGCGCGATCCGCCACCCTGGCCGTAGGGCCCGGGCCACATGTCCCAGCCGGCCTTGGTCGAGATGATCATCTCGTCGCGGTAGGGGCGGAAGTCCTCGGCGAAGATCGTCCCGAAGTTGCGCTCCGCCGAGCCGTAGGGCGGGCCATAGTTGTTCGCGAGGTCGAAGTGCGTCACCCCCAGGTCGAAGGCACGACGCAGGACGGCGCGCTGCGTCCCCAGCGACTCGCCGTCCCCGAAGTTGTGCCACATACCCAGGGAGATCGGCGGCAGGACCAGCCCGGACCGGCCGCAACGGCGGTAGTCCATCGTGTCGTAGCGGGTGCCCGCGGCGTGGTAGTCATCGGTGCGATAGGTCATGCCTGCCATCCTGCACCCCTTCCGCGGCCTAGACTGGCCGACGGCTCATGGACACCTCGACACCGCACCCAGCCCTTCCCTCCGTCGCGACCTCGTCGGTGCTGCCGACCGATGCCTCCACGCGGGGCCTCTCGGCGTGGGCGGACATCGACCTCGACGCGATCAGCGACAACGTCGCCCAGCTCGCGCGCCTCGCCGGCGACGCCGACGTCATGGCCGTGATCAAGGGCGATGCCTACGGTCACGGCCTCGCCCCCGTCGCACGAGCGGCTCTCGCGGGAGGTGCCACCTACCTCGCGATCGCCCAGCTGTCCGAGGCGTTGGCCGCCCGGGCAGCGGGCATCACCGCGCCCGTGCTCACCTGGCTCTTCCCGCCGGGGGCGGACCTCTCGGCAGCGATCCGTGCCGACCTGACCCTCTCCGCAGGCGCCCCGTGGGCCCTGACCGAGATCGCCGCGGCGGCCCGCGAGGTCGGCTCGACGGCCCGGATCCACATCAAGGCCGACACCGGTCTGGGTCGTGGGGGCGCATGGGCGGACGACCTCGCGGAGGTCCTCCTGCACGCGGCCCGGCTCGAGGCCGAGGGCGTCGTCGACGTCGAGGGGATCTTCTCCCACTTCGCCTGCGCGGACGCCCCGGGGCATCCCACGGTGCAGGCCCAGCAGGACACCTTCGTCGCGGTCCTGGCCGACGCCCAGCGGGCCGGGCTGCGTCCCCGACTGCGCCACCTGTCCAACTCCGCGGCCACGCTGACCAACCCCTCCGCGCGGTTCGACATGGTGCGCCCCGGCGTTTCGATCTACGGCCTGTCACCGGTTCCCGACATCGGCGGGCCCACCCACTTCGGGCTGCGCGAGGCGATGCGGGTGACCGCCCGCCTGATCAACGTCAAGGCGTCCGCCGCCGGGCAGGGCGTCTCCTACGGCCACCAGTACACGACGAAGGGGGAGACCCGGCTGGGCCTCGTCCCGCTCGGCTACGCGGACGGCATCCCGCGCCACGCCGGCAACGTCGGGCCCGTGCTCGCCGACGGCCGGCGGCTCACGGTGGCCGGCCGGGTGTGCATGGACCAGTTCGTCCTCGATCTCGGGCCCGACAGCACCGCCGTCGCGGGCGACGAGGTCGTCCTCATCGGGCGTGAGGCCGACGGTGAGCCGACGGCCCAGGACTGGGCCGCCGCGATCGACACGATCAACTACGAGATCGTCACCCGGCTCGGGGCCCGTGTCCCGCGCCGCTACCTGGGAGCATGCTGATGGGCCGGACCGAGACCAACTCGAGTGGCAAGGGCCCCACGTCCAACCGCGCCGGTCGGGCTGCCGCCACCGGTGTGGGCCTCGCCGCCGCCGTGGTCGGCGGTGCCGCCATCGCCGGTGCCGGGCTCGCCGGCCGTACGGCGGTGCAGCGCTCGCGGGCCCACGCCGTCACCGCCCCCGACAAGGTGCACGTCTTTCCCTTCGCGGCCGACAGGACCCTCGCGGTTCCCGCCAACGACGGCGTCGTGCTGCACGTGGAGGTCGACGAGCCGCAGGGGTGGGCTGGCAGCGGTCGTCCGACCGTCGTCCTCGTCCACGGCTTCGTGCTCAACCTCAGCTCCTGGATCCACCAGCGCCGCGAGCTCGTCGGCGCCGGGTACCGCGTGGTCAGCTACGACCAGCGCAACCACGGCCGCTCGGAGCACGGCGACCTCGCAGCCTGCACCATCGACCAGCTCGGCAAGGACCTGCGGGCCGTGGTCGACGCGACGAGCCCGCAGGGCGACCTCGTCCTCGTCGGCCACTCCATGGGCGGCATGACGATCATGAGCTTCGCCGGCCGGTACCAGCGGCTGACTCGTGACCGCGTCGTCGGCGCAGCGCTCATCGCGACGAGCGCCGGTGGGGACAGCCTCGTCCAGCTCGGTCTCGGCCAGCGCTTCGACCGCATCATCGCCGCGCTGGGACCCGGCATCCTGGGTAACCTCGCCAACCGCGCCGGCCTCTGGGGCAGCGCCCGAGCAGCGGGGCGGGGCATCGAGTCGTGGGCGGTGCAGAAGTACGCCTTCGGCACGGAGATGCCCAAGGACCTGCTGCGGCAGGTGGCGACGATGGTCTTCGGCACGCGGCTGGACACCATCGGCGCCTTCCTGCCCGAGCTGGACGGCCTCGACATCCGTGACGCTCTGCCCGCGCTCGTGGAGACGCCCGTGCTCATCGTCGCCGGGTCCCGCGACATCCTGACTCCACCGGCGCACAGCGACCGGCTCGCGGAGGCGCTGCCCGCGGCAGAGCTCGTCGTCGTCCCCGGGGTCGGCCACATCCTCCAGCTGGAGCGTCCCGGTGCCGTCACCGATGCGATCTTCGGCCTGCTCGAGCGACCGCTCGGCGAGGACGCCGAGCAGGACGCGGCGCGGGCGAAGGGGGCCGTGCGGGAGGCCTCGGCATGATGCTGGTGCTGCCCGACGCGGACGCGACCATCGACGCCGGTCGACGACTGGCCGGGCTGCTGCGCGCCGGTGACCTCGTGGTGCTCTCCGGTGGCCTCGGCGCCGGCAAGACCACCTTCACCCGGGGCCTGGGCGACGGTCTGGGCGTGCGCGGGTCGGTGACCTCGCCGACCTTCGTCATCGCCCGGATCCACCCCTCGCTCGTCGGGGGACCCGAGCTGGTGCACGCCGATGCCTACCGCCTCGGCGGGATCGCCGAGCTGGACGACCTCGACCTCGACGCAGACCTCGACGACGCCGTGACCGTCGTCGAGTGGGGGGCCGGCCTGGCGGAGGGCCTGGCCGAGGACCGGCTGGAGATCACGCTCGTCGCGGACCCCGTGACGGAGTCGCGCACCATGGAGGTGCAGGCCGTCGGCCCCCGGTGGGACGGCATCGCGATCGCGGCGCTGCTGGCGTCCGACGAAGGGAGCAGGGAATGAGGGTCCTCGCGATGGACACGGCCACCTCGGCGATCACCGCGGCCGTCCACGACGGTGAGCAGGTCCTCGCCGCCCGCAGCGCCGTCGACGCCCGCCGGCACACCGAGCTCCTCGCGCCGCTGCTCATCGAGGTCATGGCGACCGCGGGCACCGCCCCGGACGAGATCACCCACGTGGCCGTCGGCACCGGCCCGGGCCCCTTCACCGGCCTGCGCGTCGGTCTCGTGACCGCCCAGACCTTCGCCCACGCCCGCGACATCACCGTCCACGGGGTGTGCTCGTTGGACGCCCTGGCGGACGCAGCAGCCGCCGGCGGTCACGACGGGGACCTGCTCGTCGCCACGGACGCCCGTCGCAAGGAGGTCTACTGGGCCCGCTACCGCTGTACCGCTGGGCACGCGCAGCCACTGACCAGCCCCGCCGTGGACAAGCCCGCCGACCTGCCCGACGCGGCCCGTGACCTGCCCACCGCCGGGCGGGGCCCCCTTCTCTACCCGCAGCTGTTCCCGCGGGCCGTCGAGCTGTCCGGAGCCGACCTGCTCGACGTCGACGCCGGCGCCCTCGCAGCGCTCGCGGTCCGGCGCATCGCCGCCGGCGCGGAGATGCCCGTCGAGCCGCTCTACCTGCGGCGTCCGGACACCGCCGCACCGGCCGCCCCGAAGCCGGCCACCCCACCACAGCAGCAGCGACGCCGAGGTGGCCGGCAGCAAGCGCAGGCACAGCAGTGAGCGCCGCTGTGGCGGCGGTCGTGCGCGAGGTCCGCTGGCAGGACCTCGAGCAGCTCGCGGGCCTGGAGGTCGAGCTCTTCGGCGCCGAGGCATGGAGCCCGGCCTCATGGTGGGGTGAGCTCGCCGGACGCCCCCGCCGCGAGTACCTCCTCGCCGAGGACGAAGGGGGAGTGGCCGGCTACGCCGGGCTCGACCACGGCGGTGGGGTCAGCGACGTCATGACCATCGCCGTGCTGCCCCGGGCCCGCGGCGTCGGCCTGGGGCGCCGGCTCCTCGACGAGCTCGTCGACCGCGCCGTCCGCGTGGGGGCGCAGCGCCTCCTGCTCGAGGTCCGTGCGGACAACGCGGCCGCCCGTGGCCTCTACTCGGCTCGTGGCTTCGAGCTGCTGGCGACCCGGCGCGGTTACTACCCGGACGGGGTCGACGCCCTGGTCCTCGCCCTCGACCTGAGCCAGGAGTTGACATGAGCAGTCCGGCCACCGACCAGCCCCTCGTCCTGGGTATCGAGACCTCGTGCGACGAGACCGGCGTGGGCATCGTCCGCGGAACCGAGCTGCTCGTGGATGCCATCGCCTCGAGCGTCGACGAGCACGCCCGGTTCGGCGGGGTCGTGCCCGAGGTCGCCTCACGGGCACACCTCGAGGCCATGGTCCCGATGATCGAGAAGGCCTGCCGCGAGGCGGGTGTCGCGCTGTCGGACCTCGACGGCATCGCGGTCACGGCCGGGCCCGGCCTGGCCGGCGCACTCATGGTCGGCGTCGCCTCCGCCAAGGCGCTGTCGGTGGCGCTGGGCGCCCCGCTCTACGGGGTCAACCACCTCGCCAGCCACGTCGCCGTCGACATCGTCGAGCACGGGCCGCTGCCGGAGCCGACGATGGCCATGCTCGTCAGTGGCGGCCACTCCTCCCTCCTGCTCGTGCCGGACGTCACGCACGACATCCGCAGCCTCGGGTCGACGATCGACGACGCGGCGGGCGAGGCCTTCGACAAGGTCGCCCGCGTTCTCGGTCTGCCCTTCCCCGGCGGACCGCACATCGACCGGGCCTCGAGCGACGGGCAGATCACCATCGACTTCCCGCGGGGACTGACCAGCCGCAAGGACATGGAGCGCCACCGCTTCGACTTCTCCTTCTCCGGGCTCAAGACCGCCGTGACCCGTTGGGTGGAGGCCGAGCGGGCCGCCGGTCGGGACATCTCGGTCGCGGATGTCGCCGCGTCCTTCCAGGAGGCGGTCACCGACGTGCTCACCCGCAAGGCGGTGCTCGCGTGCCGGGAGCACGACGTCGCCGCACTGCAGGTCGGCGGCGGCGTCGCCGCCAACTCCCGACTGCGGGAGATGGCCCGGCATCGGTGCGAGGAGGCGGGGATCGCCCTTCGCGTGCCACGGCGTAGCCTGTGCACGGACAACGGCGCCATGGTTGCCAGCCTCGGGGCGCAGCTGATGCTCAAGGGACGCGCGCCGAGCGATCCCTCGTTGCCGGCGGACAGCTCGTTGCCGGTCACCGATGTGCGTACCGGGCTGCCCGTGGCGGTCGACCACGACCACTGACCCGGGATTCCATTCGGGTCACAAATGGCCTCTCGATGTGCGCCTGACCGATCAATGATGATTGCGTAAGCAAGTAGTCACACCGGATTCACGGGCGAGTCAGCCCTCCCGGTGTGCAGACGGATGACTGAGGAGACGTGTGGCTTCGATCACGGCGAACAACCTGTACAAGGTGTTCGGGCGCAGACCCGAACGAGGAGTGCAAGCGCTCCAGCAAGGGACCGACCGCGGTGAATTGCGCTCGATGGGCCTGACCGCGGCGGTGATCGACGCATCCTTCTCGGTCGACCCGGGAGAGATCTTCGTCGTCATGGGCCTGTCCGGATCCGGCAAGTCGACCCTGATCCGCATGGTCAACGGTCTGCTGCAGCCGACCTCGGGCGAGGTCCACATCGGTGACACCAACGTCACCCGCGCCAAGGGCGAGCACCTGCGTCGCGTGCGCCGGGAGAACGTCAGCATGGTCTTCCAGCACTTCGCGCTGATGCCCCACCGCACTGTCGGGGAGAACGCCGCCTACGCACTCGAGGTGCAGGGAGTCAACCGCGCCGACCGCCAGGCCAAGGCAGAAGAGGCCCTGGACATGGTCGACCTCGGGGGCTGGGCCGGGTACAAGCCCGGCGAGCTCTCCGGGGGGATGCGCCAGCGCGTCGGCCTCGCTCGCGCCCTGGCCGCCGGCACCGACATCATGCTGATGGACGAGGCGTTCAGTGCCCTGGACCCGCTGATCCGTCGGGAGATGCAGGACAAGCTCGTCGAGCTGCAGAACCGGCTGGACAAGACGGTCCTGTTCATCACGCACGACCTCAACGAGGCGATGCGTCTGGGCGACCGCATCGCGATGATGCGCGACGGACGGATCGAGCAGATCGGTACGGCCGAGCAGATCCTCAACGACCCCGCCAACAACTACGTCGCGCAGTTCGTCCAGGACGTCGATCGCAGCCGGGTGATCACCGCGGACGGGATCATGGAGAGCCCGCCGGTCATCATCGGCCCCGAGCAGGGGCCACTCGTGGCGCAGAAGCTCATGCGCGAGACCCAGACCTCGTGGCTGGTCGTCGTCGGACGGGACCGCACCCTGGTCGGCATGGTCCACGAAGCGGGTGTGGCAGCCGCCGTCCGTGAGCGCCGGGACATGTTGCCGGTGATCCCACGGGACCAGGTGGCCACTGCGACCCCGACGACCCTGCTGGCGGACATGTTCCGCGACGCCTCCGACGCCAACAGCCCGGTGGTCGTCGTCGACGAGCACGACCGGGTCCTCGGCACGATTCCCCACGTGACCCTGCTGGCAGCCGCGTCGAGCTCCACGGACAACGGTGGACAGTCCTCGGTGCCATCCACGATCGGTGAGGGGGTGCGCTGATGGAGGACGAGACGATGTTCCCCCGCGTGCACGTCGGCGAGTGGGCCGAGTCGATCATCGACTGGCTGACCACGAACTTCTCCGCCGTCTTCGACTTCATCAGCCTCGTGGTCGGGTGGCTCGTGGACTCGCTGAACACGGTCCTGCTGACACCACCCGCATGGGTGATGGTCCTCGTCTTCACGCTCATCGCCTGGCTGGCGCGGTCCTGGCAGTTCGCCATCGCGACGCCGATCGGATTCGTGCTCATCGCCGCCATGGGGCAGTGGAACAACGCGATGCTGACGCTGTCGCTGGTGATCATCGCCACGCTGGTCGCGGTCGTCATCGCCATCCCCATCGGCATCGCCGCAGCCCGCAGTCCCGGTGTGAGCACCGCCATCCGGCCGCTGCTGGACTTCATGCAGACGATGCCCGCCTTCGTCTACCTGATCCCGGCGATCATCTTCTTCAGCGTCGGCGCCGTCCCCGGCGTCGTGGCCACCGTGATCTTCTCCCTCCCCCCGGGAGTGCGGTTGACCGAGCTGGGCATCCGCCAGGTCGACTCGGAGACGGTCGAGGCCGGCGCCGCATTCGGTGCCACGCCACGACAGATCCTGCGCGGCATCCAGTTGCCGCTGGCGCTGCCGACCATCATGGCCGGGGTCAACCAGGTGATCATGCTCGCCCTGTCGATGGTCGTCATCGCCGGCATGGTCGGCGCCGACGGCCTGGGCAAGGAGGTCGTCTCCGCGATCTCGACCCTGAACATCCCCAAGGGTGTCGAGGCCGGTCTGGGCGTGGTGATCCTGGCGATCTTCCTCGACCGCACGACCGCCGCCCTCGGTGACCCGGGCGAGTACCCCGGCTCACTCCGACGTCTGCTGCGCAAGACCTTCAGCCGCTCCTGACCCCGACCGGCACCGTGCCGGTGACACCGACTTCACCGCCTCTGCGGTGGCGTCACACGAAAGGACACACCGATGAACACGCGATTCACTCGCAGGGCCCTCGCCGCCACGGCCGCCTCCACCCTGGCGCTCACGCTCGCCGCCTGTGGCGACAGCGACAGCGGAGACTCCGGCTCCGGGGGCGAGGGAGAGGCAAAGGGCACCATCACCCTGGGCTTCATCCCCTCCTGGACCGACGGACTGTCCACCGCTTATCTCCTCGAGGACCAGCTGACCAAGGCCGGTTACGAGGTCGAGATGCAGACCCTCACCGAGGCCGGCCCGCTGTACACCGCCCTGTCCAAGGGTGATGTGGACATGTACCCCTCCGCATGGCCGGAGGTGACCCACGCCTCCTACATGGAGGAGTACGGCGACAAGATCGAGGACGTCGGCGCCTACTACGACAACGCGAAGCTGACCTTCGCGGTGCCGGAGTACAGCGAGATGCAGTCGATCGCCGACCTGCCGGACCACGCCGACGAGCTGGACGGCAAGATCATCGGCATCGAACCGGGCGCCGGCCTGACCAAGGCCACCAAGGACAGCGTCATCCCGGACTACGGCCTGGGGAGCGACTTCGAGCTGGTGACCTCCTCGACCACGGGCATGCTCGCCGAGCTGAAGAAGGCCACCGACGCCGAGGAGGAGATCGTCGTCACCCTGTGGCGCCCCTTCTGGGCCAACAGCGCCTTCCCGGTGCGCGACCTCAAGGACCCCAAGGGCGCTCTCGGTGAGCCCGAGGCCCTGCACTTCCTCGGCTCGGAGACCTTCTCCGAGGACTTCCCCGAGGCGGCCGAGCTGATCGCGGGCATCAAGCTCGACGACGAGCAGTACGGCGCGCTCGAGGACATGGTCGTCAACGAGTACGGCGAGGGCAAGGAGACCGAGGCCATCGACGCGTTCGTCGAGGAGTACCCCGAGGCCTTCGAGACCGAGCTGACCGAGAAGAAGTAGGACCCTCTTCCCGCAGCACGCGCGAGCCCCGGTCCGATCGGACCGGGGCTCGCTCTCGTTCAGGGGCAGTTAGCCGCAGATCAGCAGGCCCATGTCCTCCTTGAGCGCCAGGACGCGGGTCACCGAGCGCTGGACCTGATCGGCGAAGGCGGGATCCCCCTTCGCCTCCTCCACGATCGCGGAGGTCATCGTCGGCACCTGGTCCGGCTCGACGGTGAGCACGATGTCGCCCCCGGCGGCGATGAATCGCGTCGCTCGCTGCGCGACCGACGTGGCCTGGACCGCCGCCGCGGCGCCCACGTCGTCGGTGATGACCACCCCGTCGAAGTCGAGGCCGCGGCGCAGCATCCCCTCGATGATCCGTTCGGAGAAGACCGCCGGGGTGCCCGGGTCGATCTTGGCGTAGCGCGCGGAGCCGACCATGACGATGTTCGTGCCGCCGTCGATGACCGTCTTGAAGGCGGCCAACTGTGGGTCGTCAGTGGTCATCTCGTCGTCGGTGATGCCCTGCGCCGTCAGATCGGGGTTGCCGGTGATCCGGCCGATGCCGGGGAAGTGCTTGACGGTCGGCTCCACGCCGGCGTCCTGCATCCCCTGCGCGAAGGCGAGCGCTCCCGCCCCGGCCACCTGCGGGGTCGAGCCGTACTCCCGACCCCACTGGCCGATCGGTTCGTTGGCCCGGCCGACGGAGGCGGGGACGGTGTCGGCGACAGGAGCGAGGTTGACGTCGACGCCGACAGAGGCGAGCTCGGCTCCCCACCCCTTCGCGGAGGAACGCAGGTCGGGCAGCCGTGCCTGGTCCAGGCCGGAGGGAATGGATGAGAAGCCGGCCCCGGTGAACTGCTGGACCTGGCCGCCCTCCTGGTCGGCGGAGACGAGCATGCCGACCGTCGTCCCATCGATGGTGGGCGCGACCTGCTGGAGGTGACTGCTCGCTGCCTCGACGGCCGACGAGCCCTGCCACCCTCCGAGGTAGAGCATCGAGCCCAGACCCTGGTCGTCGATGTAGGGGTCCAGACTCGTCGCGGAGCCGGGGTACATCGCCGCCATGAGCAGTTGACCCGCCTGTTGCGTCGGCGTCATCGCCTCCCGCACGTCGGCGACGCACGCGCTGGTCCGGGGGTCGGAGGATGAGGCGGAGGGAGAGGTGCCGCCCGATGACGCGGACGAGGACGAACTGCCCGAGGACGAGGCCGAGGAGGACCCGGACGCGCTGGATGAGCCACTCGTGCCGGTCGGGTTCGAGTTGCCGGACCCGCCGCACCCGAGGAGGGCGAGCACGGCCGCGCCGGCGGCGACGCGGGGCAGGTGGTGACGACGGGGCATGTCCGAACGCTACCCGCGGCACTCAGCCGGCGGGGGACACGACGAGCACCGTCTGGGCGCCGGCGACGCGGGTGAGCACGATGGTGGCGCTCGCACCGTCCCCGGCGCCCCGACCGATCTTCAGTTGGCGGCGTAGCTGGTCCTCGTCGAGCCGGATCCCCCGCTTCTTGATCGTCAGGCCGGTGATGCCGTGCTCCCGCAGCCACGCACGCAGGGTCTTGACGGAGAAGGGCATGGCTTCCAGCACCTCGAACCGGCGGGCGTGCCCCAGGTCGATCTCCAGATCGCTCGAGACGTACCCCAGGCCCGGCTCGAGTTCCGCGCCGGACACGGCACCGGTGACGGTCCCGATCAGGCCCGCCCGCACGACCGCCCGGTCGGCCTCGTACAGCCACCGACCGGTGTCGGCCAGCGAGGTCGCCCGAGGCGGGTCCTCCTCGCAGCTGCGCTCGTCGACCTCGACCGGGGGGATGCCCCGGCGCAGGACGCGGGCACTCCGGCCGGCCTCCTTCACCAGGGGACCCCACCAGACGGTGCACTCCAGCACGGTGCCCTGCCAGGAGAGCCACTGCGCCTCGGTCCCCAGTGGTGGGATGTCATGGGGAAGGGAGGGGCTCAGCTTGGCGCCGGTCGCCGGCACGTCACGGGCGACGGAGAGCACGAAGTCCCAGGACGGCGAGATCTCGTCAAGCCGGAACACGCGGCGGGTACGGCCATGACGGTCGGCGACGCCGGGTGTGCGGCGAGCCGGGTCGAGCCAGACGCCGGCGCGGGCGTGCAGCGGATCGACCGGAGGGTCGAAGTCCTCCGCCACCCCGGTGCGGGCGCGACTGTCCGGCCACGGACGCAGGTTGATGTCGGCCAGGGCCGCGGTGAGCGGGTCGGCGTCGACGGCATGCACGGTCACGCCCAGGGCGCTCATGGCCATCGCGTCGGAGCCGATGCCGCAGCCGAGGTCGTGGACGGTCGCCAGGCTGGCGGCCGCGTACCGGCCGGCGTGGGTGGCGGCGACCTCGAGACGGCTGGCCTGCTCCAGCCCGTCGGGGGTGAACAGCATGCCCTCGGCGAACTCGCCGAACTTCTCCTGCGCCCGTGCCCGCAGGCGCTTCTGGGTCATCAGCGCGGCGGCCTGCTCGGCGGTGCGGCCCCGGGCCCGCAGCGCGCCGATCTGTGCCACGGCGTCGGCCTCCCGGTAGTCCGGGAGATCGTGCAGGGCGGCATGGCCCTCCGGGGAGGCCAGCCAGCGCACGGTCGTCAGATCCACACGGGGCATTGTCCCCTCTCCGCGAGTTCGGCGAGGAGGACGGGCCGGGTGAGGGCCGTCAGGGCCCCGGGTCGGCAGAATTGGCACTCAGGTTGACCGAGTGCCAACGCCCGCCTAGATTTGGACTTGGCACTCACCACTGGCGAGTGCCAAGGCCACGGCTGGTCGACCCCCGCGACGGCGTCCGGCCCGGCACCACCGAGAACTCATCATCCACGACCCTCACCCAAAGGAGTCAGCGTGTCGGTTTCCATCAAGCCGCTCGAGGACCGCATCGTCGTCCAGTCCGTCGAGGCCGAGCAGACCACCGCGTCCGGGCTCGTCATCCCGGACACCGCCAAGGAGAAGCCGCAGGAGGGCGAGGTCGTTGCCGTCGGCCCCGGCCGCTTCAACGACGACGGTGACGAGCGCGTCCCGATGGACATCTCCATCGGCGACCGTGTCATCTACTCCAAGTACGGCGGCACCGAGGTCAAGCACGGTGGCGAGGAGTACCTGATCCTCTCCGCGCGCGACGTCCTCGCGATCGTCGGCTGACGATCCCCGAGACCCCGCGACCGGGCACCGGTCGCAACTGCTGACGCCCCGGGTGCGGGCCCTCCCGGGGTCCCACCGGGGCGTCGCCGTTTCCCCCATCTCACCTGAGACCAAAGGACATCCATGGCCAAGGAACTGGAGTTCAACGACTCCGCCCGTGACGCCCTCCTGCGTGGCGTCGACCAGCTCGCCAACGCCGTCAAGGTGACGCTCGGCCCCAAGGGCCGCAACGTCGTCATCGACAAGGCGTGGGGCGCCCCCACCATCACCAACGACGGCGTGACCATCGCCCGCGAGATCGAGCTCGAGGACTCCTACGAGGACCTCGGCGCACAGCTGGCGAAGGAGGTTGCGACCAAGACCAACGACGTCGCCGGTGACGGCACGACCACCGCGACCGTCCTCGCCCAGGCAATGGTCCGCGAGGGCCTGCGCAACGTCGCGGCGGGTGCTGCCCCCTCCGGCCTCAAGCGCGGCATCGACCAGGCCGTCCAGGCCGTGTCCGAGCGCCTGCTGGAGAACGCCAGCGAGCTGGGCGACAAGGACGAGATCGCCCAGGTCGCTGCCCTCTCGGCGCAGGACCAGGTCATCGGCTCCACCATCGCCGACGCCTTCGACAAGGTCGGCAAGGACGGTGTCATCACCGTCGAGGAGTCCTCGACCGCCGAGACCGCTCTCGAGTTCACCGAGGGCATGCAGTTCGACAAGGGCTACATCAGCCCGTACTTCGTCACCGACCCCGAGCGCATGGAGGCCGTCCTCGAGGACGCCTACGTGCTGATCAACCAGGGCAAGATCTCCAACATCCAGGAGATCCTGCCGGTGCTGGAGAAGGTCGTCCAGTCCGGCAAGCCGCTGATGATCATCGCCGAGGACGTGGACGGCGAGGCGCTGTCCACCCTCGTGGTCAACAAGCTCAAGGGTGTCTTCAACGTCGTGGCCGTCAAGGCCCCCGGTTTCGGTGACCGCCGCAAGGCGATGCTGCAGGACATGGCCGTCCTCACCGGCGGCCAGGTCGTCGCCGAGGAGGTCGGCCTCAAGCTCGACCAGGTCGGCCTCGAGGACCTCGGCCAGGCCCGTCGCGTCGTCGTCACCAAGGACAACACGACGATCATCGACGGCCAGGGCAATGCCGACGAGGTCACCGGTCGCGTGAACCAGATCAAGGCCGAGATCGAGCGCACCGACTCCGACTGGGACCGCGAGAAGCTCCAGGAGCGCCTCGCGAAGCTCGCCGGGGGCGTCTGCGTCATCCAGGTCGGTGCCCACACCGAGGTGGAGCTGAAGGAGAAGAAGCACCGCATCGAGGATGCGATCTCCGCGACGCGTGCCGCGATCGAGGAGGGCATCATCGCCGGTGGTGGCTCCGCGCTCGTCCACGCCGTCTCGGTCCTCGACGGGCTCACCCTCGAGGGCGACGAGGCCGTCGGCGCCAACATCGTGCGCAAGGCCGCGGTCGAGCCGCTGCGTTGGATCGCCGAGAACGCCGGCCTCGAGGGCTACGTCAGCGTGGCGAAGGTCCAGGAGCTCGCCCCGGGCAACGGCCTCAACGCCGCCTCCGGTGAGTACGGCGACCTCGTGGCCGCCGGGATCATCGACCCCGTCAAGGTGACCCGCTCCGCGCTGGTCAACGCGGCGTCGATCGCCTCGATGGTGCTGACCACCGAGACCCTCGTCGTGGACAAGAAGGAGGAGGAGCCCGAGGCCGCCGGCCACGGTCACTCCCACTGATCTCCTGATCCGGAAGGGGGCTGCTCACCGCGAGGTGAGCAGCCCCCTTCGTCATGGTGCCGGGGTGGCCATCGAGGACCACGTCCACCGGGCCGAGGCGCGTCAGTCGGCGACGATGACCCGCACCTCGACCGTCTCCTCGAGCTCGCGCAGGCGCTGCTCGGTGTCCTCCGGGAGCGAGCCGGCGAGGTCGGTGACGGCGTAGCCGTACTCACCCCTGGTGCTCAGCTGCTGGCCGTCGATGTTCGCGCCGCCCTCGGCGAGGATTGCGTTGACGCGGGCCAGGACGCCGGGGACGTTCTGGTGCAGGTGGAGGATGCGCGTGTCACCGATGGTCTGCGGGGCGGTGACGCCCGGCACGTTGACCGACATCGTCGTGGCACCGGTGCGGGCCCAGTCGCGCAGCTTGCCGGAGACGTAGCGACCGATGTCCAGCTGCGCCTCCTCGGTGGAGCCACCGACGTGCGGGGTGAGGATGACGTTGGGCAGGCCCTGCAGGACCGACTCGAAGGCGTCGCCCGCCTTCTTCGGCTCGCTCGGGAAGACGTCGATGGCGGCGCCGGCGAGGTGACCGGAGAGGATGTTCTCGCGCAGGGAGTCCACGTCGACGACGAAGCCGCGCGAGAGGTTGAGGAAGAGGCTGCGCGGCCGCATCCGGGCGAACTCCGCGGCCCCGAAGTTGCCCGCGTTGCCGGAGCGTCCGTCGACGTGGAGCGTGATCGTCTCGCACCGCTCGAGCAGCTCCTCGAGCGATCCGCACCGTTTGGCGTTGCCGAGCGGCAGCTTGTCGTCGAGGTCGTAGTAGTACACGTGCATGCCGAAGGCCTCGGCGACGACCGACAGCTGGCTGCCGATGTTGCCGTAGCCGATGATGCCCAGGGTCCGACCGCGCACCTCGTGGGCGCCCTTCGCGGACTTGTCCCAGACGCCGGCGTGGAGCGCGGCGTTCTTGTCGGTCAGGTGGCGGGCCATCGAGATGATCTCAGCCATCGCCAGCTCCACCACGCTGCGCGTGTTGGAGAAGGGGGCGTTGAAGACGACGGTGCCGGCCCGGGCCGCCGCATCGAGATCGATCTGATTGGTCCCGATGCAGAAGGCGCCGATGACCTTCACCTCCGGCCGCGCCTCGAGGACGGCCCGCGTCACCTGGGTCTTCGAGCGGATCCCGAGCATGTCCACCCCCTCGAGGGCAGCGATCAGCTCCGGCTCGTCGAGCGCACCGGATCGCGTCCGGACGTCGAACCCGGCATCGACCAGGGCCTCGCGAGCGGCGTCATGGATGTTTTCGAGCAGCAGCACCTTCACGGTGTGCAGGGTATGCGGGACCCCGATGTGACCTCGCACCGGTTCGGCATGCGGAACCTGTCACGCCGCCACGAGGCCGTCTGACCTACTGTTGGGTCATGCGTCTTCTGGGAGTTCTCGGCGGCATGGGCTGGTCGGCGACGGCGGAGTACTACCGCCGTCTCAACGAGGGGGTCGATGCCCGCCTCGGTGGCCTGCACGGTGCGCGGGTGCTGATCAACAGCCTCGACTTCCAGCCGATCGACGATGCGGAGAACGCCGGCGACTGGGATGCGATGGCCCGGATCCTCGTCGAGGGCGCCCGCAGTCTGGAGGCCGGGGGAGCGGAGGCCGTCCTGATCGCCGCCAACACCATGCACGCCGTCGCCGACGAGGTGAGCGCGAGCGTCGACATCCCCTTCCTGCACATCGCCGAGGCCACGGCCACCGCGGTGCAGGGCGCCCGCCAGCGCACGGTCGGGCTCGTCGCCACGGCGACGACGATGTCCCACGACTTCTACACCGACCCCTTCGAGGAGCGCGGCATCGAGGTGATCCTGCCGCTGGAGGAGGAGCGTGGCGAGGTCGACCGGGTGATCTACGAGGAGCTCGTCCACGGGATCATCAAGGACAGCTCGCGCAAGACCTTCCGGCAGGTCCTGCAGGGCATGGCCGGTCGCGGCGCCGAGGGCATCGTCCTCGCCGGGACCGAGATCAGCCTGCTCGTCGACGACGAGGACTCACCGGTACCGATGCACGACACCACCGAGATCCACGTCGAGCGAGCGCTGGAGTGGATGCTCGGCAGCCACTGAGCCAGCCACGCGTGAGGGCGAAGGGGGGATCCCCCTTCGCCCTCACCCGTCACCACGGGTCAGCCGCGGGGCCCCCGCTCCCGCCGGGCCGAGCTCACCAGGGAACGTCGATCTCCGGCTCGCCGGTGACGACTTCGATCTGCTGACCGGCATACTCGACGATGCTGCCCGCACGCACCTGCGCTCCGCGCCGCGTCTCCGGCTGGCCGTCGACGCTGACCTCGCCGGCGGCGATGACCGCTCGGGCCATCGCTCCGTCCTCGACCACACCGGCGAGCTTGAGCAGCTGACCGAGGCGGATCGACTCGTCGCGGATGTGGACGGGCTCGGCGGAAGTCACGCCACCAGCGTAGGGCGTGGATTCAGCCCGCGAGGCCCGCTCGCTGCACGTCCCGCTCCGCGAGCAGGGCAGCGCGCTCCTCCTCGGACATGCCTCCCCAGACCCCGAAGGGCTCGCGAATGGCCAGAGCGTGCTCGCGGCACGCGTTGATGACGGGACAGGTGCCGCAGATCTCCTTGGCGGCGGCGACCCGCAGGCGACGAGCGGCCCCGCGCTCACCGTCCGGGTGGTAGAACGACTCGCTGCCGGTCTCACGGCACGCGCCCTCGAACTGCCACTCCCACAGGTCGGCGACCGGACCTCGTGGGTTCGTGTGAATGGCCATGGCTCTGTTCCTCTTGACACTGGTGCGAGGACGCACGCTCTCCGCACGCCCCAGGCGATTTCCACTCTTCAACCTAAGGAGATTTCAGCCAGTGGGGGGCGAGGGCAAGGTAAGGCCTTCTCCCGGATCCATGGGCTTTCGTCAGGGAACGGTCACGTCGGGAGGCGGGATGGCGGTGCCATACGATAGGGCAATGGACGTGCGTGACTCGATCGACCGTGGCAACTCCGGGGTCCCGGACCACGACCCCTTCGCGAAGGTTGGTCTGACCTATGACGACGTGCTGCTGCTGCCCGGCTACAGCGAGCTGGCTCCCGGTGACCTGGACACCACCAGCCGACTGACCCGTGGCATCAGCCTGCGCACGCCGTTGATCTCCGCGGCGATGGACACCGTCACCGAGTCCCGGATGGCCATCGCCATGGCCCGGCAGGGCGGCATCGGTGTGCTGCACCGGAACCTGTCGATCGAGGACCAGGCCTACCAGGTCGACCTCGTCAAGCGGACCCAGACCGGCATGATCACCAACCCGATCACCATCGGCCCGGGCGCCACCCTCGAGGAGCTCGACACGATCTGCGGCGAGTACCGGGTCTCCGGCCTGCCGGTCGTCGACGAGGACGAGGTCCTCATCGGCATCATCACCAACCGCGACCTGCGCTTCACCCCCGTGGCCGAGTGGGCCACGACCAAGGTCCACGAGGTCATGACCCCGATGCCGCTGATCACCGCCCCGGTCGGCATCTCCCACGAGGACGCCACGCTGCTGCTGCGCCAGCACAAGCGCGAGCGGCTGCCGATCGTCGACGACAGCGGCCGCCTCGCCGGCCTGATCACCGTCAAGGACTTCGTCAAGAGCGAGCAGTTCCCCGATGCGAGCAAGGACGCGCACGGCCGCCTGCTCGTCGGCGCCGCGATCGGCTACTTCGGTGATGCCTGGGAGCGGGCCACCACGCTCATCGACGCCGGCGTGGACGTCCTGGTCGCAGACACCGCGCACGGGCACGTCAAGCTCCTCCTCGAGATGTGTGCGCGCCTGAAGAAGGACCCCGCGACCAGGCACGTACAGGTCATCGGCGGCAATGTCGCCACCCGCGAGGGCGCCCAGGCCTTCATCGACACCGGGGTCGACGCCATCAAGGTCGGTGTCGGGCCGGGGTCGATCTGCACCACACGCATCGTCACCGGTGTCGGAGCCCCGCAGATCACGGCCGTCCACGACGCGTCCCTCGCCGCGCGCCCGGCCGGCGTGCCGATCATCGCCGACGGTGGACTGCAGCACTCCGGTGACATCGCCAAGGCGATCGTCGCCGGAGCCGAGGGCGTGATGGTCGGTTCCCTGCTCGCCGGCTGCGAGGAGAGTCCCGGCGAGCTGATCTTCGTCAACGGCAAGCAGTTCAAGGCGTATCGCGGTATGGGCAGCCTCGGTGCGATGAGCTCCCGCGGCAAGACCTCCTTCTCCAAGGACCGCTACTTCCAGGCCGAGGTCGCCAGCGACGACCAGTTGGTACCCGAGGGCGTCGAGGGCCGGGTCGCCTACCGCGGCACGCTCTCCCAGGTCGCGCACCAGATGGTGGGCGGTCTGCGGCAGTCGATGTTCTACGTGGGCGCCGGGACGGTCCCCGAGCTGCAGACGAAGGGCACGTTCGTCCGGATCACCTCGGCCTCCCTCAAGGAGAGCCACCCGCACCACCTGCAGGGCATGGTCGAGGCGCCGAACTACTCCGTCTGACGCGTTGCCCTCCTCGATCGGGGCGTGGCCACCGCAGGGTGGTCACGCCCCGATCGTGTCCCGGTACCCGGGTAGGTGGGCCCCGCCCGCGGCGGTCCGGTCGATGCTGCCGGCCGCGAGCACGGCGCGCACGATGGCCCGGCTGATGCAGTCAGCGGCGGCGGCCTGCAGCGCCATGAGGTCGAGGGCGGAAGGCGCTGGCTGCTCCCGCGTCGACAGCGCGAAGACGGTGTCCCCGTCGAAGGCGGTGTGGACCGGGGACAGCGCCCGGGCGAAGCCGTCGTGGCCGACGCGAGCAAGTCCGGTGCAGCCCGCCTTGTCGAGTGTGGCGTCGGTGGCGACCACGGCCAGAGTCGTCGCCGTCCCCGCTCGCAGGGACGCCACCTCGGCCTGCTGAGCGGCCCAGTGGCGTTGCACCGCAGCGGGGTCCGGGTCGGGGACATCGACCTCGCCGGGGACGAGGAGGTGCTCGGCACACAGCCGCCCGTCGGGACGAAGGGGGGATCCCACGGCGTTGACTGCGACCAGGGCGCCGACGGTCGCCCCGGAGTCGAGGACGAGGCTCGCGGTGCCGATGCCGCCGTGCAGGCCCCCGACCCGCGCCCCCGTGCCTGCGCCGACGCCCCCTTCGTCCACCGGGCCGGAGGTGGCGCCGAGGTGGGCCTCCCGGCCGTCCGCGGCGTCGGGATGGTTGCGCCAGGTGCCCGCTCGTCCGAGGTCGAAGAGGATCGCGGCCGGCACGATCGGCACCACCTGCCCCGGACCGCCTGTCGGCCAGCCCCGCCCCTCGTCGGCCAGGGCAGACATGACCCCGTCCGCGGTGGACAGGCCGAAGGCGCTGCCGCCGGAGAGGACGACGGCATCGATCGCGTCGACGAGGTTGCTCGGGGCGAGGGCGTCGGTCTCGCGCGTGCCGGGGCCGCCGCCGCGCACGTCCACTCCGGCGCAGGTCCCGACCGGAGGCGCGACGACGGTCGTGCCGGTCAGCCACCCGGGCTCGTCGCGGGTGGTGTGGCCGACACGCACGCCTGGGACATCGGTGATCGCGTTGTGGGGACCGGGATGCATGCCTCCAGCATGCCGGTCCCCGGGTACAACGTCAGTAGGTGACCGGGCGGGCGGCCCCGGCCATCCCGGCCGCGCCCCTCACCGGGGCTCGATCCGTGTCTCGTCGAGGAAGCACCACGCCCACGCCTCGGTGGGTTCGGCCGAGGCCATGATGCTGTGGCCGCTCACGTCGGCGTGGCCGCGCGCGTGCCGTTCGGGCGAGGAGTCACAGCAGCCGACGTGGCCGCAGTGCAGGCACGTGCGCAGGTGCACCCAGTCACGACGATCGGATCGCAGGCAGTCGATGCACCCAGCGCTGGAGGGCAGCGCCGGGTGGGCCTGCGTGACGTGGGTGCACGCCGTCCTCGGGTCGGGGTGGAAGTCGACGACGCGGTCGGTTCCGGTGTCGACCCAGGATGTGGGGTCGATCACGCCGTGGGGGCGGGCGACGATGCCGACATCAGGAGCGAGTTGCCGGATCTCGTCGTTCTCGCAGATCACCACCAGGCGGGCCGAGTGCAGCCCGGCGTCCACCAGGACGTTCTCCCTCACCGGATCGCCGCGGACGACCTCGTGGCCGACCTGGTGCGCCTCGGCGGCGAGGTCCGGATTGAGCGTGGTCACGGTGACCGGCACGCTGCGGGTGGAGAGCATCGCGGCCACCGAGCGCGCGACCGGGCCCCACCCCGAGACCAGCACCCCGCCACCGTGGTCGATCTGCGGCGTGGACGAGCCCTGGGCCGGCGAGGGTCGGCGGGTGGCACGCACGTCCAGCACGGCGTCACCCACCCGCTGGCCGGCGGCGGAGAGCGCGGGGGTGGCCACCATGAGCACCACCGTCACCGCGATGAGGACCTGCTCGCCGGCGCTGCCGAGGCCGGCCGGCTGGAGACCGGCCTCGCTGCCCGAACGCTGCAGGACGAAGGAGAGCTCTCCGATCTGGGCCAGGAGCAGCGACCCCGACACGGCTGCGAGCAGCCCCACCCGCACGATGGTCAGCGCGATCATCGAGCCGACGACCTTGATGGCGATCACCGCCAGGGCCAGCGCCAGGATCACCCACCACATGCGAAGCGCGACCCCAGGGATCGGGTACGGGTCCTACGGACGGAGGGTGACCCCCGTCGCCCGGCGGTGATTGACTGGGTCGATGACGACGAGCCGTGCGACGATCCGTGTCCTCGACGGGCACAACGACCTTCCCTGGCACCACCGTGAGCTCGCCGGCTACGACCTGGATGCGTGCGACATCGCCCATTCGCAGCCGCAGCTGCACACGGACCTGGGGCGGATGCGTGCAGGGGGTCTGGCCGGCCAGCTGTGGTCGGTGTGGGTGCCGTGCTCCTTCGTCGGTGAGGCGGCGGTGGTGGCCACCCATGAGCAGATCGACTTCGTGGAGGCGCTGTGCGCACGGTACGAGGTGATGGTCCCGGCTCGCACCGCCGCGGACGTGCGTTCGGCGTGGGGAGAGGGACGGCACGCCGCCCTGATCGGGATGGAGGGCGGGCACTCGATCGCAGGGTCGCTGCAGACACTGACGGACTTCGCGGGCAGGGGCGTTCGCTACATGACGTTGACGCACAACGACAACACCGAGTGGGCGGACTCGGCGACGGACGAGCGGGTCCACGGTGGCCTGACCGACTTCGGCCGGGAGGTCGTCGTCGAGATGAACGACCTCGGCATGGTCGTCGACCTCTCCCACGTCAGCGCCGAGACGATGCACGATGCGCTCGACACCACGCGGTTGCCGGTCATGTTCAGCCACTCCGGCGCGCGGGCCGTCTGTGACCACCCACGCAACGTCCCGGACGACGTCCTGGAGCGCGTTCCCGGCAACGGCGGGGTCGTGATGGCCAATGTCGTGCCGAAGTTCGTCAACCAGGCGCGCGCCGACGCGTCCCTGGGCCGCACCGACGTCGTGCCGGACCCGGTGGCCACGATCGAGCACGTCGTCGCGCACTTCGAGCACCTGCGCGAGGTCGTCGGGATCGAGCACGTGGGTATCGGCGCCGACTACGACGGGGTGGACGAGACGCCCCTCGGTCTCGAGGACGTCTCGACCTACCCGGTCCTCCTGGCCGCGCTCGCCGAGCGCGGCTGGTCACGCGCCGACCTCACCGCCCTGGCGCACGGCAACGTCCTGCGGGTGCTCGAGGCGACGGAGGTCTGATCGGGCTCGCTCAGGCACGCATGTCCGGGTGGGGCCGGTCGGTGCGGTTCGTGGTCTCGCCCGGCACGGTCGGCCCGGCGACGCCCTGCTGGCCGGTGAGGGCCTTCTTCGCCTGGCTCGAGATGCCACCGATCTGGCTGTGGTACCTGCCCTTGGTGCGCTTGTCGATGAAGCCGGTGGCGCTGTCGATGTACCCGGAGGCCTTGTCGGGGTTCTGGTGCGCCCACCGCCGAGCGGACTCGACGGCGGTCAGTACAGCGGCCGCCCTGAACTTCGGCATGCATGGTCCTTCCGTGGTGGTGGTCCCCTCCATGATCCCAAACGACCGGGCGCGGCGCACGATTCCGGCGGGGGACCCCCTTCGCACGACTGCCCCGGACAGGAAAAGTGGGTGTCCCGGTCAGGCAAGAACGCGCCCTCGTACGTGGCGATACCGACCCCATCTAGGGTGGCAGGGTGAACGAGATCGAGATCGGGCGAGCCAAGAGCGGCCGCAGGGCATACTCCTTCGACGACATCGCGGTGCTGCCGAGCCGGCGCACGCGCGATCCCCAGGAGGTCTCCCTCGACTGGCAGATCGATGCCTACCACTTCCAGATGCCCGTCATCGCGGCCCCGATGGACTCCGTGATGTCCCCGACGACGGCGATCGCCTTCGGTGAGGCGGGCGGCCTGCCGGTCCTCGACCTCGAGGGCCTGTGGACGCGCTACGCGGACCCGGAGCCGCTGCTGGCGGAGATCGCCTCGCTCGACCCCGCCCGTGCGACGGCCCGCATGCAGGAGATCTACGCCGCACCGATCGTGCCCGAGCTGATCACCGAGCGGCTGCACGAGATCCGGCAGGCGGGGGTCACGGTCGCCGGCGCCCTCAGCCCGCAGAACACCCAGCAGCACTGGAAGACCGTCGTCGACGCCGGGGTCGACCTCTTCGTCATCCGCGGCACCACGGTCTCCGCCGAGCACGTGAGCAGCCGCAGCGAACCGCTGAACCTCAAGCGCTTCATCTACGAGCTCGACGTGCCGGTCATCGTCGGTGGCGCCGCGACCTACACCGCCGCCCTGCACCTGATGCGCACCGGCGCGGCCGGCGTGCTCGTCGGCTTCGGCGGGGGAGCCGCCTCGACCACCCGCCAGGCCCTGGGCATCCACGCCCCGATGGCGACCTCCATCGCGGACGTCGCCGCCGCGCGGCGCGACTACCTCGACGAGTCGGGCGGACGCTACGTCCACGTCATCGCCGACGGCGGCCTGGGCACGAGTGGCGACATCGTCAAGGCCATCGCGTGCGGTGCCGACGCCGTCATGCTCGGCGCCACGCTCGCCCGCTCCGCCGAGGCCCCCGGCAGGGGCTTCCACTGGGGAGCGGAGGCGCACCACCCCGAGCTGCCGCGGGGTGCCCGCGTCGAGGTGGGCTCCGTGGCGCCGATGGAGGAGGTCCTCTTCGGGCCCAGCCGCTCGGCCGACGGCACCACCAACCTCGTCGGTGCCCTGCGCCGCGCGATGGCCACGACCGGCTACACGGAGGTCAAGGAGCTGCAGCGCATCGAGGTCGTCGTCGCCCCGCACCGGCCGAGCTGAGTTCCGCCACGACCCGGGCCCTGTGGTCATCGCCCGGGCACGGGCCTACCCTTGGGTAATGACCTCGGAGACCATCGCTGACCCAGAGCTGGACCCCACCGCGACGTACGCGGTCGACCCGAGCCGGGCCCGGCGTCTCGCCGGCCGGGTCGTGGCCTCGCCCACGGCAGAGACCTTCACCTGCACCTCGCCGATGACCGGCGGACCCATCGCGGTGCTGCCGCTGTCGACCGAGCAGGACGTCGCGCGTGCCGTGGACGCCGCCCGTGCCGCGCAGGTGCGCTGGGCGGCGACCTCCGTCGACGAGCGCGCCCGCATCCTGCTGCGGTTCCACGACCTCGTCCTCGACACGCAGGTCGAGTTGCTCGACCTCATCCAGCTCGAGTCCGGCAAGACGCGCGTCCAGGCCTTCGAGGAGGTCGCCGACACCGCGATGGCCGCGCGCCACTACGCACGCACCGCGGGGAAGCACCTGCGCCGTCAGCGGGTCCAGGGTGCTCTCCCCGTCCTCACCCAGACGCGGGTGCAGCGCCACCCCAAGGGCGTCGTGGGCGTCGTCTCGCCGTGGAACTACCCGCTGAGCCTGTCGATCACTGATGCGCTGCCCGCGCTCATGGCCGGCAATGCCGTCGTGCTGCGCCCGGACCAGCAGGGCTCGGTCACCGCGCTGGGCGCCGTCGAGCTGCTCGTGCGGGCCGGACTGCCCGAGGGTGTCTTCCAGGTCGTCCTCGGTCGTGGCTCCGAGGCGGGTCAGGCGGTCGTCGACTCGGCCGACTACGTCTGCTACACCGGCTCGACGCCGACCGGGCGAGCGGTGGCGCAGTCAGCGGCCGCCCGACTCGTCTCCTTCAGCATGGAGCTCGGTGGCAAGAACCCCGTCTACATCGCCGATGACGCCGACCTCGACAAGGCCGTCGCGGGTGCAGTGCGCGCCTGCTTCTCCAGCGCCGGCCAGCTGTGCATCTCCACCGAGCGGGTCATCGTCCACGAGGGCATCGCGGGGGAGTTCGTCCCGCGCTTCGTCGCCGCCGTCAAGGCGATGACGTTGGGCACGGCGCTCGAGTACGGCCACGACATGGGCTCCTTGGTCAGCCAGGGCCAGCTCGACACGGTGACCGCGCACCTCGAGGACGCGGTGGCGAAGGGAGCGACCGTCCTCACCGGTGGCAAGCACCGCCCCGACGTCGGCCCCTACGTCTTCGAGCCGACGGTTCTCGATGAGGTGACCGCCGCGATGGACTGCCGCGACGAGGAGACCTTCGGTCCGCTGGTCTCGATCTACCGGGTGCCCGACGACGACGCCGCGATCGCACTGGCCAACGACACCGAGTACGGCCTCAACTCGTCCGTGTGGACCACGGACGTGCGCCGGGGCCGGCGCATCGCCGAGCGGATCCGTACCGGCACGGTCAACATCAACGAGTGCTACGCCGCGACGTGGGCGTCCATGGGGGCTCCGATGGGCGGGATGAAGGACTCCGGTATGGGGCGGCGCCACGGGGCCGAGGGGATCCTGAAGTACACCGAGGCGCAGACCGTCAGCGCGCAGTACGTCATGCCGATCGCGCCCGCATTCGGGATGAGTCACCAGACCTACGCCAAGGTCATGACCGTCGGCCTGCGCGCCATGAAGATGATGGGGCTGACGTGAGCACCACCACCGACCGGCAGGTCGACACCGACGTCCTCGTGGTCGGCTCCGGCTTCGGAGGTTCCGTCGCCGCCCTTCGCCTGGCCGAGAAGGGGTACCGGGTCACCGTCCTCGAGGCCGGACGCCGGTTCGCGGACGAGGACTTCGCGAAGACCAGCTGGGACCTGAAGAACTTCTTGTGGGCACCCAAGGTGGGGTGCTACGGGATCCAGCGGATCCACATGCTCAAGGACGTGATGATCCTCGCCGGAGCGGGTGTGGGCGGCGGCTCGCTCAACTACGCCAACACCCTCTACGTGCCGCCTGCGGTCTTCTTCGAGGACCGGCAGTGGGCGCACATCACCGACTGGCAGTCGGAGCTGAAGCCGCACTACGACACGGCCAGCTCGATGCTCGGCGTCGTGACCAATCCCTGCGAGGGGCCGGTGGAGGACGTCATGCGTGCGGCCGCCGAGGACATGGGCGTGCCCGAGACCTTCGTCAAGACCCCGGTCGGGGTCTTCTTCGAGACGGACGAAGGGGGGCACGTCCCCGGTCGGACCGTCGCGGACCCGTACTTCGGCGGGGCCGGTCCCGAGCGCACGATGTGTACCGAGTGCGGCAACTGCATGGTCGGTTGTCGGGTCGGTGCCAAGAACACCCTGATGAAGAACTACCTGGCGCTCGCCGAGCAGCTCGGCACCCAGATCGTGCCGATGCGCACCGTCACCCGGGTGGGGATCGTCCCCGGGACCGCCGTCGGTGGTCAGGAGATCCACCGCGTGCGCCACGAGGCGACCGACAAGCCGGGTGACGGGAGTGCCCGCGTCACCACGGCGCGGCACGTCGTCGTCGCCGCGGGTACCTGGGGTACGCAGAACCTCCTGCACCGGATGAAGGACGACGGCGAGCTGCCGCGCATCAGCGACACCCTCGGTGAGCTCACCCGCACCAACTCCGAGGCCCTCGTCGGCGCCCTGACGCAGCGCCCCCCGACCGGGGCGGACGACCTCACCAGGGGAGTCGCGATCACCTCCTCCTTCCACCCGGACGAGGACACGCACATCGAGAACGTGCGCTACGGCAAGGGCTCGGACGCGATGGGCCTGCTCACCACGCTCCTCGCCCCACCGAGGTCCGGACGCCTCCCGCGCTGGGCCAGGTTGCTCGTGTCCCTGCCGACGCAGCTGTCGGCCCTCAAGGCGTGGTTCCCACCGGGTACCCACTTCGCCGACAGCACGGTCATCGGGCTGGTCATGCAGAGCCTCGACAACTCACTGACGACCTCACTCCGCCCGAGCGCACTCGGCGGCCGTCGCCTGACCTCGCGCCAGGGGCACGGTGAGGAGAATCCGACCTACATC
This sequence comes from Janibacter sp. A1S7, assembly GCF_037198315.1. Classification (NCBI taxonomy): domain Bacteria; kingdom Bacillati; phylum Actinomycetota; class Actinomycetes; order Micrococcales; family Intrasporangiaceae; genus Janibacter; species Janibacter alittae. The sequence goes on along the minus strand of NZ_CP144913.1, from coordinate 2,503,772 downwards.
GAGGCCGGGCACCGGGGCATCAAGGCCATCGCCGACCGGCTGGCCGAGCGCGTCGGTATCGAGACCTTCGCCGGCGGGACGTGGGGGGAGGCCTTCGACATCCCGCTCACCGCCCACTTCCTCGGTGGCGTCGCGATCAGTGACTCCCCGGCCGGGGGGGCCATCGACCCCTATCACCGCCTCTGGGGCCACCCCGGGGTCACGGTGAGCGACGGTTCCGCCGTCTCGGCGAACCTCGGGGTCAACCCGTCGTTGACGATCACCGCGCAGGCCGAGCGGGCCTTCTCGCTGTGGCCCAACGTCGGCGAGAGGGACCCGCGTCCGGCGCAGGGTGAGCCCTACCAGCGGCTCGAGCCCGTCGCGCCGCACACCCGTGCGGTGCAGGACTTCACCCACTCCAGTGCCAAGGTCAACCTCGGGATGCCGCGCGTCACCGTCTGATCGCCGGCCCGGTCACAGCGGAGGGCGCGGAGGGTGGCGTCCGGGTGACCCAGATCGTCGACGTAGCCTTGGCCACGTGCTCCGGACCGCCCTTCGCCCCCGCTTTCTGGGGCTGCTCGTGCTTGCGCTGGTCATGGGTGTCGTCTTCGTCATCGCCGGACGGTGGCAGTGGTCGGTCGCGCACGACGAGGCCAGGGCCGACACGGTCCGGGAGATCCAGGACCGCCCGGTCGTCGCCCTGGACGACGTCATCACACCTCTTGAGGCATTCCCGGACGGCGGGTCCGGCCAGCGGGTGACCACGAGCGGTGAGTACGCCCGTGACCAGGTCCTCGTGGTCGATCGCCTGCTCCACGGTGAGCTCGGCGCGTGGGTCGTGGACCGCTTCGTCGTGGCGGGGACCGGAGCCAACCTCGCCGTCGTGCGCGGGTGGATCCCGAAGGGGGAGAACCCGCCACCGGCGCCCACCGGCACCATCGAGCTCCTCGGCTCGTTGGCCCCCAAAGAGGCCCCCGACGAGGGCGTCGGACTCGCCGACGGCGAGATGACCTCGGTGGACATCGCCAAGTTGGTCAACGTCTGGCCGGGCGAGATCTACAACGGGTTCGCGTTCGCGTTGAGCGAGGACGGCCGGGAGCAGGCGCAGGGCCTCGAGCGGGTCCCACCGCCGCTGCCGGACACCTCACTGCAGTGGCGCAACGCCATGTACGCGTTCCAGTGGTGGCTGTTCGCGGCGTTCCCGCTGTGGATGTGGACGAAGATGGTGCGCCAGGCGGCGCGTCGGGACGAGACGGTCGAGGCCGTGGAGAGCAAGGAGCACGTGACGTGAGCACGGACGACAAGCAGGCAGCAGTCAGCGCCGACCCGCGGGCGATCGCGGGCGGGTTGACCTTCTTCCGGGTGAGCGCGATCGTCGCGGGTCTGGCGATGTTCGTCCTCATCGTCGAGATGGTCCTGAAGTACGGCTTCGACAACGACGTGCTCGCCTGGTGGTCGCCGGTGCACGGGCTGATCTTCATGGTCTTCGCCGTCGCCACGGCCAACCTCGGTTTCAAGGTCGCCTGGTCGGTCGGCCGGATGATCGCGATCCTGCTGCTCGCGTGCATCCCCTTCGTCGCCTTCGTCGAGGAGCGTCGCGTCGTCCGCGAGATCTCCCCGCTCACCCACCCCTGATACGAAGTGCTGCTGGCTCGAGTTCGTATGGCCGGCAGCACCTCGTGCTGCGGCTGACTCAACCACGTGCTGCTGGCTGCAGTTCGTAGCGGAGGGGCCGGTAACCTGTCTGAGTGACCGATTCGCTCAAGACCTCCCCGGTCCTCGTCGTCGACTACGGCGCCCAGTACGCCCAGCTCATCGCCCGCCGAGTGCGTGAGGCCAAGATCTACAGCGAGGTCGTGCCGCACACGATGTCGGCGGCCGACGTCCTCGCCAAGGACCCGGCTGCGGTCATCCTCTCCGGCGGGCCCTCCTCCGTCTACGCCCAGGACGCTCCCGGCCTGGACGCCGCCCTGCTCGAGGCCGGGGTCCCGGTCTTCGGCATGTGCTACGGGTTCCAGGCGATGGTCAAGGCCCTCGGCGGGACGGTCGAGCGGACCGGGCTGAGCGAGTACGGCTCGACCCGGGCAGAGATCAGCGACCTGGACTCGACCCTCTTCACCGGGCAGCCCGCCGAGCAGTCGGTGTGGATGAGCCACGGAGACTCCGTGACCGAGGCGCCCGGGGGCATGCGCGTCACGGCGAGCACGTCCGGGGCGCCCGTGGCGGCCTTCGAGGACGACGAGCGGCGCCTCTACGGCGTGCAGTGGCACCCGGAGGTCATGCACTCCACCTTCGGCCAGCGTGTCCTGGAGAACTTCCTGCTCCGTGGTGCAGGACTCGAGGCGGACTGGACGGCCGACAACGTGGTCGACGAGCAGGTCGCGATCATTCGCGAGACCGTCGGGCAGGACCGGGTGCTGTGCGGCCTGTCGGGGGGCGTCGACTCCTCCGTGGCTGCCGCGCTCGTGCAGCGCGCCGTCGGCGAGCAGCTCACCTGCGTCTTCGTCGACCACGGGCTGCTGCGTCAGGGCGAGGCGGAGCAGGTCGAGCAGGACTTCGTCACGGCGACCGGGGTGCGGCTCGTCGTCGTCGACGCGAGGGAGCAGTTCCTCGGGGCGCTCGCCGGAGTGACCGACCCCGAGGAGAAGCGCAAGGTCATCGGGCGCGAGTTCATCCGCGTCTTCGAGCAGGCGGCCCGGGACGTCGTCGGCAGCGGTGACGACGAGCACCCCGTCAAGTGGCTCGTGCAGGGCACGCTGTATCCGGACGTCGTCGAGTCCGGCGGTGGCTCCGGTGCGGCCAACATCAAATCCCACCACAACGTGGGCGGCCTGCCTGACGACCTGCAGTTCCAGCTGATCGAGCCGCTGCGTGCCCTCTTCAAGGACGAGGTGCGCCAGGTCGGCCGAGAGCTCGGTGTCCCCGACGAGATCGTCGACCGCCAGCCCTTCCCGGGGCCCGGTCTGGGTATCCGGATCATCGGCGAGGTCACCGAGCACAACCTCGACATCCTGCGCCGGGCCGACGCCATCGCCCGGGAGGAGCTGACCGCGGCCGGCCTCGATCGGGAGATCTGGCAGTGTCCGGTCGTCCTCCTCGCCGACGTGCGCTCGGTCGGTGTCCAGGGTGACGGTCGCACGTACGGACACCCGATCGTCCTGCGCCCGGTCTCCTCCGAGGACGCGATGACCGCCGACTGGACCCGCGTGCCCGGTGACGTACTCGCCCGGATCTCCAACCGGATCACCAACGAGGTCACCGAGGTCAACCGCGTCGTCCTCGACGTGACGAGCAAGCCGCCGGGCACCATCGAGTGGGAATGACCCGCTCCCGATCTCGCAGGAGCCCAAGCAGTTGCGACGAAGGAGGCAGTCGTGAGTAGCAGCAGTGGCGCGATCAGGGTCGCAGAGTGGCTCCTGCGTCGGGTCCTCGTCGGTCCGCCCTTGCGCGCCTGGCTGCGGCTCGAGGTCGAGGGTCGTGAGCACGTCCCCGCGACGGGTCCGGTGATCATCGCCAGCAACCACCTCAGCTTCGTCGACTCGATGGTCATCCCGCTGGCCGCGGGTCGCAAGGTCGGTTTCCTCGGCAAGGCCGAGTACCTGCAGGGCACCGGGCCGCTCGGATGGTTCAAGCGGCTGTGGTTCGGTGAGTTCGGCGGGATGATCCCCGTCGACCGCTCCGACGCGAAGGCTGCGGCGCGCTCGCTCGAGCTCGCCGAGGCGCACCTGGCCGCCCGGGGAGCCTTCGCCATCTACCCCGAGGGCACGCGCAGCCGGGACGGCATGCTGCACAAGGGACGCACCGGCGTCGGTCGCCTCGCGGTCGCCTCCCGGGCCCCGGTCGTCCCGTGCGGGCTCATCGGAACCGACCGGGCACAGCCCACCGGCGCGAAGGTCATCCGCCCGCGCAAGGTCACCGTGCGCTTCGCCCCGCCGGTCGACGTCGCCGCGCTCGAGGCCGAGCTGGTCAAGGGCAAGCTGCTGCGGGCGATCACGGACGAGACCATGGACGCCATCGCGCAGCGGTCGGGGCAGGTCCGCAGCAGCGAGTACGCACCGCGGCCCGGCACCAGCGCGCCGTTAGGGTGATCCAGTGCTGAGAACGACGATCGCCACCCTCGCAGGCAAGACAGCCCGACACGCGGCCCGTCTGAAGGGCGGGGGCGCCGGGGGCTCGGCGCTGCCCGGCCTCGTCGCGGAGAGAGTCGACCCGGCCTTCCTCGCGCACACCCTCGCCGACGTGCCGGGCGGCATCGTCGTCGTCTCCGGGACGAACGGCAAGACGACGACCACCAAGATGCTCGTCGCGATCCTGCGTGCCCACGGCAAGCGGGTCTTCACCAACCCCACCGGTAGCAACTTCACCCGGGGGGTCATCTCCGCGATGCTCGCCGAGATGCCGCTGCGTGGTGGGCTGGAGGCCGACATCGCCGTCCTCGAGCTCGACGAGGCGCACGCCCTCCACTTCGGCCGGGCCGTTGCACCCACCCACGCGCTCCTGCTCAACGTCGCCCGCGACCAGCTCGACCGTTTCGCCGAGATCGATCACACCGCGGGCCTGCTGACCCAGCTGGCCGCGATGACGACGGACGGGGTCGTGCTCAACCGGGACGACCCCTTCGTCAACCGCATCGCCGCCACTCTGGCGCCGGGCGTCGACACCAGCTGGTTCGGCCTCGACGCATCGGTCGCCGACCGCATCGGCGAGTTGTCCGAGCACGACTCGCGGGAGCAGGAGGACTTCGCCCCGCCGGCCGCCGGTGAGCGGGACGGACTCCTGACGCCGATCGACGAGGAGTCGCTGCGGATCACCTTCGGGGCTGCCGGCGAAGGGGGCGTCCTCGGGCCCGTGACGCTGCGCCAGCGGGGCCTGGCCGCGATGATCAACGCCACTGCGGCGGCGACGACCGCCAGGCACCTGCTCGGTGCCGGGTTTCGCGACGACGCCACCGAGCGGGCGCTGCGCACGGTCGCACCCCCCTTCGGCCGGGGGGAGGTCATCGATGTCGACGGGAGGCCGCTCGAGCTCGTCCTGGTCAAGAACCCCGCCGGATTCACCGTGGCGCTGGGCACCTACGCGAGTACGCCGGCCGCGACGATGATCGCCATCAACGACGACTACGCGGACGGTCGGGACGTCTCCTGGCTCTACGACGTCAGCTTCGAGTCCCTGCGGACGAAGGGGGTGGCCCTCACCTCCGGGGTGCGCGGCTGGGACATGGCGCTGCGCCTGCAGTACGACGACGTGCCCGTCGCAGCGGTCGAGACCGATCTGGCGAAGGCCCTGAGGAGCTTCCTCGCCGACCACGCGGGTCAGCCGAAGCGGATCTTCACCTCCTACACGGCGATGCTCGCACTGCGCCGGATGCTCGGCGAGCGCTACGACCTGCCCGAGATGGGCGTGGACGCCCCCGACCCGAGCGGAGACCCGGCATGAGCGACCCCCGTGACGTCACGATCCTCGGGGAGCCGGCCGCCTCCGACCGTGTCGCCGACCCCGGCCACGAGGGCAAGGGCGAGATCCACCTCGTGCACATGTACCCGCGCGAGATGAGCATCTACGGCGATCTGGGCAACACCCGCTGCCTCGCGGCGCGCATCCGGCGCCACGGCTACGTGCCCGTCGTGCACCAGCACCACCCCGGGCAGCCACTGCCGGAGACCATCCACCTCATGGTCGGGGGCGGCGGTCAGGACTCCGGGCAGGTGACCGTCGAGGCGGACCTCGAGCGCCGGGCCGACCGACTGCGGGCCCTGGCCGTCGCGGGTGTGCCGATGCTGATGATCTGCGGCATGTACCAGCTGTTCGGGCAGTCCTTCGTCACCGTCGAGGGCACGCGTGTGCCCGGTCTGGGCATCCTGGACGTGACGACGCAGGGCAACGCGACCCGGATGATCGGACCGGTGGTGCTCTCCACGGACTTCGGTGACGTCGTCGGGTACGAGAACCACTCCGGGGCAACGGTGCTCGGTCAGGGACAGGATCCCTTCGGTCGGGTCAGGCACGGGCAGGGCAACAACGACGCCGACGGCACGGAGGGCGCCGTCACCGGGCACGTCATCGGCTCCTACCTCCACGGCCCGATCCTGCCGGCCAACCCGCGCCTTGCCGACGCACTCATCGGGTGGGCGGCGGAGCTGGCGACCGGGCGGGCCTTCGCGCCCGAGGAGCTCGACGACGAGGTGGCTCGTCAGGCCCACGCCCGGCAAGTGGCGCGCCTGTTGCGCTGAGGCTCAGCGCTCCGCCTCGGCGGCCGCGGTGATCTCGTCGCGACCGGCCCGGGGCATGATGCTCCACGCGACCCACCCGATCGCCCCGAGCGGCACCTCGAGCAGGTGGGTGAAGATCGTGAAGATCACGACCCCCGCCATGGCCGCGGCCGGATCGGCGCCCCAGGCGACCAGGGCCGCGACGGTACCGGCCTCGGTCACCCCCAACCCACCCGGTGTGACCCCGACCGCGGTGAGCAGACGGCCGATCGCGTACGCCGCGAAGAGCTGCCCGAAAGGCAGCTCCACCCCAGTGGTGGACATGCACAGCAGGAAGAGCACGTAGTACAGGCCGAAGAAGCCGACCATGCCCAGGGTCATGGACAGCCACCCGGTGCGCACCGTCCCCGCGATCTGCGCCCGCAGTCCGGTCAGGCCGCGTTCGATCCCGTCGCGGTGCCGGCGACGGACCAGGCGAACCAGTCGGTCCAGCCCCCGCCCGAGGGCCCGCGCTCCCGCATCGGTGGCGATCGCGATGACGAAGAGACCCACGACGACGGCGCCGGTGATGATCGCCGCCCAGGCCGCGTCCTGCATGGACGACGGGAGGTCCTGCGTGCCCCAGGAGAGGCCGATGATCGCGATGACGGGCAGTGCAGCACGGGCGAGGACGTTCCACACCCCCGTGACGACCGCCATCGTCGTCACGCTCGAGACGGTGAACCCCCACGACTTGGCGATGTAGAACGTGGCGGCGAGTCCGACGGCACCACCGCCGGGCAGCAGGTTGGAGACCGAGGAGCCGCAGACATTGAGGATCAGGGCCCGGGGGTGGCTCAACTCGGGCATGGCCCCGGTCATGACGAAGGTGTAGCAGTACAGACCGGCGACGACGAAGCCCGTGAAGAGCGCGGCCTTCCAGGGCGACACCCCGGCGAGCACGTCGCCGACCTCGGCCCATGTCGTCTGCGCGAAGAAGGGCAGCCCCCACCACAGCAGGGCTCCCGCCAGCCCGAGACCGAGGACGACCTGGACGACGCGCAGGGCAGGTGGCGTGCGCGGACGGTCGGATGCCCCGCTCATGCCAGCCCGTCGAAGGGGTCGGTGCGGCTCGTGCCCGGCGGTGCCGCCGGGTCGAGGAACCACTCACGACGGAAGACGAGATCGAAGAGCGGGCGGGGGATGCGTGCCAGCATCCCGAGCGTGCGGTCTGCGCCGGCGGGGCCCGCGGCCTGACTGGCGTGGGCGCGCATCGCGGCCCGCTTGGCCCTCGCGTGCCGGCGCACCGGGACGCGGTGGGTGATCTCGGCACCGGCGCAGTAGGCCCGGTCGAAGCTCGACCGGTCGAACTGAGGGGGGAAGCGGTAGACCCTCGCGGCGAGGTCGATGGCGCGGCAGAGCAGCTCGCGCGGCACGGTCGCCCACAGCACCGTCACCGGTAGACCTCTCTCGCGGGCGAGCTCAGCGGCCCGGGCCCCGACCTCGTGCACGCGCACGTGGTCGCGGTGGCCGTACCCGCCGCGGGGGTCGTACGTCGTGAGCACATCGGCGCGCTCCTCCAGGAGGACGGCGGTGAGGGCTTCGGCCGCCTCGTCGAGTGGTACGCGCACGAAGCGACGGCCGCTCGGGGGGTCGGGGAGGAGATCCGGGTCGCTGCCGCTGTCGGCGTGGCCGAGCTGGACGATGCGCGCGACACCGAGCGCGCCGGCGCTCGCCACCAGCTCCCGGCCCCGGGTCGCGGCGAGGGCCGCCCCCTTCGCGCCGTGGGTGGTCTCGTCGGTCAGTCCGAGCGCACCGTCCGTGGCGACCACGAGGACCACGCGGTGTCCCTCGGCCGCCGCCCCGGCCATCGTGCCCGCGGTCAGCAGGGCCTCGTCGTCGGGGTGGGCGTGGAAGACCACGAGGGTGCGGCGCGCGGCTGGCTGGTCCATCGGGACAACTGTTCCACACGAGTCCCATGGCACTCTGGGAGTGTGAAGGTCGCCCTCCTCTCCGACTGCTACCCGCCGCGCACCGGTGGGATCGAGTCACAGGTCAGCGACCTCGCCGTGCACCTGCAGGCGGCCGGGCACGAGGTCGAGGTCTTCACCGCCACGCGTGGGGCGAAGGGGGAACGTGGCGGGACGGTCGAGACCGTCGACGGCATCCCGGTGCACCGGATGGCGCTCCAGCTGCCCCGTGACATCCCGGTCAACCCGATGGCGCCACCGATGGTGCGCGCCCGGTTGCAGGGCGGCGGGTTCGACGTCGCGCACGTCCACCTGGGTGTGGTGTCCCCCTTCGCCTGGGACATGGCACGGGTGACGACGGGGCTGGGGATGCCGACGGCGCTGACCTTCCACTGCGTCCTGGACAAGGCGGCGCTGACCCTGCGACCGGCGCTGCGGACGTGGACCGGACAGGGAGCAGTGCTGTCCGCGGTCTCCGACCTCGCGGCGGCCGGAGTGCGTCACGCGGCGCCGGGGGTGCCGGTGGGCGTCGTACCCAACGGCATCGCCCCGGGGGAGTGGCCGGCCGGACCGGTGCGGTCCACGGCGCGGCCGCTGCGCGTCGTCACGGCCACCCGGCTGGCGCCACGCAAGCGCGTCGGTGCGCTGCTGCGGGTGGTGGCCGACGCGCACGCGCGCGTGGGGCCGGGCGCTCTGGTACTCGACGTCTTCGGGGACGGCGCGATGCGCGCCCTGCTCGAATCCCACAGTGCTGCACTGGGACTCGGCGACGTCGTGCGGTGGCGGGGGAGCGTGTCCCGATCCGAGTTGGCCGGCCACTACCGGGAATGCGACGTCTACCTCTCGACGACGAGGTTGGAGGCCTTCGGGATCGCGGCCCTGGAGGCCCGCACCACCGGACTGCCCGTCATCGCCCGGGCCGACTCGGGGGTCGGTGAGGTGATCACCGACGGGGTCAGCGGTCTGCTCGCCGCTGATGACGCGGGGCTCGCCGATGCCCTCGTGCGACTGACCGCCGACTCGACCCTGCGCACCCGCATCGCGGGGCACAACGCGAGCACCCCACCGAGCCAGTCGTGGGAGCAGATCGCGGACCTCGTGGTCGGCGAGTACCTGCGGGCGGGTGCATGAGCGTCGTCATCGTGGCCGGGGGCCGGCGCTGGCCGCTGCGCCACGGCCAGGACCCGGTGGACCTGCTGGCCGAGCAGGGCCTGACCGGTCAGCCGGTGCGCTCCGTGCTCGGTGCCGACGGCTGCGTCGAGGTGCACTACGCGGTCGAGGCGCTCGACGAGGCCGTACCCGGGCCCGAGCTCGGGATGGCCGGCCGCGGAGCAACCGTGCTGCGGCGGGTCGCGGCGTACGCGCTCGTGCTCGATGGCGCCCAGCTGCTCGTGTCACGTCTGGCCGCCTGGGTCGGTGGCGGGGCCGGTGGGCTGTGGACGCTGCCGGGTGGTGGCGTGGACCCGTACGAGGAACCGCGGGATGCGGTCGTCCGCGAGGTCCACGAGGAGACCGGCCAGCACGTCGAGGTCGGTGACCTGGTGCAGGTGCAGTCGACGCACCACGTGGACGCGGACGAGGACTTCCACGCGGTGCGTCTGGTCTACCTGGCCCACTGCCCGCAGCCCCAGGCGGCCCGGGTCGTCGAGATCGATGGCTCGACCGGGGCCGCGGCATGGGTCTCGCTCGACCGGTTGTCGGACCTGCCGCAGACGGCGATGATCGGGACGGCGCTCCCGCACCTCCCGGCGGAGGTCGGTCGAGCCGGTGCCGCTGACCGGGACCGGGAGACCTAGGGTGTGGCCATGGATACCCTGCGACTCGTCCTCTACATCCTGCACATGCTGGCGATGGTGGCGATCGTCATCGCTCCTGCCGTCGCCGGCCGTGTCCACGTCATCCAGATCTGGAGTGCCCGCATCCAGTTGCTCGTGGGCCTCGGGCTCACCGGCATCGCCGAGGCCGGGGACGATCCGGTCAACCACGCCAAGATCGGCACCAAGCTCGTGGTCATGATCGCCGTCCTGGCCTGCGCCGAGATCGGCAACGGCAAGAACAAGCGCGGCGAGAACGGCATGCCACTGGCGATCGCTGCCGCAGCGATTGCGGTGGTCAACGCGCTCATCGCCTTCCTCTGGTGACCTGAGGGTGTGTCGTACTGCAGTCCATGCCGAGGCAGTCGTCGGCTCCGCCGGATCCCGTCATGCCGAGCGTGAACTGCAGTACGACACACCGCGCCCCGGCGCACCACCCACGCGATGACCTCCACCACCGCGCCTCGACACGCGGTCAGGGGATGAGCAGCAGCTTGCCGGTCGTCTCCCGACCCTCAAGCGCGCGGTAGGCCTCGGCGGCCTCGGCGAAGGGGTAGCGGCCGCCGATGGCGATGTCCAGGCGCCCGGAGTCGATCTCGGCGAACAGCTCACGCCCGCGCATGATAAGTTCCTCCCGCTCGGCGATGAAGTGCGCCAGGCTCGGCCGGGTGACGTACAGCGACCCGCCCGAGTTGAGCCGCTGCAGGTCGAAGGGGGGGACCTGGCCGGACGCGCCCCCGAAGAGGACCATGGTCCCGCGCGGGCGCAACGATGCGAGCGAGTCGTCGAAGGTCGCCCGGCCGACTCCGTCGTAGGCCACGTCGACGCCCTTCGTCGCACCGAGGCGCTGGGCGGCCTCCCGCACCGACCCGGACAGGTCGTCCACCTCGGAGTAGTCGATCGTCTCGGCGGCGCCGCGTGAGCGGGCGATCTCCAGCTTCGCCGCGGACCCGGCGGTGGCGATGACGTGGCCGCCGCGGCTGACGATCATCTGGGTGAGCAGTTGTCCGACCCCGCCGGCGGCAGCGTGCACCAGTGCGACGGTGCCGTCGGCGACGCGGTACACGTCGGTCACCAGGGCGTGGGCTGTCATGCCCTGCAGCGTGGCGGCCGCTGCGGTCTCGAGGTCCACTCCGTCCGGGACGGGCAGCAGCCGCTGCGAGTCCGCCAGCACCATGCCGGCGTGCAGGCCGATGGTCATCGACCACGCGACCCGGTCGCCGACGGAGACAGCCGCGTCGTCACCGACGGCCCGCACGGTGCCGGCGGCCTCGAAGCCGGGCACGTACGGCGGCTCGGTCGGGTAGATGCCCGCGCGCTGGTAGGCGTCGATGAAGTTCACCCCACCGGCGGCCACCTCGACGAGCGCTTCCCCGGGTCCGGGCGTGGGCACCTCCCGTTCCTGGACCTCGAGGACCTCTGGCCCTCCGTGGCGGGTGACGACGAGTGCAGTGGTGGTGGTCATGTCCTCACGATAGGACGTGAGTCACAGCGAGGCGATGACCTCGTCGAGCATCGTCTGGGTGAGCTTGCCGGTGAAGGTGTTCTGCTGGCTGACGTGGTAGCTCCCGACGAGGGCGACCTCCCGACCCTCGGGAGTGCGCAGGGTGGCTCGGGCGCCGTGGCCGAACGTCGGCTTCGGGCGGGGGACCGCCCACCCGGCATGGCGCACACCGGCGATCGTCGTGTCCCAGCCGATCGAGCCGAGGCACAGGATCGAGCGGACGTGTGGTGCGCTCAGCGCGAGGTCGGCGTCGAGCCACGGTGCGCAGGTGCGCTTCTCCTGCGTGGTCGGCTTGTTCTGCGGCGGCGCACACCTGACGGGGGCGATGATCCGGACCCCATCCAGCTCGAGCCCGTCGCCGGCGGCCCAGGACTCGGACTGGCTCGCGTACCCGGCGCGGTGCAGGGCGCCGTAGAGCCAGTCGCCGGAGCGGTCACCGGTGAACATGCGGCCCGTGCGGTTGGCTCCATGGGCCGCGGGGGCGAGACCGACGATGACCACCGGGGCGTCTGTCGGCCCGAACGCGGGCACCGATCGGCCCCAGTAGGGTTCCTCGGCGAAGGCGGCCCGCTTGGTCAGCGCGACCTCCTCCCGCCAGGCCACCAGACGCGGGCACGCTCGGCAGACGGAGATGCGTGCGTCCAGGTCCGTGGGGCCGACCGCTCCCTTCGCCAGGCGGCGCACCTGTGCGTTGGTGCGGGCCACGGGAGTGTCGCAGTCGGCCACGTCGTCCGGCCAGCCGGTGCCCGGCTCCACCGGCGAGGCGAAGGGCGTACCCGTCACCGGGTGGGGGAGAGGGACTGGCTCAGGCACCTGCCCACCATAGACATCTGCCATGGTGGATCCGTGGCCATCGACGAGGACTTGGCGAACCGCGTGCGCTCATCCCTGTCCGATCGGGGCGTCGAGTGGGAGGAGAAGCGCATGTTCGGCTCGCTGATCTTCTTGGTGGGCGGGGCCATCGCGCTCGGGGTCCGCGGCGGGGGCGGCCTGCTCGTCCGGGTCGACCCGCACGAGGGTGAGACCCTGCTGCGTGACGCCGGCCCCTGGTACGCGCAGCAGGCGTTGATGGGTGAGAAGGAGATGGGGCCCAGCTGGCTCGACGTCTCTGGGGATGCGGTCGAGGACGACGTGGACCTGACCCACTGGGTGGACGCGGCCCTGCGCCGCTGAGGAATGGTCAGGGCTCGACCGGGCTCGGCGTCCCGCCCGTGATCCGCAGCAGCTCGGCACAACTCGTGGGGAAGACCGTCTTCGCGTGGCCGGCGGCCGCCCACACCTGGTCGTAGCGCTCGAGCTCGGTGTCGACGACCGTCCGCAGGGCCGCAGGGTGGCCGATGGGAGCGACGCCGCCGATGACCTGCCCGGTCGCGGCCCTGACGGTGTCCTTGCTCGCGCGGGTGATCGTGCCGCCCAACCGATGGCCGAGCCACGTGGTGTCGACGCGATGCGCTCCGGAGGTGAGCACGAGCAGCGGCTCGTCGTCGAGGGTGAAGACGAGGGAGTTCGCGATCTGCCCGACCTCCACGCCGAGGGCTGCGGCCGCCAACGGCGCGGTCGTGACGGCATCGTCGAGCCAGACGACCTCGGGGTGCAGGTCGTACTCGGCGAGTGCGGTGACGACCCGGTCGACCGCGGGGTGCGACTGACTGCGTCTCATCCCGCGAGCCTAGTGCGGATCCTGCGGGTCGGCGGGCGGCTGCGCACCCTCCGCGTCGTCCCGCTCCGCCCACTCGAGCAGCGGCGTGAGGTCGTGGGCGACGTCGTCGATCGACGCGTGCAGGTCGCCGAGTCGCTCGAAGCGCTCCGGCACGGTCGCGATCGTGCAGTCGGCCGGCTCGACGTCGGCGACCTCCTCCCACGTGATCGGCGTCGAGACCGTCGCGTGCTCGTTGCCCCGCACGGAGTACGCCGCCGCGATGGTGTGGTCGCGCGCGTTCTGGTTGTAGTCGACGAAGACCGCCGCCGGGTCACGGTCCTTGCGCCACCACTGCGTCGTCACCTCCTGCGGAACCCGGCGCTGCACCTCGCGGGCGAAGGCGAGCGCCGCCCTTCGCACGTCCTCGAACTCCCACCGGGGCTCGATCCGCACGTACACGTGCAGCCCGGAGCCGCCGGAGGTCTTGGGGAAGCCGACGATCCCCAGCTCGTCAAGGATCTCGTGCGCGACGGCGGCCACCCGTCGCACCCGGGAGAAGGGGGTGCGCGGCATGGGGTCGAGGTCGATCCGCCACTCGTCGGGCCGGTCGACGTCGTCGCGTCGGACGTTCCACGGGTGCAGCTCGACGGTCGACATCTGCACCGCCCAGATGATCTCGGCGAGCTCGGTGGGGCACAGCTCGTCGGCGTGCAGGTCGTACCGGGGGAAGTGCAGGCGCACCGTCCCGACCCAGTCCGGGGCCCCCCTGGGCACGCGCTTCTGGTGCACCTTGTCGCCGGCCACGCCCGTGGGGAAGCGGTGCAGCATCGTCGGTCGCTCCCGCAGCGCGCGCAGGATCCCGTCGCCGACGGACAGGTAGTAGTGCGCCAGGTCGAGCTTGGTCTCGCCGCGGGCGGGGAAGTACACCCTCTCGGGGCTGGAGATGCGCACGTCGCGCTCGCCGACCGACAGGTGCACGTCCGAACCGTGCTCCTTCGCCATGGACCGAGCGTAGGGGAGTCAGCCGATGACGGCACCAGTCGGTCGGTCGGTCGCGATCGTGGTCACCCAGTAGCGGCGCCTGCCGGCGCGGGAGTCCTCGTACCGGCCGCCGGCGCGCTCGATCATCGTTCGGGAAGCGGCGTTGTCCTCGTCGCAGGTGATCAGCACCCGCCCCATCCCCATCTCGCCGGCCAGCTCCAACACCTGACGCAGGGCGGTGCTCGCGTGGCCCTGCCGGCGGGCGGTGGGGCGGATCGAGTAGCCGATGTGGCCGCCCTGCTCGAGCAGGAAGTGCGTCAGCTCGTGCCGCAGCGCGATCGAGCCGAGGTACTCGTCGCCCTCGACGATCCACAGGAACGTGCACGGGACGTAACCGCTGGGGCGGGGGTTCCCGGGTAGCTCCTCGGCACGGCGGGCCCGGACGAAGCGGATGAACTCGTCCTTCTCCTCCAGTCCCCGACGGGTGAAGGAGTAGCCCTCGAATCCTGTTGCCGGGTCCGCGGCCTGCTCCCACTCGCCGTCGCCATCGCGGTGTGCGCCGTCGAACTCGTCGTGCGCGGCGAGGTAGGACTGCTGGTAGCGGGTGTCGGGGCGAACGATCTGGGCCATCCGCCGATCGTATGTCGTGGTGGCGTGGTGCCAGACTGGGGTCGTGACGAAGGGAGGGGTGCCTGTGGGCATCTACCGCGACCACATCCTGCCCCGGCTGGTCGACCGGACCTGTGGTCTCGCGGCGCTGGAGCCGCACCGACGGCGGGCGTGTGCCGGCCTGGACGGTGAGGTCGTCGAGGTCGGCTTCGGGTCCGGGCTCAACGTGCCGTTCTACCCACGGACCGTCACGCGGGTGCGGGCGGTCGAGCCGGCGGACCTGGCCTGGCGTCTGGCCGCTGACCGGGTCGCGGCCAGCGCTGTCCCGGTGGAGCGTGCGGGTCCGGACGGGCAACGCCTGCCCTTCGCCGACGAGGCCCTCGACTCGGCGCTGGTGACCTGGTCCCTGTGCACGATCCCTGATCCGGTCGCTGCCCTGGCGGAGGTGCGGCGCGTGCTCCGGCCGGGCGGGGCCCTGCACTTCCTCGAGCACGGGCTCGCCCCCGACGAGGCGGTGCGCAGGTGGCAGCACCGCCTGGAGCCGCTCCAGAAACGCCTGGCGGGCGGGTGCCACCTCACGCGGGAGCCGGCGGTGATGCTCGAGGCGGCCGGCTTCACGCTCGGTGAGGTCGAGCACTTCTACCAGCCCGAGGCGCCCCGGCCGATGGGCGCCCTCTCGCTCGGGGTGGCCCGCGCCTGAGGGCGGGGACGAGGCGTCGGGGTGTCACCGGCCCCACGTAGGCTGGAGTGCGACATGAGCAGCCTCTTCGACGACCTTCCCGATGCCCTTCCCGGTGACTGGACCCGGGAGGTGACCGACTCCGGAGTGCCGACCTGGGCGATGTCCGACGAGGGCCCGACCCGGGCCGCCCACGCCCACCACCGCCCACCCCACGAGGTCGACCCCGAGGAACTCCTGGCGGGTCTCAACGACGCCCAGCGAGAGGCCGTCGTCCATCAGGGTGGGCCGCTGCTGATCATCGCCGGCGCCGGCTCCGGCAAGACCCGCGTGCTCACCCACCGCATCGGTCACCTGCTGGCGGCCCGGGGCGCCCAGCCCGGCCAGGTGCTGGCGATCACCTTCACCAACAAGGCCGCTGCCGAGATGCGTGAGCGGGTCGAGGAGCTCGTGGGCCCGCGGGCTCGGGCGATGTGGGTGATGACCTTCCACTCGGCGTGCGTGCGGATCCTGCGCCGCGAGGCGACCAAGGTCGGGATGAAGAGCAACTTCTCCATCTACGATGCCGCGGACAGCCAGCGGCTGGTCGCACTCGTGATGCGGGACCTCGACCTGGACCCGAAGCGTTTCCCGCCGCGAGCCTTCGGTCACCGGATCAGCAACCTGAAGAACGAGCTGGTCGATGAGGAGGAGTTCGCCCGCAGCGTCTCGATCGACGAGGACGCGCAGACCGGCGGAGCACCTCAGGACCGCACGCTGGCGCAGGTCTACAGCGAGTACCAGCGCCGGTTGCGTCAGGCCAACGCCCTGGACTTCGACGACATCATCATGACGACGGTCAACATCCTGCAGGCCTTCCCGGACGTGGCCGAGCACTATCGCCGTCGCTTCCGTTACGTGCTCGTCGACGAGTACCAGGACACCAACCACGCGCAGTACCAGCTGGTGCGTGAGCTCGTGGGTGGCGGCGCCGAGGGCCGCCCGCACGACCGCAGCTCGGCCACCGTCTCCAAGACCGTCGAACCGAGCGACCTCGTCGTCGTCGGTGATGCGGACCAGTCCATCTACGCCTTCCGCGGTGCCTCCATCCGCAACATCATCGAGTTCGAGCAGGACTACCCGCATGCGCGCACGATCGTGCTCGAGCAGAACTACCGCTCGACGCAGACGATCCTCACCGCGGCCAATGCCGTCATCGAGCGCAACGAGTCCCGTCGCAAGAAGAACCTGTGGACCGAGGCCGGCGACGGAGTGCCGGTCGTCGCCTACGTCGGTGACAACGAGCACGATGAGGCGTCCTTCGTCGCCCAGACCATCGACGACCTGCACGACGAGCACGGCGTGCGACCGGGCGATGTCGCGGTGTTCTACCGGACCAATGCGCAGTCGCGTGCGATCGAGGAGGTCTTCGTCCGGGTCGGCCTGCCGTACAAGGTCGTCGGCGGCACCCGTTTCTACGAGCGGCGTGAGGTGAAGGACGCGTTGGCCTACCTCCACGTCATCGCCAACCCTGCCGACACGGTCAACCTGCGCCGCATCGTCAACGTGCCCAAGCGCGGCATCGGCGACCGCGCGCTGGTCGCGATCGGGCAGCTCGCCGAGCGCGAGCGCATCCCGCTCATCGCCGCCCTCGGACGGGCGGAGGACGCGCCGGGCATCGCCACCCGCTCGGTGACGTCGATCGCCGGTTTCACCGCGCTCCTGGAGGGCCTGCGGGAGCAGTACGAGGGCGAAGGGGGGATCGGCGACCTCCTCGAGGCCGTCCTGGAGCGTACTGGCTACGTCGCCGAGCTGCAGGCGAGCCGGGACCCGCAGGACGAGACCCGGTTGGAGAACCTCGCCGAGCTGGTCGGTGTGGCCCGCGAGTTCGACGCGACCCGCGAGGTGACGGGCGAGGTGGTCAGCCTCGACGACTTCCTCGAGCAGGTGAGCCTTGTCGCGGACGCCGACGAGATCCCCGAGGACGAGGAGGGCCCGGACGGTGCCGTCGACCAGGGCGTGGTCACCCTGATGACCCTCCACACGGCCAAGGGCCTGGAGTTTCCCGTCGTGTTCCTCACCGGCATGGAGGACGGGACCTTCCCGCACAACCGCAGCCTCGGTGACTCCACGGAGCTGGAGGAAGAGCGTCGACTGGCCTACGTCGGGATCACCCGTGCCCGCGAGCGACTGCACCTGTCCCGGGCCGCGGTGCGCAATGTGTTCGGCACGCCCCAGTACAACCCGCCCTCGCGCTTCCTCGACGAGATCCCGGAGCACCTGCTGCAGTGGGAGCGCACCGGCCCGCCGCTCGGCGGCCCCGGTGGCTCCAGCGGGCCCGGCCGCGAGCCCGCGGTGGCGCGGCTGGCCGCCCGGCCCGGCGTGCGCTCACCGGGCAACCGTCCGATCATCGCGCTCGCCGACGGGGACAAGGTCACCCATGACAGCTTCGGTCTCGGCACGGTCATCCGCGTCGAGGGTGCGGGCGACAAGGCGATGGCCCACGTCGACTTCGGGGGAGAGGACGGGGTCAAGCGTCTGCTGCTGCGCTACGCGCCCCTCGAAAAGATCTGAGGGCCCCGACGCCCGAGAGGTGACCGGCCCCCTTCGTCGTGCTCAGGACGTCAGAGGATGCCTCGCTCGGTCAGCCAGCCCGTCGGGTCGACCGGCTCGCCGCCGCCGGGGCGGATCTCCAGGTGGAGGTGCGGACCGGTCGAGCGACCGGTGTTGCCGGAGTAGGCGACGGTCTCACCGGCGGCGACCTGCTGGCCGACCGAGGCGGCGACGGAGGACAGGTGTCCGTAGCGGGAGACGGTTCCGTCCGCGTACTCGACGTCGATGTAGATCCCGTAGCCGCTCATCGGGCCGGCCCCGACGACCGTGCCCTCGCTCATGGCCCGCAGCGGGGTACCCACGGAAGCGCCGTAGTCGACCCCGGCGTGCAGCCGTCCCCAACGGACGCCGAAGCCGGAGGTGAGTGGCCCGCTGGCCAGCGGGCGGACCCAACCGGAGGCGGTCGTCTCGGCGTCCTGCGTGTCCTCGGGCTTCTTCTTCGCGGCGAGGTCCGTGCGCTCCTTGTCCCGGTCGGCACGCTCCTGGGCGCGGACCTGGCTCTCGGCGACGTCGTCGGCCACAGCGCGGCGACGCTCGGAGAGCCCTGAGGAGTTGCGGGAGGCAGTGGCGACCTCGGTGCGCACGTCCTTGGCCAGCTGCGGGTCCTCGAGAAGCGCGGTCGCGTTCAGCGAGGCCGATGCCTGCTCGGCGACCTCGCCCGAGAAGGGCGAGGACTGGGCGGCGGTGGCACCGACGGCGGTGAGCGCCAAGGTCACGGCGGCAGCCGTCGGCAGTGCGTAGGCGGCGGAGAAGCTCTTGGGGAGGCGGGAGCGGCGTTCGAGGGCGCGGCGCTCTGCGCGTGTGGGAGGACGGTGTCGACCCGAATACTCACTCATGAAAAAGACGTCGTCCTCGGCAGGGAATATCTAGGACAAATCTCCGAAACCCTAGCGTGACCATTTCGTTACGCAAAACCGGGGTCCTCGGCGTCGGCCATGATGGCGGAAAACCGCGCACGCGGGTCAGGTCACGGGTGAGAGATGCGTCACCGAGGCGGTGGGATCGCCGTCGCTGTCGAGCTGGGTCAGGCTGCGGGCGATGCGGTGGACGACGCTCGGCAGGATCGGCAGGGAGATGTGCCCCACCCCGCGCAGCCGGATGTTCGTCGTGGCGACCCCCTCCTGCTCCAGGGACGCGTTGACGGCGGGCACAACCGCCTCGTCGGTGTCGGACCAGAAGGCGACGACGCGGGTCCGGCAGCCCGGGGCCGGCTGATTCAGCTCCCGCATCAGCGGGCTGGCGGGACGCAGCTGGCGTGCCAGCGGGGTCGGGGCGACGTGGGCCCAGAGCGTCCCGGTGTGGGGGGAGCCCAGTGTGACGAGGGTGTGCACGCGCTCGTCACCGCCGAGTCGGGTGACGTAGTAGCGGCCGATCACCCCGCCGAGGCTGTGTGCCACCACGTGGATCCTCTCGTACCCGGTCTCCTGGGCGATTGCCTCGATCTCCTCGGCCAGCTGGACGGCGAGCGTGCGAACGTCCGTGGTGCGGGCCGAGTAGTTCATCGCGAAGACCTGGGAGAACCCGCGACGCAGCAGACCCCGGCGCAGCAGCGCGAAGATCGAGTGGTTGTCGGCCAGGCCGTGCAGCAGCAGGATCGGCGTTCCGAGCTCGGCGACCCCGGAGACGAACATCCCGCGCTGCATGGGCGAGAGGTGCTCGATGCGGTACCCCTGTCCGACCGGCCCTCGGCGCGGCCGGCGGGCCCCGAAGGGGTAGAGCGACACGTGGGTGGACGCCCAGATGACCTCGACCGCGGCGAAGACCGCCGACCGGGGCGTGGCCATCTGCCGCAGCTGCCGGCACACGCCGCTGCGCAGCGAGGGCGACGGTGCCGCATCGCTGCTCACGTCGGCGGTGTCGCGTGCCTGCTGCAGAGCCATGGTGACCACACGGTAACCCCGCGTTCACTGGTCGGGGCAATAGTTGAGACCGGTCCGTGATGGACCATTCAATGGTCCCGGATGGACCGGACGTGCCGACGCCACCCCTCGGGCGCTACTCTCGACCCGCACCCCGTTACCACAGCAGAGGACGGAATCACCCTCGTGGATCTCTTCGAGTACCAAGCACGCGACGTGTTCGAGAAGCACGGCGTCCCGGTTCTTGCCGGCGCCGTTGCCACCACCCCGCAGGAGGCGCGAGCCGCCGCCGAGACCATCGGCGCCAAGAGCGGCGGCGTCACCGTGGTCAAGGCTCAGGTCAAGACCGGGGGTCGTGGCAAGGCCGGCGGCGTCAAGGTCGCCAAGACGGCCGACGAGGCCGAGGCGCACGCCGAGGCCATCCTGGGCATGGACATCAAGGGCCACACGGTCCACGAGGTCATGATCGCCCAGGGCGCCCAGATCGCCGAGGAGTACTACTTCTCGATCCTGCTCGACCGGGCCAACCGGACCTACCTGGCCATGTGTTCCGTCGAGGGCGGGGTGGAGATCGAGCAGCTCGCCGTGGAGCGCCCCGAGGCGCTCGCACGCATCGCGGTCGACCCCAATGTCGGCATCGACGACGCCAAGGCGAAGGAGATCGTCGAGGCGGCCGGCTTCGAGGCCGCCGACCAGCCGAAGATCGCGGACGCGATCAAGAAGCTCTGGGTCGTCTACCGCGACGAGGACGCCACCCTCGTCGAGGTCAACCCGCTGGTGAAGACCGAGCAGGGCGAGATCATCGCCCTCGACGGCAAGGTCACCCTCGACGGCAACGCCGACTTCCGCCAGCCGGACCACGCCGCCCTCGAGGACTCGGCCGCGGCCGACCCGCTCGAGGCCAAGGCCAAGGACCTGGGTCTGAACTACGTCAAGCTCGACGGCAACGTCGGCATCATCGGCAACGGCGCCGGCCTGGTCATGAGCACCCTGGACGTCGTCGCCTACGCGGGCGAGGACCACACCGGGGGCCGGGCCAAGCCGGCCAACTTCCTCGACATCGGTGGCGGCGCCTCGGCCGAGGTCATGGCCAACGGCCTGGACGTCATCCTGAACGACGAGCAGGTCAAGTCCGTCTTCGTCAACGTCTTCGGTGGCATCACCGCGTGCGACGCGGTGGCGGACGGCATCGTCGGCGCCCTGAAGACCTTGGGTGACGAGGCCAGCAAGCCCCTCGTCGTCCGCCTCGACGGCAACAACGTCGAGGAGGGCCGGCGCATCCTCGCCGAGTTCAACCACCCGTTGGTGTCCATCGAGGACACCATGGACGGCGCTGCCCGCAAGGCCGCCGAGCTGGCCGCGAAGTAAAGGACGTAGAGAACAGACATGGCAATCTTCCTCACCGCTGACTCCAAGGTCATCGTCCAGGGCATGACCGGCTCCGAGGGCATGAAGCACACCACGCTCATGCTTGCCGCCGGCACGAACGTCGTGGGCGGCGTCAACCCCAAGAAGGCCGGCCAGAGCGTCGACTTCCCCTCGGGGCAGTCCGTTCCCGTCTTCGGCTCCGTCGCCGACGCGATGAAGGAGACCGGCGCCGACGTGTCGGTCATCTTCGTGCCGCCGGCCTTCGCCAAGTCCGCCGTCGTCGAGGCGATCGACGCCGAGATCCCGCTCGCCGTCGTCATCACCGAGGGCATCGCGGTCAAGGACTCCGCAGAGTTCTACAACTACAGCAAGGGCAAGGCCACCCGGATCATCGGTCCGAACTGCCCCGGTCTGATCAGCCCCGGGCAGTCCAACGCGGGCATCATCCCGGCCAGCATCGCCGGCGCGGGTCGTATCGGTCTGGTGTCCAAGTCCGGCACGCTCACGTACCAGATGATGTACGAGCTGCGTGAGTTCGGCTTCTCCACGGGCGTCGGCATCGGTGGCGACCCGGTCATCGGGACCACGCACATCGACTGCCTCGAGGCCTTCGAGAACGACCCCGAGACCGACGCGATCGTCATGATCGGCGAGATCGGTGGCGACGCCGAGGAGCGCGCGGCGGCCTACATCAAGGACAACGTGACCAAGCCCGTCGTCGGGTACGTCGCGGGCTTCACCGCACCCGAGGGCAAGACGATGGGCCACGCCGGCGCCATCGTCTCCGGCTCCTCGGGCACGGCCGCCGCCAAGAAGGAGGCCCTCGAGGCCGCCGGCGTCAAGGTCGGCAAGACGCCGTCCGCGACCGCGGACCTCATGCGCGAGATCATGCAGGGCCTGAGCAAGTAGGACCGGCACCTCCCGGCGAAGGGGGCCGACGACCACGCGGTCGTCAGCCCCCTTCGTCGTGTGTCGGCACATCGCTGGGGATGCTGTCGGGATCCGGCCCCGACCCACGTGGCGGTGCTGGAGCCTGTGAGCGGACCCACGTGCCGTGATCACGAGCGGACGGGTATCCTCGTGAGCGTACGAACAAACGTCGTACGCGTGCTCCGGGGTCGGTGAAAGTCCGAGCCGGCGGTGACAGTCCGCGAACTCCTCGTCCTCACGGAGGGGAGCCGAGCTGGTGGAACTCCAGCACCGACGGTGAAAGTCCGGATGGGAGGCAGCACGCGGTGGCGCCGCCGTGCCGCGTGGTCTTCCCAGCGGCACGGTCGAGGTCGAGCGATCGACCTTCCGGTGCACGCCGTCACGTCGCAGGACGTGTCTCCCTCGCCCCGTTGCTCGCGTCAGAGCACGAGAGGGTTCCATGAGCCAGCCGGTCGGCCACGCAGCCGAGGTCGACGCCGCCATGTCGCGCGCCGTCGGGCTGGCCGCCCGCGCCCTGGGCCGCACCAGCCCCAACCCCGTCGTCGGGTGCGTCCTGCTGGACGTTGACGGCCGGGTCGTGGGCGAAGGCCTCCACGAGTCCGCCGGTGGGCCGCACGCCGAGGTCAACGCACTGCGCGCGGCGGGGGAGTCGGCTCGGGGTGGAACGGCAGTCGTCACCCTCGAGCCGTGCCGGCACACCGGCCGCACCGGCCCGTGCACCCGGGCACTGCTGGACGCCGGCGTGGCCCGTGTCGTCATCGCCGTGCCGGACCCCACCGCCGTGGCCGGGGGAGGTGCGCAGGAGCTGCGCGAGGCGGGGGTGGAGGTCCTCGTCGGCGTCGGCGGTGACGCGGCCGCCCACGTCAACCGCGCGTGGTTGCACGCCATGACGCTCGACCGGCCCTTCGTCACCTGGAAGCTCGCCGCCACACTCGATGGGCGCACCGCCGCGGCGGACGGCACCAGCCGGTGGATCACCGGTCCGCAGGCCCGCGCAGAGGTCCACCGGCTGCGCGCCCGGTGCGACGCGGTCGTGGTCGGGGCCGCAACGCTGCGAGCCGATGACCCGCACCTGGCCGCACGCGACCTCACCGACGTGGTCCAGCCGCTGCGCGTCGTCCTCGACTCCGGGGCCGGGATCTCCCTGACCGCACGGGTCCTCGACGAGGCCGCCCCGACCCTCGTCGTCGTCGCGGACGACGCGACCACCGACCACCTGATCGCCGCCGACATCGACGTCGTGGCCGTCCCGCGCACGGACGCCGGCCTCGACCTCGCGGCGGTCCTGGCGGCCCTGCACGAGCGCGGCATCCGCTCCGTCCTCCTCGAGGGCGGCGCCCACCTCGCCGGCTCCTTCGTCGCGGCCGACCTCGTCGACGAGGTCGTCGCCCACCTGGCTCCGGCCCTGCTCGGCGACGGTCGCCCCGTCCTGCAGGGCGCCGGCATCACCACCATCACCGAGGCGCTGCGCCTGACCACCACGGACGTCACCCGCCTGGGCGACGACGTCGCCATCACCGCCACCGTCAGAAGGGACAGCTGATGTTCACCGGGATCATCGAGGAGCTCGGGGAGGTGGTCGCCATCGAGACGGGCTCCGACTCCAGCCGGATCACCGTCCGCGGCGACGTCACCACGAGCGACCCCGCCCACGGGGCCTCGATCGCCGTCAACGGCGCCTGCCTCACCGTCACCGACACCCGGGCGAAGGGAGGTGAGGTCACCTTCGACGTCATGGCCGAGAGCCTGCGCCGCACCGGCCTGGGCGATCTCCTGGTCGGTGATGCCGTCAACCTCGAGCGGGCGATGGTCCTGGGCGCGCGTCTGGACGGACACCTCGTCCAGGGGCACGTCGACGGCACCGCGACGATCCTCGAGCGTCGACCGGGCGACCGGTGGGAGGAGGTGCGCCTCTCCCTCGACCCGGGGCTGGCCCCCTTCGTCGTGGAGAAGGGCTCGATCTGCCTCGACGGCGTGAGCCTGACCCTCTCCGCGGTCGGCGCGGACGTCGTCGAGGTCGCCCTGATCCCCACCACCCTCGAGCTGACCACGCTGGGCCGCAAGGGGGTCGGCGACCGCGTCAACGTCGAGGTCGACATCCTCGGCAAGTACGTGGGCCGCATGCTCGCACTCGAGACGGGAGAGAACCGATGACTGGGCGTGACGACCTGCTCGACGACGTCGGGCGAGCGATCGAGGCGATCGCCGCGGGTGAGCCGGTGCTCGTCGTCGACGACGCCGACCGGGAGAACGAGGGCGACATCATCTTCGCCGCCGACGCCGCCACCCCCGAGCTGATGGGTCTGACCGTGCGCCTGGGCAGCGGCGTGATCTGCGTGGCGATGACCGGGGAGGAACTCGACCGCCTCGCGCTGCCGCCGATGACCGCGATCAACGAGGACGCCAAGGGCACCGCCTACTCCGTCTCCGTCGATGCCGCCCAAGGGGTGACCACCGGCATCAGCGCTGCTGACCGGGCCCGCACCGCACGGCTGCTCGCCGACCCGACCACGGTGCGCGGTGACCTCGCGCGACCGGGCCACGTCTTCCCCCTTCGCGCCCGCAGTGGCGGTGTGCTCGTGCGGCGCGGCCACACCGAGGCCGCGCTCGACCTGTGCCGCCTCGGCGGCCGGGCGCCCGCCGGTGTCATCTGCGAGGTCGTCGAGGAGGACGGGTCCATGTCCCGGCTGCCCTCCCTGCGCCGCCTGGCCGACGAGCGCGGCTGGCCGCTGGTCAGCATCGCCGACCTCGTCGAGCACCGCCGGCGCACCGAGGCGCTCATCGAGCCCGTCGTGACGACCCGGCTGCCCACGGCCACCGGCGAGTTCATCGCGCACGGCTTCCGCTCCGGGATCGACGGCAGCGAGCACATCGCGCTCGTGCACGGCGACATCACGACCGGGACCCCGCTGGTGCGCGTGCACAGCGAGTGCCTGACCGGGGACGTCTTCGGCTCCCGCAGGTGCGACTGCGGACCCCAGCTCGAGGCCGCCCAGCGGATCATCGTCGATGCGGGCGCCGGGGTGATCGTCTACGTCCGCGGGCACGAGGGTCGGGGCATCGGCCTCGTCGACAAGCTGCGCGCGTACGCCGCCCAGGACGCGGGTGCCGACACCGTCGACGCCAACTCCGACCTGGGGCTGCCGGTCGACGCCCGCGACTACACCCACGCCGCGCAGGTCCTGCGCGAGCTGGGGATCACCCGCCTGCAGCTCCTGAGCAACAACCCGGCCAAGGTCGAGGCGCTGCGCGCCCTGGGCGTCGAGGCCGTCGGCCGCACGCCACTGCCGGCAGGGGTCACCGACGACAACCTGCGCTACCTGCGCACCAAGCGGGACCGGATGGGTCACGACCTACCGTGGCTGCCGGCCGACAACCAGGACAGGAGCACGACATGAGTGGGCACGGAGCGCCGAGCATCGACATCACCGACGCGGGGGACCTGAAGGTCGTCATCGTCGCCTCCAGCTGGCACACCGTCATCATGGACGGTCTCGTCGCCGGCGCCCAGCGCGCCCTCGGCGACGCCGGGATCACGGCCGAGGTCGTGCGCGTGCCGGGCAGCTTCGAGCTACCGGTCGTGGCGTCGGCACTGGCCGGCAGCCACGACGCGGTCGTCGCCCTGGGTGTGGTGATCCGGGGCGGCACACCGCACTTCGACTACGTGTGCGCCGCCGCGACCGACGGTCTCTCCCGGGTCGCGGTCGACACCCGCACGCCGGTCGGCTTCGGCCTGCTCACCTGCGACGACGAGGCCCAGGCGCTCGCCCGCGCGGGCCTGCCCGACTCGAGCGAGGACAAGGGGCGCGAGGCGGCCGAGGCGGCCGTCGCGACGGCCCTGCTGCTGCGCCGGTGACGCGGTCGACGTGACCCGCGCCTCAGGAGGGTGTCCTCCGCGCGGCGACAGGGTTAGCCTGAGACCGCAGCGCCGACCCGGTCGATTCCCCCTGCTCCCGGGTCGGCGTTGCCCTGTCGCCCGTGGCACGATCAGCGCACGGCGGCCAGGTCGGACATCCTCGTCAGCTCCGACACCGCGACCGAATCGGTCAGCGCGCGGGGCGCGGTCTTCGCCTCGGCCAGCTCCAGCACGGAGACGCCCCGGCCCTGGATCCGCACCACCGCGATGTAGTTGGTCAGGTCGCCGTGCTGCAGCCTGAAGATGTTCGAGGTGAGCTGGGTCGAGGTCCCGCCGATCGCCGGGCCCGGGCACGCTCCGCTGCTGTAGCCGGCGAGCAGCTCCGAGCGAACGGCGTCCGGGTCCGACGCGAGGGCGATGTACTGCCGGCCGAAGTAGTTGTCCTCGCCGGGTCCGGAGCGGATACCCGTGGCGGCCACCGGGGCCTCGAGCTCGCTGGTGATGCAGGCCTCGATGTACGGCGGGGCACCCTCGAGGCGGAGCGGGCCGGAGGTGGTCGCCGCACCTCCGGTCAGGGCGGGTGAGGCCCACTGGTCTGCCGGGACGAAGCGTGCGCTGTCGATGACGTCGGTCGGGGAGTCTGACGACGAGCTCGATGAGGGTGACGCGGTGGCGCCGGTGCCCGCGGTGTCACCGGTGCTGGTGCCGGTGGGATCGGGCGGTGGGATCACGGTCGTCGTCGGTGAGGGTGCGGTCGTGGTGGCGGTGACCGTGTCCGTCTCCGTCGGGTCCGACGTCGTGGACGTCGAGGTCTGCCGTGTCAGGTCCGCCTCGCCGACGACGGCTCGGGCCAGCTCCCGCACGTCGCCGGTGTCACGCAGGCCGTCGGACACGGGGACGGTCAGGAGTGACAACCCGCCACCGTCGGTGACCTCGACCCACCAGACGCTCCCGCCGGTGGCGGGCTCGAGACGCCAGCCGCGGTAGGCCGCGCCGTCGCCGAGGGTGCCGCGCGTGGTGTCGGTGATCGCCAGGTCGCTGCACCGCTCGAGGGCGTCGTCGACCGCGTGGGTCGGCGGCTGCGAGCCCGACTCGGGCAGACCGATCCACTGGACGGCGGGCACACTGCCGTCGGCGAGCCGGGGTGCACCGCGGGTCCACGATGCGTCGTCGGTGGTCTCGAAGCAGCTCCCCCCGTCGGGAGTGTCCGTGGTCGTCGCCCGGACGGAGCGGTCGAGGACGGCGGACCAGGTGCCCGCACTCAGCATGGTCAGGCGCGAGGCGGCCGTGCTCGAGCCGCTGGTGGTCTCCTCGTGCGTACTCGACGTCGCGACCGGACGGTCGGGGGACTGGTTGGCCACGTAGATGCCGGCGGTCGTCGCGACGACGGCTGCGGCAGCCGCCCCCGCGAGGACGGCGAAGGAGCGTCGACGGCTGCGGTGGACGGCGAGGTCGGTCACCTCGTCCGTGCCGCCCTCGGCCCGGACGCGGATGGACTCCGGTTCGGGCAGCGGCTGGTCCGACACGTCGTCCATGAGCGACATCAGCGCGGCCCGGACCAGCTCGTCGTCATCGGGTCCCCACGACGGGTCGTCATGCCGGGTCATCGGGACCTTCTTCCGAGTCGGGTGCGGTCAGGGCCTTGGCGAGCTGGGCACGGCCGCGGTGCAGTCTCGCCTTGATCGTTCCCGGCGGGGACCCCGTCTGTCGGGAGATCTCGTCGACGGACATGTCGGCCAGGTAGTGCAGGGCCACGGTCTCGCGCAGCTCCGGCCCCAGGGTGCGTAGCGCGGCCACCACCGCCACGTGGTCCTCGCTCGGGGCGGCAGGGCCGCCCGGCTGTCCGTGTCGTTCCATCGCCCTGGTCCGGTTGGTGTCCTTGCGCCACGCGGAGATGGCGGTACGCCGCGCGACGGTGCGCACCCACGCCAGTGGTTCATCGGCCGAGCGGACCTGGTCCCACCGTTGCCAGGCCCGGGCGAAGGCCTCCTGCGTGGCATCCCTGGCCAGCTCGAGGTCACCCGTGGAGGCGTAGACGACGTGCACGACCCGTTGCGCGCAGGCTCGGTAGAACTCGTCGAACTCGGCCGCCGCCGACACCTTCCCTCCCTTCATCACCCCTCCAGACGCGCGAGAGCGACACGTGGTTGCACCGGACCCGACAATTCACCTCTGACGCTACGGCTTGTCTGCGTCGCGAGTGGCCCTTCGTAGGTCACGATGGGGCTGTGACCGTGCTGGAGCTCATCAGGTCCGCGGCGACCGCCGACGATGTCCGCCGGCGCCCCGAGCTGCGGGCTGCCGGGGCCGGCGTGCTGACGGCGCTCGCGGGGTTGCTCGCACCCCTCGCGCTCGTCCTCCTCGCGGCGCTGGCCGTCCCTCGCGCCGCTGCCGGCGTGGGGGAGTCGATCGGCTCCGGTGCGCTCCTCTGGCTCGTGCTCGGCGGCGCCCGACTGTCCCTGGACGGGGGCACCGTGGCGCTCACGCCGCTCGTGTGGACCCTCGCCCTGCTCGTGCTCGCCAGGTACGGCGCGCGTCGCGGCCTGCCGGAGGAGCCCGACCTGCGGCTGCAGGGTTCCTGGCTCGGCGGCTACGCCGCGGTCGGCGTGATCGCGGCCCTGCTCGGTCTGCTCGCGCCGATCGGTCCGGATGTGCTCTCCCTCGTCCTGCCGCTGCTCGTGCTCCCGGTCGTGGCCCTGGCCTGGGCGCA
Source organism: Janibacter sp. A1S7 (assembly GCF_037198315.1). Classification (NCBI taxonomy): domain Bacteria; kingdom Bacillati; phylum Actinomycetota; class Actinomycetes; order Micrococcales; family Intrasporangiaceae; genus Janibacter; species Janibacter alittae. Next base: position 2,475,094 of record NZ_CP144913.1, on the reverse strand, counting down.
CGGGCTGCCCGAGGGCATCCGCGCGCTGTGGCGGCGGGCCCCGGTCGCGCTGCACCGTGGGCTCGTCCCCGGGGCGAAGGGGGCCCTGGCCACCGTCGCGGCCGGTTCGGCGCTCGTGCTCGTGGCGGTGGGGGTCAACATCGCCCGCGTCATGCAGGTCCACGCCGACCTGGGGGCGGGCTTCTTCGGTGGGCTGCTGCTGGTTCTGCTCCAAGTGGGTCTGCTGCCGAACCTGGGCGTCTGGGGCGCCTCTTTCGCCGCCGGTCCCGGCTTCACGACCGGAGGAGCCACCACGACATGGGCCGCTGCGGACTCGGGCCTGCTGCCGATGGTCCCGGCGCTCGCGGCTCAGCCGCAGCCGGGGGACCTGCACTGGGCCACCCACCTGCTGATCCTGCTCCCGCTGCTCATCGGCGTCTGGCTGGGTCGCGAGACGCTCGTCTGGGTTCCGCGGCTCGCCGCGACCCAGACCAAGCTCGCGGTCATCGCCGTCTCCGTCGGGGTCGCTGCCCTCGGTGTGGTCGGGCTCGACCTGCTCGGCGGCGGCTCCCTGGGTGCCGAGCACCTCGCCCACCTCGGTGCGCCCGCCCAGTGGCTCGGCCTCGTGCTCGTCCTCGAGCTCGGCCTGGGTGCCCTCGCGGTGTTCGCACGGGAGTGGTGGGTCCTGCGCCGCTGAGCTCGCCCGAGCCCACGCAGTCGCGAAGGGGGAGGGGCTCGGCTCGCGAGCGCGGATAGACTCCCCGGCGTGAGCGACCCCCTTCGTCTCCTCGTCCTCGTCTCCGGATCCGGCTCCCTGCTGCAGGCACTGCTGGACGCGCAGGCGGCCGGCACGCTCCCGGCGGAGGTCGTCGCCGTCGGTGCCGACCGGGCTGGCTGCCCCGGCCTCGAGCGGGCCGAGGCAGCCGGTGTCCCGACCTTCGTCGAGGCGGTCTCCGACCACGTCGACCGGATCGCGTGGGACGCGGCACTGGCCGAGCGGGTGCGTGGACACGCCCCCGACCTCGTCGTCACCGCGGGCTTCATGAAGATCCTGGGCCCGGCCACGCTCGGGTCGGCCACCGTCGTCAACACCCACCCGGCGCTGCTGCCCTCCTTCCCGGGCGCCCACGGGGTGCGTGATGCGCTCGCCCACGGCGTGCGCATCACCGGCTCGACCGCCCATCTCGTCGACGCCGGGGTCGACACCGGTCCGATCATCGAGCAGCGTGTCGTCGAGATCACCGACGAGGACACGCAGGAGTCACTCCACGAGCGGATCAAGGTCGTCGAGCGGGAGATGCTCGTTGACGTCGTCACGGCCATGGCCACCGGTGGCTGGCGGGTCGAGGGGCGTCGCTGCCTCGTGGGCTGAGCCCGGGACCGGGAGACATCGCCAGTTGGTTCGCCAGGCACGGGCCGCAGACGTAAACTCATCCACACACACGACTGGCGAAGGTGGATCACCACCGGGGAGTGGACGTCGGGGTGCATCGCCCGCCTGGGTGCACCCACCACGCAGCCGACCCACCAGGAGCATCCGTGTCCGATCCTCGCCCCGTCCGCCGCGCCCTCGTCTCGGTCTTCGACAAGACCGGCCTGGAGGACCTCGTCTCGGGCCTCGCCGACGCCGGTGTCGAGCTGGTCTCCACCGGTGGCTCGGCCGCCCTGATCGAGAAGCTCGGCCTGCCCGTGACCAAGGTCGAGGACCTCACCGGATTCCCCGAGTGCCTCGACGGCCGCGTCAAGACCCTGCACCCACGGGTCCACGCCGGGATCCTGGCCGACACCCGGCTGAGCGACCACGTCCGCCAGCTCGAGGAGCTGCAGGTCGCCCCCTTCGACCTCGTCGTGGTCAACCTCTACCCCTTCGCCGACACCGTCGCCTCCGGCGCGGGCGTGCAGGACTGCATCGAGAAGATCGACATCGGGGGGCCGACGATGGTGCGCGCCGCGGCGAAGAACCACGCGTCCGTCGCGATCGTGACCGACCCCGACGGCTACGGCGGTGTCCTCGACGCCGTCCGCGGTGGCGGCTTCTCCCTCGAGCAGCGCCAGCGACTCGCTGCCGAGGCCTTCGCCCACACGGCCCGCTACGACGTGGCGGTCGCCGACTGGATGGCCGACACGGTGGCCGACACCGGCGACGGCACCGGCTTCGACGCGCAGATCGGTGGCACCTGGACCCGCGAGCAGACGCTGCGCTACGGCGAGAACCCGCACCAGCGCGCTGCCCTCTACGTCGCCGACGGTGGCGCGGGGCTCGCGCAGGCCGAGCAGCTGCACGGCAAGGCGATGTCCTACAACAACTACGTCGACGCCGACGCTGCTCTGCGCGCCGCGCACGACCACGGTGACCTGCCGACCGTGGCGATCATCAAGCACGCCAATCCCTGCGGCATCGCCGTGGGCGAGACCATCGAGGCTGCCTACGAGCGTGCCCAGGCCTGCGACCCGGTGTCGGCCTACGGCGGCATCGTCGCCAGCAACCGCCCGATCACCGCCACGATGGCGACGGCGCTCAATGACACGTTCTCCGAGGTCGTCCTGGCGCCCGACTTCGACGCCGATGCGCTGGAGATCCTGAAGGAGAAGAAGAACCGTCGCCTGCTGAAGGTCGCCACACCGACACCGGGCGGAGTCGAGGTGCGTCCGATCTCCGGTGGCGTCCTCGTCCAGGACCGCGACGCGATCGACGCCGTGGTCGAGCCGACGAGTGGCGAGGACTCCAGCCGGGGCCGTGGCGGACAGGGCGACGACCCGACTCGGTGGGCCCTGGTGGCCGGTGAGGCTGCGGACGGCGCGACCCTCGCCGACCTCGCCTTCGCGTGGCGTGCGGTACGGGCGACGAAGTCCAATGCCATCTTGCTGGCCAGGGACGGCGGTTCCGTCGGTATCGGCATGGGGCAGGTCAACCGCGTCGACTCCTGCCACCTCGCGGTCGGACGTGCCGGTGAGGACCGGGCGAAGGGGGCCGTGGCGGCCTCCGACGCGTTCTTCCCCTTCGCTGACGGTCTGCAGGTCCTGCTCGACGCCGGGGTCCGCGCAGTCGTCGCCCCCGGTGGCTCGGTGCGTGACGACGAGGTCGTCGAGGCCGCGAAGGCGGCCGGCATCACGATGTACTTCACCGGTACCCGGCACTTCGCCCACTGATCAGCGCCACGCACTGGAAGGATGACCACGTGACTGCACAGATCCTCGACGGCAAGGCGGCGCTCGCGTCGATCAAGGACGAGCTGAGGACGACGGTGGCCGCGCTCAGGGAGCGGGGCATCACCCCCGGTCTGGGCACCGTCCTCGTCGGTGACGACCCCGGCAGCCGCTGGTACGTCGGCGCCAAGCACCGGGACTGCGCCGAGATCGGGATCACGAGCATCCGCCGCGACCTGCCGGCCGACTCGACGCTGGAGGAGGTCCTGGCAGTGGTCCGGGAGCTGAACGAGGACCCGGCCTGTACCGGCTTCCTCGTGCAGCAACCGACCGGTCTGGACGAGAACGCGATCCTCTCGGCGGTCGACCCGGCGAAGGACGTCGACGGGCTGCACCCGGTCAACCTCGGTCGACTGGTGCTGGGGGAGCCGGGCCCGCTGCCCTGCACGCCGATGGGCTGCCTCGAGTTGCTTCGGCGGCACGACGTGCCGACCCAGGGAGCCAAGGTCGCGGTCGTCGGACGCGGTATCACCGTCGGCCGGCCGCTGGGCCTGATCCTCACCCGGCGCAGCGAGAACGCCACGCCGGTGCTGTGCCACACCGGGACGAGGGACCTTGCGGCAGAGGTGCGTACGGCGGACATCGTCGTCGCGGCCGCGGGGGTGCCCGGCATCATCACCGCGGACATGGTCAAGCCCGGTGCCGCGGTGCTGGACGTCGGAGTCAGCCGGGTCGAGGGCGAGGACGGCAAGAGCCGGATCGCCGGCGACGTGGCCGACGACGTCGCCGAGGTGGCCGGTTGGATCAGCCCCAACCCCGGCGGGGTGGGTCCGATGACCCGCGCGATGCTGCTGGCCAACGTCGTCGGAGCCGCCAGTGCCTGACGAGGACGTCCATGGTGAGCTCGACCCGGACGAGGTCGCGAGCGAGGACCTGTCCGAGCAGTCGCGCCCTGCGCTCGACGTGCCGCCCCTGGCGGCGTGGTGGGTCATCGCTGCGGGGGTCGTGGTGGGGCTGATCTTCGTCCTCACCGACCACGTGCTGCGGGCGACCGCGGTCCTCGGTGCCACGCTCGTGCTGGCGGCGGTGCTGCGGATCGTGCTCTCCACGGACCGTGCCGGGGGGCTGGTCGTGCGCAGCCGGGTCCTCGACGTCCTTACCCTCGTCGTGCTCGCGGGGCTGATCGTCGTCTCCGGCTTCACCCTCGACATGACGCCTCGCTGACGGGCCTCGTCCTCGACGTCTGACTCCACACGACTTTCCCCGGGTTCGCCGGGGTTTCATACTCGGGCACAGCCGGTGATTCACGGGTGACCCGATAATCGTGATGGGGCGAGCACAGCGAAGGGGGACCCGCACCAACCGGCGCGGGTCCCCCTTCGTCCGTGCTCGGCCGGTCAGCCCGAGATGAGACCGAGCTTGGTCACGGCGTCGCGCTCCTCGGCGAGCTCGGCCACGGTGGCGTCGATCCGGCCGCGGCTGAAGTCGTCGATCTGCAGGCCCTGGACGATCTCCCACCTGCCGTCCTTGACGGTGACCGGGAAGGAGGAGATCAGGCCCTCCGGCACGCCGTAGGAGCCGTCGGAGCAGACCGACATCGACACCCAGTTGCCCTCGGGGGTGCCCAGCGCCCAGTCGCGCGCGTGGTCGACGGTCGCGGAGGCGGCCGAGGCCGCCGAGGAGGCACCCCGGGCCTCGATGATCGCCGCGCCGCGCTTGGCGACGGTCGGGATGAAGGTGTTCTCCAGCCAGTCCTGGTCGCCGACGGCCTCGGCGGCGTTCTTGCCACCGACCTCGGCGTGGAAGAGGTCCGGGTACTGGGTCGCGGAGTGGTTGCCCCAGATGGTCATCTTCGTGATGTCGGTGACCGGCACGTCCAGCTTCGAGGACAGCTGACTGATGGCGCGATTGTGGTCGAGGCGGGTGAGCGCGGAGAACTGCTCGTTGGGGATGTCCGGAGCGTTGTTCATCGCGATGAGCGCGTTGGTGTTGGCCGGGTTGCCGGTGATCGTCACGTGGACGTCGTCGGCCGCGACCTTGTTCAGCGCAGCGCCCTGCGGGGCGAAGATGCCGCCGTTGGCCTCGAGCAGGTCGCCGCGCTCCATGCCGGGGCCGCGGGGGCGGGCACCGACGAGCAGGGCGTGGTTGACGCCGTCGAAGACCTTCTCCGGGTCGTCGCCGATCTCCACGCCGGCAAGCGTCGGGAAGGCGCAGTCGTCGAGCTCCATGACGACACCCTCGAGCGACTTCAGCGCGGGCGTGATCTCGAGCAGGCGCAGCTCGACGGGCGTGTCGGGACCGAAGAGGGATCCGCTGGCGATGCGGAAGAGGAGGCTGTAGCCGATCTGGCCGGCGGCGCCGGTGACGGCGACCTTGACGGGAGTGGTGCTCACGAGAACTCGTACCCCTTCATGCGGGTGTTGGGGGCGAACAATTGACGGTCCGACCCTACTCCGGGCCGGCTCGGACGGACACCGCGCCCTAGGACAGGACGACCAGGGCGACCGGGTCGGTCGTCGGCTGCTCCGAGCCACCGGCCGGCTCGACGGTCAGACCGACCCCCTTCGCCTGCTTGACGTCACCCTTGAGGACCATCTCGCCGTCGGTCCCGCTCATCACTCCGGCCGGGACCATGTTGCCCTCCTCGTTCTGCAGCCAGGCCTGGTACGCGTGACCCTCGCCGGGGTCGTCCAGGCCCTTGACACGAAGCACCGCCTCGCCCATCTGCTCACTGCGGGTGACGACGATCGTGGCGCCGCTGGTGGTCTCGGCCTGCCAGCTGCGGGCGTCCGGCGCCGAGGCGACCTGCTCGGTGACGCCGGTGGTCGTCTGCTCGACGACCTGCCAGGTGACGCCGCCGCCGACGACGAGGGCTGCTGCGGCGGCGAGGCCGGCCGCCCACCGACGACGACGAAGGGGGATCACCCGGCCGTGCGCAGGGTGCTCGCGGACGCGGGCGGGCGGCACCTCTGCCTGCTGGACGGAGTCCGGTGGGTCCTGCCGTGTCCGGGCCGCTTGCGCGAGGATGTTCTCCCGCAACGAGGGGGGCGGCTCGCTCGCGACGGTCTCGGCGAGCAGGGGGACCACCTCGCGAAGCGAGTCGATCTCGTCCCGGCAGGTCGGGCAGCGGCGCAGGTGCATCTCGAAGTCGGCACGCTCCTGCTCGGTGAGGGAGTTGAGCACGTAGGCGCCGGAGAGGCTGTGCAGATCCTCACTCATGAGGTCACTCCCAACTGGTCTCGTAGGCGGATCAACCCGTCGCGGATGCGGGTCTTGGCGGTGCCGAGGGGCAGATCGAGCAGGCTGGCCACCTCGCGGTGGGTGTACCCACCGAGGTAGGCCAGGCTCACGGCCTGCCGCTGTGCGTCCGTGAGCTCGTGGAGGGCTGCGCGCACGCGGTGGGCCTCCAGTCTCTCGGTCGCCTTCTCGGCTGTCGTGTCGTAGTGGATGTCGCGGGTGCGCGCTTCCCAGGTCTCGTCCCGCGCGGTGGCCGACTGACTGCTGCGGACCCGGTCGACGGCCCGTCGGTGGGCCAGGGTCAGCAACCAGGCGTAGGGAGAGCCCTTCGCCGGGTCGAAGGAGCTGGCGCGACGCCAGACCTCGAGGTACACCTCCTGGGTGACCTCCTCGGCCTGGGCCGGGTTGCGCAGCACCCGCAGCACGAGGCCGTGGACCCTTGCGGACGTGTCGTCGTAGACACGGGCGAAGGCGGCATCGTCCCCCCTGGCCGTGGCTCGGAGCGTGGCCGCGAGCCGGTCGGATTCCGTGACCCCTGACGCCGTCGTACTTCGGGAGGCGGCGCCGCTGGCGCCGTCGCCGGTGTTCTTGCTGGGGAAAGGGGTCACGGAACCCATCATGCGTGATCGATCACTTCGCGGTGGGCATCAGCACGCCGTCGATGATGTAGACCGTCGCGTTGGCGGTCTGCACGTTGCCGCAGACGACCTGCGCCTCACCGACGGTGAAGTCCTCGTCCGACCCCTCGACGGTGACCTCGTCGCCGGCGAGCGTCGAGTGGGTGCCGGCCAGGTCCTCCGGCGCGAGGCGACCCTCGACGACGTGGTGGGTCAGCACCGTGGAGAGCAGGCCCTTCGGGTCGTTCATGGCCTTGTCGAGCGTGGCCGGGTCCATGGCATCGAAGGCGTCGTTGGTCGGCGCGAAGACGGTGATGTCCTCGGCGGAGTTGAGCGTCGAGGCGAGCTCGGCCTTCTTCACCGCGCCGACCAGGGTGCTCAGCGCCGGGTTGTTGCCGGCGGCGGTGGCCACCGGGTCCTCGGCCATGCCGTCGAAGGAGCCCTTGCCGTCCTCGGGTACGGCGGCGCAGCCGTCACCGAAGGGGGCGGATGCTGTCATGGCGTCGTCGCCCGACATGCTCTCCGAGCTCCCGGAGGTGGACTCGGAGGCACTGCTGCCGCCGCTGGAGTCCGCGTCCGAACCGCAGGCGGTCAGGGCGAAGGGCAGGGCGACTGCGGCGAACGTCGCAGCCAGGCGCGTGGTGGTCCTGCGGTTCATGGTGTGCCTCCAAAGACGTTGTGGGAGTGTGCATCTGGAGTTCGTAGTAGGGTGTCCGACCGGATTGGTCAACCGACGGTGACCGCGATCGAATGCAGTCCCGAGGCGCCTGCGGGGAAGGGGTTGGCCATCGTGGTCGTCTGAATCTCGCCGGTACCGTCCGTCGCGCGCACGGTGAGATCATGGCGGCCGTCGGTGGCATCCCAGGGCAGGAACCACTGTCGCCAGCAGTCGATGTCGGCCTCGACGCCCAGGGTGGCCCGCTGCCACGGTCCGTCGTCCACACGCACCTCGACCTTCGCGATCCCACGGCCCTGGGCCCAGGCGACGCCGCCGATGGTCGTGCGTCCGGGATCCAGACGGGCCAGGGGGGCGGGGGTGTCGATCCGCGACTGGGTCTTGACGGTGCCGTCGGTGGCCCACCCCCGCTCCGTCCAGTACGCGGGTTGCTCGTCGTAGCGGGTCACGGTCATCCGGGTCAGCCACTTGGTGGCACCGACGAAGCCGTACAGCCGGGGTGTGAGGAGCCGGGCGGGGAAACCTCGCTCGGCAGCCAGGGGAGCGCCGTTCATGCCCACCGCGACGAGGGCGTCCCGGTCGTCGAGCAGGGCGGACAGCGGCGTGGAGATCGTCATCCCGTCCGTCGAGGTGGACAGCACCTGCAGGTCAGGGTCGCGTGGGTCGGCGTCGATGCCGGCCCGGGCGAAGAGCTCGCGGGTGAGGACCCCGAGCCAGCGGGCATTGCCGACGTAGGGGCCCCCGACGGGGTTGGAGACGCAGTTGAGGGTGATGTCCCGCTCGACCGCGGGCATCGCGAGCAGCTCGTCGAGGTCGATCGTGAAGGGGTCCGGCACGTCACCGTCGATGGTCAACGACCAGGTGCCCGGATCGACCTTGGGTACGAGCAGAGCGGTGTCGATCCGGTAGAAGTCCTTGACGGGGGTGACGAAGGGGGAGATGCCTGCCTTGCCGACATCGACCCCCTTCGCCAGTGGTGGCAGCGGGTCGGCAGCCGTGGGCAGGGAGATCGTGACCGGTGCGCGACGGCGGGCGAGTGCCTGACCGCCGGCGCCGAGGGCGACGGCGCCGACGCCGGCGCCACCGAGTGCGAGGACGCCGCGTCGGGTCGGCTCGCCCGGCACGTCGGGGTCCGGGCGCAGCAACCGGGTCCGGGAGACGAGCCACTCCAGGCAGGCGACGCCGACGACGGCCGCCACGATGGCCGGCAGCCAGGCGAAGGAGCCGGCCTGCGGACGCAGCACCGCGGCGGCACCGGCGAGGACGGTGAGCAGCACCAGGACGGCGACCGCAGCGGCCCGGGAACGCAGTCGCAGGACCCCGGCGACCGCGGCCAGCAGGAGGGTGACGGCGATGACCGACCCGATGAGGATCGGCTTGTCCGCCGTGCCGAAGGTCCCCACCGCCCACTCCTTCACGGGTGTCGGGGTGCCGTCGATGACGGTGCTGCCGACCGCGAGGACGGGTGATGACGGCGCCGAGACGAGTGCCGCGACCAGGTGCGCCGCGGCGCCTCCGAGCGCGGTCGCGAGGATCCCGCACATGGCGGCGGTGATCCTACGGACGTTCATGCCGGGGGTTCGGCGCCGACCGCTGCCCCGGATGGGTCAGACGGCGGTACCGTCCACGTCGAGGTGCTGTCGGTCCACGCCGGTGATCGCAGCGTAGGTGACACCCGCGATGAGTGCGCCGACGATCGGAGCCAACCAGAAGACCCACAACTGGCCCGCGGCGCCGTCCTGGAAGAAGGCGACGCCCGTCGAGCGGGCCGGGTTGACCGAGGTGTTGCTGATCGGGATGGAGATGAGGTGGATGAGCGTCAGGCCCAAGCCGATGGCGAGCGGGGCGAAGCCCACCGGGGCGCGGTCATCGGTGGCGCCGAGGATGATGTACAGGAAGAAGGCGGTGAGCAGAACCTCGGCGATGAGGACCGCGGCGAGGGTGTAGCCCCCCGGGGAGTGCTCGGCGTAACCGTTGGCCGCGAAGCCCGCGGATGCGTCGAATCCGGCCTTGCCGTTGGCGATGACATACAGCACGCCACCGGCGACGAGTCCAGCGACGACCTGGGTGCAGATGTAGGCCGGCACGTCCTTCCACTCGAAGCGACGACCCGCGGCCAGGCCGAGCGTGACGGCGGGGTTGAAGTGGCCTCCCGAGACGTGGCCGACGGCGTAGACCATGGTCAGGACGGTCAGACCGAAAGCGAGAGCGACGCCCACGAAGCCGATGCCGAGCCCGGTGTCCTGGCCGTCGCTCAGGTGCTGAGCGGCGAAGATCGCGCTGCCGCAGCCGCCGAAGACCAGCCAGAAGGTGCCGAGGAACTCGGCGCCGAGACGGTGGGGCAGGTCGTGGGGCACGGCTTCTCCTCAACCTAGCGCGCTGGCCTGGATGCCCCCGCGATGGAGTCGCGTTCATCATGGCGCGCATCCTCGCTCTCGTCCACCGCGACACCTGGACGTGGACGAAGGGGGCGACCCCGCCGGCTGCGTGGATCACCCCCTTCGTCAGGTGGCAGGTGGCCGTTGGTCACACGGAGTCGAGCACCGCGTTGAAGGTGGCGCTCGGACGCATCGCGGCCGAGGCCTTCTCGGCGTCGGGCTTGTAGTACCCGTCGAGGTCGACCGGCGAACCCTGGGCGCCGATGAGCTCACCGACGATCGTCTCCTCGTCGGCCGCAAGGCGCTCGGCGACCGAGGTGAACCGCTCCTTCAGCTCGGGGTCGACGTCCTGGGCGGCCAGCGCCTGCGCCCAGTAGAGGGCGAGGTAGAAGTGGCTGCCGCGGTTGTCGATCTGGCCGAGCTTGCGGGCCGGGGACTTGTTCTCCTCGAGGAAGGTCGCGATCGCCGTGTCGAGGGTGTCCGCGAGGACCTGGGCCTTCGGGTTGTCGAAGTTCTGCGCCAGGTGCTCCAGCGAGGCGCCCAGCGCGGAGAACTCGCCGAGCGAGTCCCAGCGCAGGTAGTTCTCCTTGAGGAACTGCTGGACGTGCTTCGGTGCGGAGCCACCGGCACCTGTCTCGAAGAGACCGCCGCCGTTGAGCAGGGGGACGATCGACAGCATCTTCGCGCTCGTGCCGAGCTCGAGGATCGGGAAGAGGTCGGTGAGGTAATCGCGCAGGACGTTGCCGGTGACGGAGATGGCGTCCTTGCCGGCGCGGATCTGCTCGAGGCAGAAGACGACGGCCTCCTGCGGCGGCAGGATGCGGATGTCCAGGCCGTCGGTGTCGTGGTCGCCGAGGTACTGGTTGACCTTGGCGATGACCCGGGCGTCGTGGGCGCGCTGCTCGTCGAGGAAGAAGACGGCCGGCGCGCCGGTGGCGCGGGCCCGCGTGACGGCGAGCTTGACCCAGTCCTGGACGGGGATGTCCTTCACCCGGCTCATCCGCCAGATGTCGTCCTTCTCGACGGTGTGCTCCATGAGGGTCTCACCGGCGGCATTGGTCACCGTGACACTGCCGTCCTGCGGGATCTCGAAGGTCGTCGGGTGCGAGCCGTACTCCTCGGCCTTCTGTGCCATGAGCCCGACGTTGGGCACGGTGCCGATCGTCGCGGGGTCGAGGGCGCCGTTCTTCTTGTGCTCCTCGATGACAGCGGCGTACATCGTTCCGTAGGACCGGTCGGGGATCATCGCGAGCGTCTCGGACTGGCCGTCGTCGGCGTTCCACATCTGGCCCGAGTCGCGGATGACGACGGGCATCGAGGCGTCGATGATCACGTCGCTGGGCACGTGCAGATTGGTGATGCCCTTGCCGGAGTCGACCATGGCAAGGCCGGGGCGCTCCGTCGACAACGCGTCGATGTCCGCGCGGATCGCGGCGGCCTTCTCCTCCGGGAGGGTCTCCAGCTGGGTGTAGAGGGAGGCCAGACCGTAGCGCAGGTCGACGCCGGCCTCGGCGAGGGCCTCGGCGTGGGTGTCGACGACCGAGCCGAGCCATGCCGCGACGGCATGGCCGAAGATGATGGGGTCGGAGACCTTCATCATCGTGGCCTTGAGGTGCAGGGAGAGCAGCAGGCCCTCCTGACGGGCAACCTCGATCTGCTCCCGGTAGAAGGCGCGCAGAGCCGTCGCGGACATGAAGGTCCCGTCGACGATCTCGCCCTTCGTCACCGCGAGGGAGTCCTTCAGGACGACCCTCTCGCCGCCGGTGGTGGTGAGCGTGATCGTCAGGGTGTCGTCCGCGGGCATGACGACCGACTTCTCGTTGCCGTAGAAGTCGCCTCCGGCCATCGAGACGACGCGGGCCTTGTTGTCGGCCGTCCACTCGCCGAGGCGGTGCGGGTGCTTCTTCGTGAAGTTCTTCACGGCCTGGGGGGCGCGACGGTCGGAGTTGCCCTCTCGCAGAACGGGGTTGACCGCGGAACCGAGTACGTTGGCGTAGGCGGCGGCCACCTCCTTCTCCTCATCGGTGCTGGGGGAGTCCGGGTAGTCCGGCAGGTCGTAGCCCTGACCCCGCAGCTCGGCGATGGCCGCCTTCAGCTGGGGAACGGACGCGGAGATGTTGGGCAGCTTGATGATGTTCGCCTCGGGCGACTGCGTCAGCTCACCGAGCGCGGCGAGGTTGTTCGGCACACGCTGGTCCTGGGTGAGGCGGTCGGGGAACTGGGCGAGGATGCGAGCCGCGAGGGAGATGTCGCTCGTCTCGAGCTCCACACCGGTGCCCGAGGTGAAGGCCTGGACGATCGGCAGCAGCGAGTAGGTGGCCAGGGCCGGCGCTTCGTCGATCTTGGTCCAGATGATCTTCGCGGTCATGTGTGTCCCTCCGTGGGTGTGGGGTGTTTTGCCCCGATCTTCCCACGCGCGGGTATGACGCACGACACGGCTGTCGGCGGTGAATAGCAACGGTCAGGGTCTAGTCAAGAAAGTAAGCGATTGGTAAGGTCGCATTCTCAATGACTGATTGAAAACGATTGAACCTGGGGAGGGGAGTTCTCGTGCATGTGGAGAACATGGTGTTTCTGGGGTGGGCTTCCATGCCGCTGATCGCCTACGTCGGGGGGATGCTGCTGCTGTCGCGGACAGAGCGTCGACGACAGAACCAACCGGCTGTTGGTGCGGAAGAACGGCTGGCGCACTTGCGGCACCTGAGGGACGCAGGTCTCGTCATTCCGCGTGGCCGCATGACGGACGCGCTCAGGCTCGCGGAGGGGACTGGCGCGCTGGCTGCTCCCGAGGCGCGGCAGCCTTGACATGGCTGTCTTTGCGCCGATGGGAGCGCCAGCGGCTCGAGGCGGCGACCGCGATTCGGGTCTGCGCCAGGTGCAGATCCGGATCGCCCTGACCGACTTCGTCCTGATCGTCTGGGCGGTCTTCGGATCCCTGATCGTGCGCTTCGGATTCGACGCCGGATCAGACATCGCAGCCGGCACCGACCGGTTCTCGCTCGGGTACCCGACCTTCAGTGCTGCGCTCGCCGTGGCCTGGTGGCTGTCCCTGCGACTGCACGGTGTCTACGAGGCAGAGATCCTCGGTCGTGGCGCAACCGAGTACCGCTTGCTGATGCATGCCACCCTGAGAGTCTTCGCCGCGGCGGCCCTGCTTGCGTACGCGTTCAAGGTGGAGGTGGCCCGCGGTTACTTCCTGCTGGCGCTCCCGGCCGGTCTGATCGGGCTCTTCGTGGCTCGTCAGGTCTGGCGACGGTGGTTGGGGGCGGAGCGGAAGGCCGGAGGGCTCAACCACGACGTCCTCGTCGTCGGGGAAGCGGGTCATGCCCTTGGTCTGATCGAGGCTTTTGCCAAGATGCCGGAAGCGGGTTACGGCGTCGTGGGGGTTTGCACCTCCACGACGGACGCAGATCGCGTGGGTGGTGTCCCCGTCGTCGGCAGCGAGCACCAGGCCGCACAGCTGGCCATCGAGCTCGGCGTCGATGTCGTCGCGTGCGGCGCTGTGCACCGGCTCGGCCCGTCCGGGCTGCGGCGCCTCGGTTGGGCTCTGGAGGGCAGCGGGGTCGAAATTCTGCTGTCCCCGGGTCTCACCGAGATCGCCGGGTCTCGGGTGATCACCCGACCCGTGTCCGGCCTTCCGCTCCTGCACGTCCAGACTCCGACGTTCTCGGGTCCGACACTCATCATCAAATCCACGGTGGACTGGCTCGCGGCTCTGGCGCTGGTGATCGCGCTGTCGCCACTGATGCTGGTCGTGGCCGTCCTCATCAAGCTTCAGGACGGGGGACCGGTCTTCTTCCGGCAGCAGCGGGTGGGGCAGGACGGGCAGCCGTTCCAGATGACCAAGCTGCGTTCCATGCGGGTCGACGCGGAGGCCCAGCTGGAGGAGCTGAAACGCCAACAGCTGGCGGAGCGCGCGTCCACTGGAGTCGATGGCGTGCATCCTTCCGGCACGCTCCCCTCACCCAGCGCTCAGGAGACCTGCACGGCACCGGTCGATCGAGGCGTCCTGTTCAAGATGGAACGTGATCCGCGGATCACCCCTGTCGGGCGCTTCATCCGTCGCTACTCGATCGATGAGCTACCCCAGCTGTTCGATGTGCTGAGCGGGAAGATGAGTCTCGTCGGCCCACGCCCGCCGCTGCCCGACGAGGTCTCCCGCTACGAGCACGACGTGCACCGTCGGCTTCTGGTCAAGCCGGGACTGACCGGGCTGTGGCAGGTCAACGGACGGAGCAACCTCTCCTGGGAGGAGTCCGTGCGGCTGGACCTGTACTACGTCGAGAACTGGTCGGTCGCCCTGGATCTGCTCATTCTCTGGCGGACCTTCTCCGCCGTGTTCGGCAAGGACGGCGCCTACTGACTCGCCCCCCGTCGGTGCGGGCCCGCGCGGCTCATACCGGCGCTGCTGACACAATGCCGCACATGTCCACGTCGAACATCCCGGCCGCGCAGCGGCCCCGCATCCTCTCCGGGATGCAGCCCACCAGTGACTCCCTCCACCTCGGCAACTACCTGGGAGCGCTGGTCAACTGGGTGGGACTGCAGGAGGACTTCGACGCGTACTACTTCGTCGCCGACCTGCACGCGCTCACCGTGCCGACGGATCCGGCCGACATCACCCGGCGCAGCCGCGTCACGGCCGCGCAGTACATCGCCGCTGGTGTCGACCCGGAGCGCTCGGCGATCTTCTGCCAGAGCCACGTGCCCGAGCACACCGAGCTGATGTGGGTCCTCGCCTGCCAGATGGGCTTCGGTGAGGCCTCGCGGATGACGCAGTTCAAGGACAAGACGGCCAGGGGCGGCAACGCCAACGTCGGACTCTTCACCTACCCGATCCTCATGGCCGCCGACATCCTCATCTACGACGCGGCACGCGTACCGGTCGGTGACGATCAGCGCCAGCACCTGGAGATCACCCGCGACCTGGCCCTGCGGTTCAACGCCCGCTTCGGCGATGCGCTGGTCGTGCCCGAGCCGCACATCATCAAGGAGTCGGCGCGGATCATGGACCTGCAGGACCCGACCGGCAAGATGAGCAAGTCGGCTTCCTCCGACAAGGGGCTGATCTCCCTGCTCGACGAGCCCGAGCGGATCGCCAAGAAGATCCGCTCGGCCGTCACCGACGTCGACGGTGAGGTCCGCTACGACCCCGAGGCCAAGGCCGGCGTGTCCAACCTGCTCTCGATCCACTCGGCCCTGTCCGGGACGTCGATCGCCGACCTCGAGATGCAGTTCTCGGGCCGTGGCTACGGGGACCTGAAGCACGAGGTCGCCGACGTCGTCGTCACCGCGGTGGAGCCGTACCAGACTCGGATGGCCGAGCTGATGGACGATCCCGCCGAGCTCGACCGGATCCTGGCGAAGGGGGCCTCCCGCGCCGGCGAGGTCGCGGCCTCGACCCGTGACCGGGTCTACGACCGGGTCGGCCTGCTCCCCGCCACGCGAGGCTGAGCATGGCGGTGCACGGGGTCTCGATCGCGGTTCCCGAGCCGTGGTGCGACCAGCTGCAGCAACAGCGTGAGGACGTCGGGGACCCGATGGCCCACGCGATCCCACCGCACATCACCTTGATGCCGCCGACGGAAATCGCTCCGAGCGAGATGGAGCGATTCGTCCGGCACCTCGATGAGGTCGCGGCCCACCACGGACCCTTCACGATCCACCTGCGCGGCACCGGGAGCTTCCGGCCCGTCAGCCGCGTCGTCTTCGTGCAGGTCTCCCAAGGCATCCCGATGTGCGAGCGACTGGAGCAGGCCGTGCGCCGTGGCCCCATCTCACGGGACCTGGAGTTCCCCTACCACCCGCACGTGACGATCGCCCACGACATCGACGAGGTCGGACTCGACCGCGCCTTCGACGACCTCGCGGGCTTCGACGCGCGCTTCGAGGTCAGCCGATTCCACCTCTATGACCACGGCTCGGACGGCGTCTGGCGGCCCATGGTCGACTTCGACCTCACGGGTGAACGACTGCTGCCGTCCCCGTGACCGGCGGTGCCGTGCTGACCGGCGGGTAGCGTGCGGACCATGACGTCGAGCGAGGAGCTGGAGCGGTTCTGGGCCGTGGTCCCCGCAGGAGGTGCCGGCACCCGCCTGTGGCCGGTGTCGCGAGCGAGCTCGCCGAAGTTCCTGCACGACCTCACGGGCACGGGCCGCACCCTGATCCAGGCGACGGTCGACCGCCTGCGGAGGCTGGCCGCCGACCGCGTGCTCGTCGTGACCGGCGCCGCGCACGTCGACGCGGTGCGAGAGCAGGTACCGGACCTGACCGACGACCACGTGCTCGCCGAGCCCTCGCCCCGCGACTCCATGGCCGCGATCGGTCTGGCGGCTGCGGTGCTCGAGCGCCGCGACCCGGGCGCGATCATCGGGTCCTTCGCCGCCGATCACGCGATCAACGACGTGGACGGCTTCCACCGCGCGGTCGAGGAAGCCGTCGTCGTCGCGGCCCGCGCCGACCGGCTGGTCACCATCGGCATCACGCCGACCCACCCGGCCACTGGCTTCGGCTACATCCAGCAGGGGCCGCCGCTGGAGAGTTTCCCCACCGCTGCACGGGTGCGCCAGTTCGTCGAGAAGCCCGACGCGCGTCGGGCTGCCTCGTACCTGGCGACCGGTGAGTTCCGGTGGAACGCCGGCATGTTCGTCGTCCGGGCGGGCGTGCTGCTCGACCTCCTCGAGCGCTGGCACCCGCAGCTGGCCGCAGGGCTGCGGCAGATCGCCGAGGAACCCGACCGACTCGGCGAACTGTGGGGCGGGCTGGAGAGGATCTCCATCGACCACGCGGTGGCCGAACCAGCCGCTGACGAGGGGCTTCTGGCGATGGTGCCGGGGTCCTTCGACTGGGACGACGTCGGTGACTTCAAGGCACTGACCGGGCTTCTGGCCCACGAGGACGAGCCGATGACGGTCGTCGGGGATGCTGCCGATGTCCGTGCCATCGACTCCGCGGGCCTTGTGGTCTCGGAGTCCGGTCGCATGGTCGCGGTCGTGGGGCTCGATGACGTCGTCGTCGTCGAGACCGACGACGCCCTCCTGGTCACCAGCCGGGCGCGCGCCCAGGACGTCAGGCTCATCGTGCAGGCACTCAAGGACGAAGGGCGCACCGATCTCGTCTGAGACCGGAGCCCGGCCACGTCGCGTCTGCGCATGCCGGTGACCGCAGGTCGGTAGAGTCATCTCGCCATGACTGTCCCTCTCGCCCCGGCCTTGCTCGGCGCCATCGACCGGCTCCTGCCCGAGCTGATCGACTTCCGGCGGGACCTGCACGCCCACCCCGAGCTCTCGTGGCAGGAGCATCGCACGACGGCGCGGTTGCGCGAACGCCTCGAGCTGGCCGGTCTGCAACCACGCCCGGTCGGTGAGACGGGTCTGGTCGTCGACCTGGGAGCCGAGGAGCCTCGTCGGAGGGTGGCCCTGCGCGGTGACATCGACGCCCTCCCCGTACGGGAGCGCACGGGACTGGACTGGAGCTCCACGCGTGACGGCATCTGCCACGCCTGCGGCCACGATGTCCACACCGCCGCCCTGCTCGGAGCCGGTCTGGCCCTCGCGGAGGTCGCCGACGAGCTGACGGCCCGGCACCTCGCCGTGCGTCTGGTCTTCCAGCCCGCGGAGGAGGTCATGCCCGGGGGCGCCCTGGCCTACGTCCGGGCCGGTGTGATGTCCGGCGTCGACACCGTCTACGCGGTGCACTGCGACCCCGCACTGGACGTCGGGGAGATCGGGCTGCGCGAGGGGGCGCTGACCGCGGCCGCCGACCAGGTGACCGTCACCCTGCGCGGGCGGGGTGGGCACACGTCACGCCCCTTCCTCACCGAGGACCTCACCTACGCCCTGGCCAAGGTCATCACCGATGTTCCGGCCGTGTTGAGCCGGCGGGTGGACCCGCGCTCGGGACTCGTCATCGTCTGGGGGCGCATCGTCTCTGGTGAGGCGATCAACGTCATCCCCTCCACCGGCGTGGTCCAGGGCACCGTGCGCATGCTCGACGTCGGGCTGTGGGAGGAGATCGGGCCGCTGCTGCACGATGTCGTCGACGGGGTGGTCGCGCCGTACGGGGTCGATGCCACCGTCGAGCACATCCGAGGAGTGCCGCCCGTCGTCAACGACGTCGCGGCCGTCGCGGCGCTCGGCCGGGCCACCATGGCCGCTGGGATGCGTCCGGTGCCCACGCCCCACAGCCTCGGTGGTGAGGACTTCGCCTGGATGCTGCATGAGTCGCAGGGCGCCCTGGCTCGTCTGGGTACTCGTGCCCCCGGCGGCCGTGTCTTCGACCTGCACCAGGGGGACCTCGTCATCGACGAGGCCGCGGTGCGCAACGGGACGGCGTTGCTCACCCTCGCTGCCGCTGGGGAGTGGACCCGGCTCGATCAGGACGGCTGAGGGCCGAGGGGATCGACCGGGGCTGCCGGCGGCGTCCACGACTCATCCGAGGAGATTGCATCGCGGTCTCATAACAGTTGGGTGGACGAGGGCCAACTGGTGGCAGGCCCCGAGAGAACGGCACGTAGCATCCCCTGATGGCACATGCGTGCCCGAGAACCCCTGTGAAGAAGGAGAGCGCCTTGCGTCACACCGTGAAGGCTGCATCGATCATGTCAGTGGCCGCCCTGGCACTGACCGCCTGCGGCGGCAGCAGCAGCACCGAGGACGAGACGTCGGCGTCCGGGTCCGGGACGGACGTCAAGGCGTGCCTCGCCTACGACGTCGGCGGGCGCGGCGACCAGTCGTTCAACGACTCCGCCGCCAAGGGTCTTGACCAGGCCAAGGACGAGCTGGGCATCGAGACCGAGGAGGTCGAGGCGAGCCAGGGCGAGAACGACGCCGCTCGCGAGGACCGTCTCAACCAGCTGGTCAACGTGGGCTGCACCAACATCGTCGGTGTCGGCTACATCTACGCCAAGGCCATCGGTAACGCGGCCAAGGACAACCCGGACGTCAACTTCGCGATCATCGACGACGCGTCCGAGGCCTCCGAGGGCGACAACATCGCCCAGCTCGTCTTCGCCGAGCACGAGGGATCCTTCCTCGTCGGGTCCGCGGCGGCCCTGAAGTCCAAGAGCGGCAAGGTCGGCTTCATCGGTGGCACCGACGTGCCGCTGATCAACAAGTTCGAGGCCGGTTTCAAGGCGGGCGCGAAGGCCGTCGACGAGGACATCGACATCCAGACCAAGTACCTCGCCGAGGACGGGTCCGGCTTTGCCGACCCGGCCAAGGGCAAGACCGCCGCGGAGGGGATGTACGACAAGGGCGCTGACGTGATCTACCACGCGGCCGGCGGCTCCGGTGCCGGCCTCTTCGAGGCCGCCAAGGAGAACAAGAAGATGGCCATCGGCGTCGACTCCGACCAGGCCAAGACGGCCGAGCAGGACGTGCAGGACGTCATCATCACCTCGATGGTCAAGAACGTGAACGTCGCGGTCTTCGACTACCTCAAGGCGGCGACCGAGGGCGAGGACATCTCCGGCCTGGTCGAGTTCGACCTCAAGGACGGCGGTGTCTCGTACTCCACCACGGGCGGCAAGATCGACGACATCACGGACAAGCTCGACGAGTACAAGCAGAAGATCATCGACGGGGAGATCACCGTCCCGTCCAAGTGACGCAGATCGACTGAACCTCGGGTCCGGTCACGCGTGCAGTGCGCGTGGCCGGACCCGAGGTGTGTCGGCAGTATCCTTCGCCTGCGGCAGCACGTCGCAGACGCACCACGGAGGCACCATGAGCACGACCGTCCCGGTCCCCCCTTCGTCCACCGGCGCGCCCAGCGGCGAGCTGGCCGTCGAAGTCGAGGGGATCACCAAGCGCTTCCCCGGGGTCGTCGCCAACCACGACGTCTCGTTCGCTGTGACGCGGGGGACGGTGCACGCGATCGTCGGCGAGAACGGCGCGGGCAAGTCCACGCTGATGAAGATCCTCTACGGTGTCCAGCGTCCCGATGAGGGCACCATCCGCATCAACGGCGACCAGGTCTCGCTGCACTCTCCCGCGGACGCGATCAAGCACGGCGTCGGCATGGTCTTCCAGCACTTCATGCTCGCCGACAACCTCACCGTCACCGAGAACGTCGTCCTCGGGGCGGAGAAGCTGCATGGCATCGGCACGGCGGCCCGAGCGGAGATCGACCGGATCTCCGACGAGTACGGCCTCGACATCGACTCCGGTGCCCTCGTCGCCGACCTGGGGGTCGGGGCCCGCCAGCGCGTGGAGATCCTCAAGGTCCTCTACCGCGGTGCCCGCACCATCATCCTCGACGAGCCGACCGCGGTCCTCGTGCCCCAGGAGGTCGACGAGCTCTTCGGCAACCTGCGCGAGCTGAAGCGGGAGGGCATCACCGTCCTGTTCATCTCCCACAAGCTCGACGAGGTGCTCTCCGTCGCCGACCGCATCACCGTGGTCCGCCGCGGGACCACTGTCGACACCGTCCTGCCCGGCGACGTCACCGCCCGCCAGCTCGCCGAGCTCATGGTCGGCAGCGAGCTTCCGCTACCCGAGAGCGAGGCGTCGACAGTCACCGATCGCGCCGTCCTCGAGGCCGCGGGCGTCACCCTTGACGGTGACGGGCGCACGCTCCTGACGGACGTGGAGCTGCGCATCCGGGCCGGCGAGGTCCTCGGCATCGCCGGCGTCGAGGGCAACGGCCAGGCGGAGCTGGTCGAGGTCCTCATGGGTGTACGGGAGCCCTCTGCCGGGCGGATCTCGCTCGAGGGGACCGACATCTCCGACTGGGACGTGCGCAGCATCCGCGAGGCCGGCGTCGGGTACATCCCCGAGGACCGGCACCGCCAGGGCCTCCTCCTCGACGCGCCCTTGTGGGAGAACCGCATGCTCGGGCACCAGACCGAGGCCCCCTCCTCCCGGAGGGGGATCCTCACCCCCGCCGCCGCACGTGCCGACACCGAACGCATCGTGGCCGACTACGACGTGCGTACCCCGAGCATCCACGTCACCGCCGGGTCGCTCTCCGGCGGAAACCAGCAGAAGCTGATCATCGGTCGCGAGATGAGCCACCGCCCCAAGGTGCTCATCGCCAGCCACCCGACCCGTGGTGTCGACGTCGGGGCGCAGGCGGCGATCTGGGATCTCATCCGCCGAGCCCGCCGGGAGGGGCTTGCCGTGCTGCTCATCAGCGCCGACCTCGAGGAGCTCATCGGGCTCTCCGACACGATCCGGGTCATCCTGCGCGGACGGCTCACCGACGAGTTCGATCCGGAGAGCGTGACCAGTCAGCAGCTGGGCAGTGCGATGACCGGAGCCGGGAAGGACGCCTCGTGATGCTCTCCCCGCGCCGGTTGGCGCTGAACCTCTCGGCACCACTCCTGGCCGTGGTCGTGGCCTTCGTCGTCACCTCGATCGTGCTCGTCGCGGTGGGGGACCCGGTCGGGCTCGTGTGGCAGACGCTGCTGTCCGAGCCGCGACCACGCACGCTCGTCAACACCTTCAACAGCGCGATCACCTACTACATCGCCGCCGTCGCCGTCGCGATCGGTTTCAAGATGAAGCTGTTCAACATCGGCGTCGACGGACAGTACCGGCTGGCCACGTTCGCTGCGGCGGTCTTCGCCGGGCAGGGATACCTCCCGGGGCCACTGAACATCATCTTCGCGATGCTGGTCGCCATGGCCGTCGGTGGCTTCTGGGCCGGGATCGCCGGCTGGCTGAAGGTCAAGCGCGGGGTGTCCGAGGTCATCTCGACGATCATGCTCAACATGATCTCGGCGGGACTCGTCGGTTGGGGACTGCGCACCTGGGGTCACCGTGCCGAGGGGAGCAACACCCGCAACACGACGACCATCCCGCAGTCGAGTCAGCTCGAGGGGCTGCCACTCGTCCCCGACGCGCCCAACCTCGTCTACACGCTGCTCGTCCTGGCGATCATCGTCGGCGTCGTCTACTGGTTCGTCATCAACCGCACCCGATTGGGCTTCGACGTGCGCGCCACGGGCGAGTCCGAGACGGTGGCCCTCGCCAGCGGCGTGAAGGTGCCGCGCATGGTGCTCTTCGCGATGATCGGCTCGGGTGCCGTGGCCGGGCTCATCGGCATGCCGGCCTTCTTCGGCGCCGACCACAGCTACGGACTCAACTTCCAGGAGGGCGTCGGCTTCATCGGTATCGGCGTGGCACTCCTGGGACGCAACCACGCGGTGGGGATGGCCTTCGCCGCCCTGCTCTGGTCCTGGCTGGAGAAGGCGTCCGACGGTCTGCAGCTGCAGGCCGGTGTATCTCCGGCCCTCGTCTACATCATCCAGGGCGTGATCCTCCTGGCGGTCGTCATCGCCTACGAGGTCGTCCACCGGTTCGAGCAACGGCTGGAGCAGAAGCAGGTCACCCGGCAGCTCGACGCCGGTGCCACAGCGGAAGGAGCCTCGGCATGAGCACGCTCGTGAGCGCCCCCGAGACGCGGACGGAGCCACTGCCGAAGGGACGCCGCTTCCCGTTCTGGGCGTGGCCCATCGGACTGGCCGTCGCGATCGTGGTCATCGCGATCGTCCGTGAGATCACCGGCCAGGACGACATCTTCTCCTCGGGGACGATCAGCGCCGCGCTGGCCTGGGCGATGCCGCTCGCGCTCGCCGGTCTGGGCGGCCTGTGGTCCGAGCGGGCCGGGGTGATCAACATCGGGCTCGAGGGGATGATGATCCTCGGGACCTGGGGGGCCGCCTTCGGCGCCATCCACGGCGGGCCGTGGATGGGCGTCCTGGGCGCCGTGGTCTGCGGCGCACTCGGTGGTCTCGTGCACGCGCTGGCCACGGTCACCTTCGGCGTGGACCACATCGTCTCCGGTGTCGCGTTGAACATCGTCGCGCTCGGTGTGGCCAGCTATCTCGCCGCACGGTTCTTCGGTGAGCTCGAGGGCGGGAGCGACGTCCAGTCGCCCCCACTGCCGTCGCTTCCGAGCGTGAGCCTGCCCGGCGTCTCCGACCTGCTGGGGTCGATCGAGGACCGCGGCTGGTTCTTCGTCTCCGACGTCGCAGCGCTGCTGCGCGGAGTGACCACCGACCTGTCCATGCTCACCGTCGTCGCGCTGCTGCTCATCCTGGGCACGTGGTGGGTGCTGTGGCACACCTCCTTCGGCCTGCGGGTGCGCAGCTGCGGGGAGTCGCCGGCCTCCGCCGAGACCCTCGGCATCAACGTCTACCTGTACAAGTACATCGCGGTCACCGTGTCAGGAGGCCTCGCCGGTCTCGGTGGTGGCTTCCTGGCCATGGTCGCCTCGAGCGCCTATCGCGAGGACCAGACCGGCGGTCGCGGCTACATCGGTCTCGCAGCGATGATCTTCGGCAACTGGCGCCCCGGCGGTGTCCTCATGGGTTCCGGGCTCTTCGGCTACATCGACGCCCTCCAGCTGCGCGGTGGTGGCGAGGCCATCCACGCGCTGCTGCTCCTCGTCGGCGTCCTGATCCTGGCCATCGGTGGGTGGCAGATCGTGCGCCGCCAGCGACTCGTCCAGGGCAGCGTGGCCATCGCCGCCGGCATCGGCGTGGTCGTCCTGTGGCTGCTCACGGACACCATCCCGGGGGACTTCACCCGCTTCGCCCCGCACCTGACGACCTTGCTCGTGCTGGCCTTTGCCAGCCAACGACTACGCATGCCGGCGGCCAACGGCAAGGTCTACCGCCGGGGCGAGGGCCACTGACGTGGCGACCCTGACCGAGGACGGGTGGCAGCAGCTGCACGCCGCTGCCGTCGAGGCCATGGAGCGTGCCTACGCCCCGTACTCCGACTTCCCGGTCGGGGTCGCCGGATTCGCCGACGACGGACGGCTGCTCAGTGC
The DNA here is from genome assembly GCF_037198315.1 of Janibacter sp. A1S7. NCBI lineage: Bacteria > Bacillati > Actinomycetota > Actinomycetes > Micrococcales > Intrasporangiaceae > Janibacter > Janibacter alittae. The sequence goes on along the minus strand of NZ_CP144913.1, from coordinate 2,451,281 downwards.
GTGCAACGTCGAGAACGCCTCGTACGCGGTGGGTCTGTGTGCCGAGTGCGGCCTGATCAGCGATCTGGTCCGCACGGGAGGGGGTCGGCTCGTCGCTGTCTGGTGCGTCGACGCACGGGGCGAGACGCTCATGCCGTGCGGGCGGTGTCGCCAGTTGCTGTGGGAGCACGGCGGAGCCGAGTGCCTCATCCGCACACCGGAGGGAGATCTCTCCCTCACCGAGATCCTGCCCCAGGCCTTCGGGGCGCAGGACCTGACGAAGGGAGCACCGTGAGTGATCCGGTCGAGAACCACGACGTCGTCGACGTCATCCGCGCCAAGCGTGACCGGGGTGAGTTGAGCGACTCCCAGATCGACTGGGTGGTCGACGCCTACACCCGCGGCGTCGTCGCCGACGAGCAGATGTCCTCGCTGGCCATGGCCATCCTGCTCAACGGCATGACCCGACCGGAGATCTCCCGGTGGACCACGGCGATGATCGACAGCGGCGAGCGGATGGACTTCGCCTCGCTCAGCCGGCCCACCGCGGACAAGCACTCCACGGGCGGAGTGGGCGACAAGATCACCCTCCCGCTCGCGCCGCTGGTCGCCGTCTTCGACGTCGCGGTGCCCCAGCTCTCCGGGCGAGGCCTCGGACACACCGGAGGCACCCTTGACAAGCTCGAAGCGATCCCCGGTTGGCAGGCGGACCTCACCAACGAGGCGATGCTGGCGCAGCTCGAGGACGTCGGTGCCGTCATCTGCGCGGCCGGCGCCGGACTCGCCCCGGCCGACAAGAAGCTCTACGCCCTTCGGGACGTCACCGGCACGGTGGAGGCCATCCCGCTCATTGCCAGCTCCATCATGAGCAAGAAGATCGCCGAGGGCACCGGCTCGCTCGTGCTCGACGTCAAGGTCGGCTCGGGTGCCTTCATGAAGACGCGGCAGGACGCCACCGAGCTGGCCCGCACCATGGTCGACCTCGGCACCGATGCCGGCGTCCGCACCGTCGCGCTGATCACCGACATGTCGGTACCGCTCGGACTGACCGCCGGCAACGGCCTCGAGGTCCGCGAGTCGCTCGAGGTCCTCGCCGGGGGCGGCCCGCAGGACGTCGTCGAGCTGACCGTGGCCATCGCCGACGAGATGACCCGCGCTGCGGGTCGTGAGGTGGGCCCCGACGAGCTGCGGGCCGCGCTCGCCGACGGCCGCGCGATGGACGTGTGGCGCCGGATGATCTCCGCCCAGGGCGGGGACCCGGACGCGCCGCTGCCGACCGCTGCGTCGACCGAGACCATCACCGCGGACGCCGACGGCCACCTCGAGCACGTCGATGCCTTCGCCGTCGGCCTCGCTGCCTGGCGCCTCGGCGCCGGTCGGGCCCGCAAGGAGGACCCGGTACAGGCTGCCGCCGGTGTGGAGCTGCATGCCCGGCCGGGGGAGCCGGTCCGGCGTGGCGACCCGCTGTTGACCTTGCACACGGACACCCCGGAGCGCTTCGGCCGGGCGATCGAGGCGCTGGACGGTGCCTGGCGAATCAGCAGCACGATCCCGGCGCCCCGCTCGGTCGTGCTCGACCGGATCAGTTCAGGAGGATGATGATGCCCGAGCTCAACGACACTCCCTCGATCATCGACGTACCGGGAGGCAAGGTCATCGCCGAGCACGTCGGTCGCATCGCGACAGGCACCGATGCGATGTCCGTCGCCCACATGAAGGCACCGGCGGGGTGGTCCGAGCCGGCCCAACGCCCGCAGTTCGACGAGGTCACCCTCGTCATCGCCGGGACGGTCCTCGTCGAGCACGATGGCGGCACCACCACCGTGACGGCCGGTCAGAGCGTCGTGACCGCGGCGGGAGAGCGGGTCCGCTACTCGACCGGCGCGGACGGTGCCGAGTACGTCGCGATCTGCACTCCGGCATTCGCTCCCGACACGGTCAATCGCGAGGACGAGGGGTGAGTCCCGACGAGCGGGTGATCCGCGCCCTTCCCAAGGTCGTCCTCCACGACCACCTCGACGGAGGAGTCCGACCGGCCACCGTCCTGGAGATTGCCGACGAGGTCGGCCACGACCTGCCGGTCGACGGTGCGCAGCGCACGGCGGAGGGCTTGGCCCGCTGGTTCCGGGACTCGGCGGACTCCGGCTCGCTGGAGCGCTACCTCGAGACCTTCGCGCACACCGTCGGGGTCATGCAGACCGCTCCGGCGCTGCGTCGCGTCGCCCGGGAGTCGGTCCTCGACCTCGCTCGCGATGGCGTCGTGTACGCCGAGTCGCGCTACGCCCCGGAGCAGCACCTCGAGGCCGGTCTCACCCTGGAACAGGTCGTCGAGGAGGTGGATGCCGGTTTCCGCGAGGGCGAGGAGGAGGCTGCCGCCGAGGGGCACCCGATCGTCGTGCGGGGCCTGCTGACCGCGATGCGGCACGCAGCCAAGTCCCGCGAGATCGCCGAGCTCGCGGTGAACTACCGGGACCGGGGCGTGGCCGGATTCGACATCGCGGGCGCCGAGGCGGGACACCCGCCGAGTCGTCACCTCGATGCCTTCGAGTACCTCAGGCGGGAGAACGCACACTTCACCATCCACGCCGGTGAGGCCTTCGGGTTGCCGAGCATCTGGGAGGCCCTGCAGTGGTGCGGTGCGGACCGCCTCGGCCACGGCGTGCGCATCGTCGACGACATCGGTTTCGGCGGCGGCACCGTCACCGACGACCCGTTGGGAGCCAACGCCGCGGTGCTCGAGGACCCGTCACAGCTGCGACTGGGGCGTCTGGCCGCGTACGTGCGAGACACCCGGGTTCCCCTGGAGATGTGCCCGCACAGCAACGTCCAGACGGGAGCAGCACCGTCCATCGCGGCCCACCCGATCACGTTGCTGACCCGATTGCGCTATCGCGTCACCCTCAACACCGACAACCGACTGATGTCGGACACGTCGATGACCACGGAGATGCACGCCCTCGTCACCGATGCGGGTTGGGACCTTGCCGACCTTCGCTGGGTGACGACGAACGCGATGAAGTCCGCCTTCCTTCCCTTCGATGAACGGCTCGAGCTGATCGAGGGCATCATCAAGCCCGGGTACGCCGCAGCTTCCCCGACGGACTGACGTCGAGGGGCTCAGGGGAACGGTCGCAGCGAGGGGAGACGTCCGCGGGTGTCGGGCGCCGTGCTCCCCGAGATGTCGTCGCCGGCCCCGACCTCTGGTTGACCTTGCACGGACCGGTAGTGTGAGTCATGCCACACACTGCACGTTCCATCGCGTCGTCGTGGGGGTCCGGGTCCACGGGCCGTTCGGCCGGCGCTCGGACAGGACCAGGTGAGGAAGTTGGCGCACACGGGACTCCGGTGGCTGGTGAGCCCAGCAGTCGACAAGGCGCCCATCGGAAGCGCACGGGCGGCGGCCGCCCTGCGGGTGCTGCTCGGCCTGATGTGGTTGTACAACGTGGCGTGGAAGCGGGCGCCTGACTTCGGCCAAGAGGCGGGCAACGGCCTCTTCAAATTCACCGGCTACGCCGTCAGCGACCCGGTGTTTCCTCCGTTCAGCTGGGTGGTCGAGCACGCCGTCCTGCCCCACTTCCAGGCCTTCGGATGGGTCGTGCTCGTCGTTGAGACCGGTCTGGCGGTCATGCTCCTGACCGGCACCTGGGTCCGAGTGGCGGCTGCGGTGGGAATCGCTCAATCGGTCGCCATCGCGCTCTCGGTCGCCTACGCGCCTGCCGAGTGGCCCTGGTCCTACTGGTTGATGATCGGCGCCCACCTGATGATCCTGTTCAGCTCCGCCGGCAGGGTGCTGTCCACGGATGCCATCCGTGCGGGGCTGTCCCGGGGTATCCCCGTGCTCCGGTCGTGGGGAGTGCTGGCGATGCTCGTCGGCCTGGTTGCGGTCGTGGGGTCGCTCGATGACCCGTTGGCGGCCAGCGGCTACGAGGTCGGCTCGAGCGACCCGTCCGTCAGCCTGGGGGCCTACAACCTCGGGGGCGGCCTCGTGCTCCTGCTCATCGGCGTCCTGCTGCTCGCCGCCTCGAGACCTGGTTCAGGTGCGGGCGGTCGTGCGACGGCCATGGGGGCAGCGGTCACCGCGACGGTGGCGGCGCTGTCGCTGTACATCCAGGTGGGGTTCAGCGACCCGGTGCTCGGCGGCACGACCACCTCAGCGGGATTCCTGCTCTGCCTCGCCGTCGTGGCGCTCGCGGTCACACGGCAGACGTCCGCGGCAACCACGCACAGCCGTCAGCAGCCCGCATCGCCGTCGGTTGCACGATGAGCATCCACGTCGTCGACGGCGGCGACCGCGGCTGCGGGGAACTCCTGCTTGTCCTGGCTGCACGCAGCCGCACGCTCGCTCCCGGCAGCACGCTGCGTCTCCTGGCCACAGATCCAGCAGCGCCCATCGATCTGCCGGCCTGGTGCCACCTCACGGGGCATCGCTACCTCGGACAGGGCCTCACCGCCGGAGGTCGTGCCCACTTCGACATCCGGCTCTCCGACCGGCCGCGCAGCACTTCACAGGCACGACTTCGGCGTCCGGATCCGGCTCCGCCCCAGGCTCACCCACGAGAGGAACCACCATGAACGGACTCATCATCAACCTGACCCACTCGGTCGACGACGTCGACCGCACCAGCGTCGCCATCGTCATCGCCGGCGCCTCCGTCGCCTCATCGCAGGAAACCACGGTCTTCCTGTCGTCCGAGGGCACCCGACTCGCCGTCACGGGAGTCGCCGACACCCTGCACGAGGAGGGCTTCGCACCCATGTCGGAGCTGGTCTCCAGCTACATCGAGGCTGGGGGCACCTTCTTGGTCTGCAGTCCGTGCGCCAAGAAGCGTGGGATCGGCGAGGAGGACCTCATCGAAGGTGCGACCATCGTCGGTGGGGCCTCGCTGGTGGCGTTGCTGGCCGACGGCGCGTCGTCGTTGTCCTTCTAGGGCCAGGCGTCTGATGCCAGAGCGCACGGCGCTGCCGCCCCGGGATGCTCCCACCCGGACTGTCGCCCTGGAGTACGACGGCGGTGACCAGGACTGCGGGAGCGGTCTGCTGCTTGCCATCACGTCTCGCATGCGGCGCATCGACGAGGGCGCCGTGCTGCTCCTGTACACCAACGAGGGGTCGGTGCTCGCCGATCTGCCCGCGTGGGCCCGCTTGGCGGGCCACGACCTGCTTGCGGTCGTCGATGACACAGCCGACGCCGACCCCGGCCCTTGGCGTCTGTGGATCGAGCGTGGCCGGACGGCCCCTGGTGGTGGCGACCGCACCGTCGCGTCGGACGTCGAGTACTCTTCCGCGGCGCCCGCAACCGTGGGTACCCGGCTGTGGCTGTACTCGAACTTCCACTGCAACCTGGCGTGCACCTACTGCTGTGCCGCGTCCTCACCGCGTGCCGACCAGCGCCTGATGCCGGTCGAGACCGCCGCGAGTGCGGCAGCAGAGTTCGCCCAGCAGGGAGGGCGGGAGCTGCTCATCACCGGTGGTGAGCCCTTCCTGCATCCTGACCTCGGCGCGTTCGTGGCCCGCACCGCTGCGCACGTGCCGGTAACCCTGCTGACCAATGCGATGGTCTACGGGCGTGGCCGGCGTCGTGAGGTCCTGGAGTCCTTCGACCGGGACCGGGTCACGCTGCAGATCAGTCTGGACTCGGCCGGTCCGCAGCTGCACGACCGGGAGCGTGGTGCCGGCTCGCACCGGCGCGCCCTCGAGGGCATCCAGCTGGCCCGCGAACTCGGGTTCCGTGTCCGGGTGGCCGCGACGTACCTGCCCGAGGACGCTCCCGCAGCCGGAGACCTCCTGGGCACCCTGGCCTCCCTCGGGGTCGCGGAGGAGGACCGCCTGGTCCGTCCCGTTGCCCAAGAGGGCTACGCGGCGAAGGGGGTGGAGATCACCCTCGACTCCATCGAGCCCGAGCCCACCCTGGCCGCGGACGGTGCCTGGTGGCACCCGGTCGGAGTCACCAACCGACACCTGCAGGTGGCCGACACACCGCTCCCACTCAAGCACGTCTTCGATGTGGTCCGGGACGTCGTCGCCGTCCAGGCCGCCAACGGTTCTCACGGGCGAGCCGTCTTCCGCTGCACCTGAGAACTCTGCTTCACCTCGCCGGACGGAGGCCGAGGGACATCCGGTGCCCGGCCGCCCGTCGGGATGCCGGAGGTGGACCAGCACCGCCGCGAGTGTCTCAGTAGCCGTCGGGGGTGGCGGGGCCTCCGCGTCGACCGGGCTCGGGGACGACGAGCCCGCCCGGCCCGGGATCGCCGGCCTCGGCGAGCAGTTTCTCCGTGCTCGAGGTGCCGATGCGGGTGACTCCCTCCGCGAGCATCGCCAGCAGGGTCGGGATGTCGCGCACCCCGCCGGAGGCCTTGACCTCCATCCGCGCCGGGGTGTGCTCCCGCATGAGGGCGACATCGGCGAGTGTGGCGCCACCGCCCGCGAAGCCGGTGGCGGTCTTCGTGAAGTCGGCACCCGCCTCAGCGCTGGCCCGGCAGGCGTCGATCTTCGCGGTCTCGTCGAGCAGGGCGGTCTCGAAGATGACCTTGACCAGCGCGTCTGCCCCGTGGCCGACCTCGACCACCGCCGCGATGTCGTCGCGCACCGACGCGAGGTCCCCGCCGCGCAACCGGCCGATGTTGAGCACCATGTCCAGCTCGGTCGCACCGTCGGCGAGGGCCTGGCGGGACTCGGCCACCTTGGCGGCGGTGGACGTCGTCCCGTGCGGGAAGCCGATCACGGTGCACACCCGTGTCGGGCTGTCCGCGACCTCGGCGATGGTCGCGGCAGCCAGGACCACGTCGCCGGGTCGCACGCAGACGCTCCAGATGTGCTGCCCGGCGAGCTCGCGGACGGAGGCGGCGACCTCGTCGGGCGTCAGCTCGGGCTTGAGCAGGGCGTGGTCGATGAGGTCGGCGACGTCCTGGACGGTCAGGGTGCTGCCGGGGGTGAAGGGGGGACGCGTCATGCCTCGATCCTACGGTTGCCCCGAGGGCCGATCGACCCAGCGCGAGCCGACCTCGACGAGGCGGCCGGAGCCCGCGGTGAGCTCCGCCACGGTGGGAGCGAGCGCACCTGCTCGGTCGGCCGGTACGCCGAGTCGCAGCGTCACCTCGGTGGCGTAGGTGGTCTCGAGGATCCGGACCCCGCGCGAGCGCAGATCGTTCTCGATGCGGCCCGCTTCGGAGTGGGAGACAGCCAGCTCGTACTCGAGGGCCAGTGACCGTGGCATCGTGTCCACCGAATCCAGAGCGACTCTGACCGCGTCACCATAGGCGCGGGCCAACCCGCCGGTACCCAGCAGGACCCCACCGAACCACCGGGTGACGACGGCGACGACGTCGCTGACCTCCCGCCCGCGCAGCACCTCCAGCATCGGCGCCCCCGCACTGCCGGACGGTTCGCCATCGTCAAAGGAGCGGTGCAGCTCGCCACCAGGACCGATCACGAGGGCCGAGCAGTGGTGTCGGGCGTCCCAGTGCTCCTTGCGCACCCTCTGCACGACCGCGCGTGCAGCGTCCTGCGACTCGACCCGCGCGAGCGTGCAGCGGAAGCGGGAGCGCTTCACCTCGATCTCCGCCTCGCCGTCGCGGGCGATGGTGCGGTAGGACGTCGGGGACATCGGGCGCTCCTCAGATCCGGGAGAGGATCTGCTCGGCCTGCCTCGGAGAGGCGACCCTGGCCCCGAGGGCGACGTGGCGCGCGACGACCCGAGGCTCCTCGCGCGTGAGCACCAGCCCCCGTCGGATCAGCGTCAGCGGTGGTTTCCGCCGCTCGGCAAGGTCTCGCACGAGGCGCAGCACGAAGGTGTGCCAGCGGTGGTGGCGGATGCACCACGCGGAGTGCAGCAGTCCAGCCGCACGCAGTGCGGGGACGGCCTCGGCCGCGAAGATCCCCTCGGCGACGACCAGGTCCTCGGGACGGGCCGTCACGGTGTGCTCTCCGAGAGTGCTGGAGGTGCTGATGTCGTAGATCGGCATGGACGCCGTGCCCTGCTCGAGCAGTCGAGAGAGCGCCGAGACGGACGCATCCTGGTCCCAGCTGTCCGGGTGGTCCCAGTCGACCATCCCCAGCTCGTCGCTTCGCGGCAGTCCAGGGGCGTCGGCGCTCTTGTAGAAGTCGTCGAGACGCACGATCGGCCACCCGTGGGCTCGGCTCAGACGGTCGGCGAGGCGCGACTTGCCCGAGCCACTCGGGCCGGCGAGGACGACGACCCGCCCGGTGGCTGGGGTCTGGTCGGGCGCACTCACAGCGGGAGAGTCTACGACCGGTCAGGGGAGGGCGGTGAGCCGCTCCATCGCGGCGCGCACGGCGGCCAGACGCGCCGCCGCACGCTCGCGTGCGGCAGCGAGATCCTCGTGGCGGTCGACCGGTTCGATCGCCTCGAGGTAGACCTTCAGCTTCGGCTCCGTACCCGAGGGCCGCACGATGATCCGGGTCGCGTCCGCCAGGAGATACCGCAACCCGTCCGTGGGTGGCAGTCGGCCGTCGCCGAGCGAGAGGTCGTCCGCGTCGGTGACGGGTGAACCGGCGAGCTCCACCGGTGGGGCAGCCCGCAGGCGGTCCATGAGCACCCCGAGGTCGGTCAGGTCGCTCACCCGGACGGAGAGGGCATCGGTCGCGTGGACCCCGAGCCGGGTGTGCAGGTCGTCGAGGACGGACTGCAGCGACCGCCCCTCGGCCTTGAGGACGGCGGTGAGCTCCGCGATGAGCAGGGCGGCCGAGATGCCGTCCTTGTCCTTGACCAGGTCCGGGGCGACGCAGTAGCCGAGCGCCTCCTCGTAGCCGTAGTGCAGGTCGGGTACGCGCGCGATCCACTTGAACCCGGTCAGGGTCTCCTCGTGGGGCACCCCCGCCAGCTCGCACATCGCCGCGAGCAGGCGTGAGGAGACGATGGAGTTGGCCATCCGGCGCCCTTCGGGGACGCCACGCATGATCAGGTGCGAGGCGAGCAGGGCCCCGAGCTCGTCGCCGCGCAGCAGCCGCCACCCGCCGTCGACCTGGGCGTCCGGTACCGCCACGGCGCACCGGTCGGCGTCGGGGTCGTTGGCGATGACGAGGTCGGGGGAGGCCTCCCGGGCCGCGGCGAGGGCGAGGTCAAGAGCGCCGTCCTCCTCCGGGTTCGGGAAGTTGACGGTGGGGAAGTCGGGGTCGGGCTCCGCCTGACCGGGCACCCGGCGCGGTTCGGGGAAGCCGGCGCGGGCGAAGGCCCGCTGAACCGTGACGTCCCCGACGCCGTGCAGGGAGGTGTGCAGGATCCGCACGTCACGAGGCGTGTCGGGGGCCACGACGGCAGTGATCGCCGTGAGGTAGGCCTCGACGATCTCGTCCCCGAGCACCTCCCACCCGGACTCGGCCCGCGCCACGGACGCGACGGACTCGACCCGGGTGATCCGGTCAGCGATCTGCTCGTCGACCGGGGGCACGATCTGGCTGCCGTCGCCGAGGTAGACCTTGTAGCCGTTGTCCTGGGGCGGGTTGTGGCTGGCCGTGACCATGACCCCGGCGTCCGCGCCGAGGTGGCGGATGGCGAACGCGAGCACCGGTGTCGGCAACGGCTCCGGCAGGAGCGCTGCGCGGCCACCGGCTGCGGTGACCACGGCGGCGGTGTCGATGGCAAAGGCGTCGGACTTGTACCGGGCGTCCCGGCCGATGACGACGAAGGGGGTCTCCGTCCCCTGCCGCAGGTGGGCGACGAGGCCGGCAGCGGCCCGGATGACGACGGCACGGTTCATCCGGTTCGGACCGGCGCCGAGAGCGCCGCGCAGGCCGGCCGTCCCGAACTGCAGAAGGCCGGTGAAGCGGTCGGTGAGGTCGGCGACCGCGGCGGGGTCACCCCCTTCGGCGGCAGTGATGACCGCCTCCAGCTCGGCACGGGTCTGCGGGTCCGGGTCGTCGACGGCCCACTCGTGAGCGGCTTGCCGCAGGTCGTCGACGGGGGAAGGGGTGCTGTGCCGCCCGCGGTGCTCCATGCGCGGCCTCAGATCCGGCCGACGATGTCGGCGAGCAGGCGACCGCACCGGTCGGCGGCCGCCCGGCCGGCGGCAACGACCTCCTCGTGCGCCAGCGGCGTCTCACTGATGCCGGCAGCCTGGTTCGTCACCAGCGAGACGCCGAGCACCTCCAGCCCGGCTTCGCGGGCGGCGATGGCCTCGAGCGTGGTGCTCATCCCGACCAGGTCGGCACCGAGGACTCCTGCCATGCGCACCTCGGCCGGCGTCTCGTAGTGCGGGCCGCGGAACTGCGCGTACACGCCCTCGCCGAGTGAGGGGTCGACCTCGCGGGCGAGGTCCCGCAGGCGCGGGCTGTACAGATCGGTGAGGTCCACGAAGTTCGCGCCCTCGACCGGTGAGCTCGCGGTGAGGTTCAGGTGGTCGCTGATCAGGACCGGGGTGCCGGGGGCCCACTCGGGTCGCAGTCCGCCGCACCCGTTGGTCAGCACGATCGTGCGGCACCCGGCAGCGGCAGCGGTGCGCACCGCGTGGACGACGGCGCGCACTCCCCGCCCCTCGTAGAAGTGCGTGCGGGTACCGAAGACGAGCGCCCGACGACCGGACCCGGCGATGTCCACCGAGCGCACCTGCCCGGAGTGGCCCGCCACGGTGGCAGCGGCGAACCCGGGCACGTCGGTCTGGTCGAAGGCGGCCTCGGTCGCGCCGACGAGGTCGGCGGCCTGCCCCCAGCCGGAGCCGAGGACGAGGGCGACGTCATGGGTGCCGACGCCGGTGCGTTCGGCGATGACCGCCGCGGCGTCGCGGGCGAGGGCGAAGGGGTCCTGGTCTGCGCTGTGCTGGGTCACATCCGCAATGTACAAGGGTGGTTGGATGGGGGCGTGACACGTAGCAGCTCAGTTGTGATCCTCGGCGGTGGCCCCGGCGGCTACGAGGCGGCTCTGGTGGCCGCCCAGCTCGGTGCGACCGTCACCGTCATCGACCGGGACGGCATCGGTGGCGCTGCGGTGCTGACCGACGCGGTCCCCAGCAAGACGCTGATCGCGACCGCCGACTACCTCGGCGGCATCGAGATCGCCTCCGAGCTCGGGGTGCACCTCGAGGACGAGGACGGTGACCCGGCCACCGACCCGGTCGCCGACCTCGCGAGCATCAACCAGCGCGTCCTGGGCCTGGCGGCCGCCCAGTCGGCGGACATCTCGACCCGGTTGGCCGAGGTCGGCGTGCGCGTCCTCGCCGGGCGCGGTCGGCTGGAGACCCCCGGCCGGGTCGTCGTCGAGACCGACGACGCGACCGAGGTGATCGACGCCGACGTCGTCCTCGTCAGCACCGGCGCCACTCCGCGGGTACTCGACTCCGCCGTGCCGGACGGGGAGCGGATCCTCACCTGGCAGCAGATCTACCAGTTGCCGGAGCTGCCGGAGAGGCTCATCGTCGTCGGATCGGGAGTCACCGGCGCCGAGCTCGCGCAGGCCTACCTCGGTCTCGGCAGCGACGTCACCCTCGTCTCCTCCCGCGACCTGGTGCTGCCCCAGGAGGACCAGGACGCGGCCGCGGTCATCGAGGACGTCTTCCGCCGGCGCGGGATGACGATCCTCAATCGCTCCCGGATGGCCGGCGCCCGGCGTGAGGGCGAGGGCGTCGTCGTCACCCTCGAGGACGGTCGGGAGGTCCGGGGTAGCCACGTGCTCATCGCCGTCGGTGCCGTCCCGCGGACCGCCGACCTCGGTCTGGCCGAGCTCGGCGTCGAGCTGAGCGACTCGGGGCACATCGTCACCGACCGCGTCTCGCGCACCTCGGTCCGCGGGATCTACGCAGCGGGCGACTGCACCGGCGTGTTCGCCCTGGCCTCGGTCGCCGCGGTGCAGGGTCGCACGGCGATGGCGCACGCCCTCGGGGACGCGGTGACCCCGCTGCGGATGTCGGCCGTGGCCAGCAACGTCTTCACCGACCCGGAGATCGCGACCGTCGGGGTCAGCGCCGCCGAGGCGGACGACCCGGACATCGAGACCGTGATGATGCCGCTCTCGCGCAACCCGCGGGCGAAGATGCTCGGCATCCGCGAGGGTTTCGTCAAGCTCTTCGCCTACCGCGGCACCGGGACGGTTCTCGGCGGTGTGGTCGTCGCGCCCCGCGCCTCGGAGCTGATCTTCCCGGTCTCCATCGCGGTGCAGAACCGGTTGTCGGTCGACCAGGTGGCCGCCAGCTCCACCGTCTACCCCTCCCTCACCGGGACGCTCGCCGAGGCGGCCCGGCGGCTGCACCCGTCGCACTGATCGCGGCTTCCTGCAGCCGGAGGTCCACCTCGACCGAGCGTCCGCCGACCATGAGGACACGGCTGGTGGTCGCCCCCGTCGCACGGTGCACCGCCGTGAGGTCATAGACCCCTTCGTGGGGGAGGGGCAGGACGTAGCGGCCCTCCGCGTCGGTTCGCACCCACGAGACCGACCCGCCGGTCCGCTTGGTGATGACGACCGAGGCGTCTGCGGTGGGCACCTCCTGCGGATCGGTGACCAGGCCTTGGACGGTCAGTCGGTTCCTCAGGACGAAGGGAGCCAGCCCCCGGTCGTCGGAGAGGTCGGCATAGATCGACGCGGGTGACCATCCCTCCGCCGAGACGACGAAGAGGTGGCGGATCGGGCCTGCGGTGGCGACGCTGAAGTCACCGGCCGAGTCCGTACGCGCCCAGTCGACATGGCTGCCCCGACCGCCCATGACGGTGACGATCGCGCCCGAGACCCCGACCCCCTTCGCATCCTCGACCCGGCCGTGGACGACGTGGTCGGCGGTGAGCCGCTCGGTGGGCTGGTCGTCACCCTCGGCCGCACGACGACGCAGGAAGGGCAGGATGAGCACGGTGCTGATGCCCGAGCCCACGCCGGCCAGGACGAACATCAGCGTCATCGCGCCGAAGGTCGGGTAGCCGCCCGTGCCGGAGGTGATCGTCGCGGCGAAGACCGCGGCGGTGACCGCGCTGGCCGTGGAGGTGCCGACCGAGCGCAGGAGGGTGTTCAGGCCGTTGGCGGCAGCGGTCTCGGTGACGGGCACGGAGCGCATGATCAGCGTCGGCAGCGCCGAGTAGGCCAGCGCCGTGCCGACGGTCACGACGAGCGTGCCGATGACGACGAGCGCCACCGAGTCGCTGAAGGGGATGCGAGCCAGGTAGGACACGGCCATGATCGCGCTGCCGATGCCGATCGCCAGCTCCGGACCGAAGCGACGCGTCACCCACCCGGACACCGGCGCGAGCACGCCGAAGGCCACGGCGGACGGTGCCATCCACAGTCCGGCGTGCAGCGCGTCCAGGCCGAGCCCGTAACCGGTGTCCGTCGGGGTCTGCAGCAGCTGGGTGGAGACGAGCATGTTGAGGAACATGCCGAAGCCCATGAGGACGGAGATCGTGTTCGCCGACACCACGACGGGTTGTGCGGCCGTGCGGATGTCGACGAGCGGGTTGGGGATGCGCAGCTCGAGCGGCACGAAGATCGCGAGCAGGACGAGGCCGGCGGCGAACGTCCCCAGGGTGGTGGCGTCCGTCCAGCCCCAGTCCGCTCCCTTCGACACGGCCAGGAGCAGCAGGACGAGGGCGAGGCTGAGCAGGGCCGCGCCACGGAAGTCGAAGGCACCGGCGGTGCGCACCGGCGACTCGGAGACGGTGCGCAGGACCAGGCCGATCAGCAGGACCGCGAGGAGCCCGGGGAGCCAGAGCACGACGTGCCAGTCGAAGGCCTCGGCCAGGTAGCCGCCCAGCGGCAGCCCCACGCCGGCGCCGATGGCGAGGGTCGCGCTCATCAAGGCCACGGCCAGTGGGACCTTGTCGGGGTCGAGCTCGTCGCGCATCGTGGCGATGCCGACGGGCACGAGAGCCATCCCGATGCCCTGCAGGACCCGGGCGAGGATGAGGAGGGGGAGGGCGGTGGAGACGCCCCCGATGAGGGCGCCGACGGCGACGATCGCCAGGGTCAGCAGGATCATCCGGCGCTTGCCGTACATGTCGGCCATCCGGGAGATGACCGGCGTGGCCACGGCCCCGGCGATCAGCGTCGCGGTGATGATCCAGGAGGCGTTGCTCGTGCTCGTGCCGATGAGGTCCGGCAGGTCCGGCAGCAGCGGCAGCACCATCGTCTGCTGCAGCGAGACGACGGTCCCGCACAGAGCGAGCACGGCGATGACGAGTCCGCCCCCGGTGCGCCGGGTGGGCGCGCCGGGGGCGGACTCGCTGGTGTGGTCGCCGGCCGAGGGGATCAGTCCTTGATGTCGGCGATGACCGCGCCGTTGTTGACCGTCTCGCCGACCTGAGCCTTCAGGCCGGTGATGGTGCCGGCCTTGTGGGCGTTGAGCGGCTGCTCCATCTTCATCGCCTCGATGACGACGACCAGGTCACCCTCGGCGACCTCCTGGCCCTCCTCGACGGCGATCTTCACGACCGTGCCCTGCATCGGGGCGGCGAGGCTGTCGCCGGAGACCGCAGCGGCGCCGCTGCCGCCACCGGAGCGCTTCGGGGCCTTCTTCTTCTTGGCGCCGCCACCACCGAGGGCCAGGTCGCCCGGGAGGACGACCTCGAGGCGCTTGCCGCCGACCTCGACGGTGATCTTCTGGCGCTCGCCGCCGTCCTCGGCGGCCTCGCCGATCTCACCACCGTAGGGCGCGATCTGGTTGTCGAACTCGGTCTCGATCCACCGGGTGTGGACGCTGAAGGGGGCGCCATCGGCGGGTGCGAAGGCCGGGTCGGAGACGATGGTCCGGTGGAAGGGCACCACCGTCGGCATGCCCTCGACCACGAGCTCGTCCAGCGCACGGCGGGAGCGCTCGAGTGCCTGCTCGCGGCTGGAACCGGTGACGATGAGCTTGGCGATCATCGAGTCGAAGGCCCCGGCGACCGTGTCGCCCTCCTCGATGCCGGCGTCCCAGCGCACCCCCGGACCCTGGGGCACGTGCATCGTGGTGACCGTGCCGGGGGCCGGCATGAAGTTGCGGCCGGCGTCCTCGCCGTTGATGCGGAACTCGAGGGAGTGGCCGCGCTCGACCGGGTCGTCGTAGCCGAGCTCCTCGCCGTCGGCGATGCGCAGCATCTCGCGGACGAGGTCGATACCGGTGACCTCCTCGCTCACGGGGTGCTCGACCTGCAGGCGGGTGTTGACCTCGAGGAAGGAGATCGTGCCGTCCTGGGCGACGAGGTACTCGCAGGTGCCGGCGCCGACGTAGCCGGCCTCCTTGAGGATCGCCTTCGACGCACGGACGAGCTCCGCGTGCTGCTCGTCGGTCAGGAAGGGCGCCGGGGCCTCCTCCACGAGCTTCTGGTTGCGGCGCTGCAGCGAGCAGTCGCGCGTGGAGACGACGACGACGTTGCCGTGCTGGTCGGCCAGGCACTGGGTCTCGACGTGACGCGGCTTGTCGAGGAACTTCTCCACGAGGCACTCGCCGCGACCGAAGGCGCCGACGGCCTCACGGACGGCGGAGTCGAAGAGCTCGGGGATCTCCTCCATGGTGCGCACGACCTTCAGGCCGCGACCGCCACCGCCGTAGACCGCCTTGATGGCGATCGGCAGACCGAACTCCTCGGCGAGTGCGGTGACCTCGTCGGCGTCCTTGACCGGGTCCTTGGTGCCGGGGGCCAGCGGAGCGTTCGCCGTGACGGCGATGTGCTTGGCCTTGGCCTTGTCGCCCAGGGCGTCGATGGCGCTCGGCGGCGGACCGATCCAGATCAAACCCGCGTCCATGACCGCCTGGGCGAACTCGGCGTTCTCGGAGAGGAAGCCGTACCCGGGATGGACTGCGTCGGCGCCGGACTCGTGGGCGACCGCGATCAGCTTGTCCTGCAGGAGGTAGCTGTCAGCGGGTGTCGAACCACCGAGGGCGTACGCCTCGTCGGCGACCTTGACGTGCAGGGCGTCTCGGTCGGGCTCGGCGTACACGGCGACGGAGGAGATGCCGGCGTCACCGCACGCGCGGGCAACCCGTACGGCGATCTCGCCACGATTAGCGATGAGGACTTTGCTGATGGCCATGGGCGGCAGACTACTGCGTGTGGCGACGCGGCGACGCACGGCCCGCATCGTGGCCGTGCCCCGCTGGCGCCACCGCTCAACGACCACGCAGCGTGCAGGAGTCGCTCGCGGTGTACCCGGCCCGGATGTCGGCGGCGCGCTCACGGGCGAGGTTCCACCCCGGTAGACCGTCGTCGACGTCGGTCGCAGTGGCGCCCACCTGCAGGATGCACGCCTTCGTCTCGTCGGGCAGGGCGCTCCGGGCGATCGCCGGGACCGCGTCGTCGGGCAGCGACGCGAGGTACCACTCGTCCAGGGACCCGGTCGCCTCCCACCGTTCGATGTTGTGCTCGGCGACCCACGCGCTGGTGTTGCCCACGGACCACACGATCGTCACGATGGCCGCGCTGACGAGCACCGTGCGACCCAGCCACCGGCGGGACGGGGCGAGGAGCGAGACGAGCACGGACAGCACGACGGCGCCGAGCCAGATCTCGAAGAGGTCGACGCTCACCCGCAGGACCGTGTAGCCGAAGGCGTCCTGGTACAGCGCCATCCGGCGCAGCGCCGAGGCGACGACGACGAGGGTGAGCACACACAGGGCCGCGCTCGTCGCCGTCATCACCCGGCGGTCGCGCACGGTGTCGGCCCGACCCCAGGCGCGCACGCCGGCGATGAGCAGCAGCACCAGGGCGGTGGCGACCGTCAGCTGCCCGAAGCCCTCGCGCGCGGACTCGGCGTAGGTGAGCCCGGTGGTGCGCAGGACGTACTCGTGCCCGCCGAACATCGCAGCCGCCTGCGCCGCGATGAAGGCGACGAAGACCGCGATGACGACGCCCAGGGGGACCGCCCACTCCCACATCGGGATCCGTGCCGTGCCCCCTCGCACCTGGTGGACCCGGGGCGGGTTGATGGCCAGGTACAGCCCGCTGAGGGTGATACCGGTGAAGAAGACGAGGGTGAATGCCCGGAAGACGATCATCTCGCTCGGCTGTGGCACGAGCGCGGACGCCCACGACCCGAGGACGGCATCGGCGGAGGCGAGCAGCCCTCCGAAGACGAGGAGCAGCACGAGGCTGACGGCGGCGGTCCGCAGCACCGACCAGGTCTTCCCTCGTCGGGCGAGTGCCTTGATGGTCCGGTCGAGCAGGGGGAGACCGCGCAGCGCCGAGAACGGCCACGCCGCGACGGCGGCGACGATGCCGGGGACGGTGCGGGCATCCGTGCAGGAGGTCGCCGCGAGGACCCCGGCCACCGCGACGGCGAGGAAGGTGAAGCCCGGGTTGTCACGCAGCACCGTCGTCGCGGCGAGCGGCAGCGACAGTGCTGCGGCGAACCATGACCAGCGGGCCGACCGGCGGGGTGAGGCGAGCCAGATGGCCAGCCCGCCGCAGGAGAGCACGACCAGCATCCCGAGTCCGATCGCATGGTCCGGCAGCAGGATCGCTGCGACGATCCCGACGCCGAGAGCGGCGAGCAGCAGGTCCGGCCGGGGTGTGGTGATCCGCTCCGGCCACCACCGCGCAAGCCCCGTCGAAGGGGGTGCAGCCGTGGTCGTCGTGGTGGTTGGCGCCGTCGAGGGGGTCATCTGTTCCTCCGGTGCGGACCTGGTGGTGGGCGAAGAGGGAACGACCTCACGTGCCGAGGCGAGCGGCCACGACCCGGAGTCGCCCGGTGCGGGAGGAGCGATCGGCAGCGTCATGCGCATCCTCGCCCCGGCGTCGCCGGGAGCGAGCGCTTGGACACCACCGCCGTGCAGGTCGGCGACCCACGCGACGATCGCCAGACCCAGGCCGGTGCCACCCCCTTCGTCCGCTCCCTGACCGAAGCGGTGGAAAAGGCGCTCGGCACGCTCCGGGGACAACCCTGGCCCCTCGTCGGTGACGGTGAGCGACCACTGGTCGTCGCAGCGCCGGGCGGTCACGGTGACGGTCCCACCGGTGGGGCTGTGGCGCACGGCGTTGTCCAAGAGGTTGGCGGTGACCTGCGCCAGGCGGGCCCGGTCACCGGTGATGGTGAGGTCGGGCGGCTCGACGTCGGTGACCAGGGTGACCTCGCGACCCTGGAGGGAGGCTTCGTCGAGCGCGGACGTCAGGAGGTCGGCGACCAGGACGCGGCTGGGGTTGAGCGGGACACCGCCATCGGGGCGGGAGAGGTCGAGCAGGTCGGCGACGAGGGAGCTGAGGCGTTCGGACTGGGCGAGGGCGCTGCCGAGCGTGGCGTCGCTGGGGGCGGTGACCCCGTCGACGAGGTTCTCCAGGAGGGCGCGCTGGGCGCTCAACGGCGTGCGCAGCTCGTGGGCGACGGTCGCGACGAGCTGGCGCCGACGCTCCTCGCCCTCCTCGAGGTCCCGGGCCATCGTGGCGAAGGCCCGCGCCAGCGCGCCGACCTCGTCCCGGCCGCTCGTGGTGATCCGGGCGCCGTAGTCACCGCGAGCCATCCGGTCGGCGGCCTCGGTCATCTGCCGAAGGGGGGTGGTCATCCCGGTCGCGAGCCACCGGGTGATCACGAGGGCGAGGGCGATCGTCGCGGGCAGCGCCAACCCGAGGGGGACCCCGGCGTCGGTACCGACGGCGCCGACGACCGCGGCGACGAGCACGCTCACCCCGACCAGGACCGCCAGACGGGTGCGGATGGAGGACAGACCGACGAGGGGCTCGGTGCGACTCATCGTTCGGCCCCGTCGTCGAGCGCATAGCCGACGCCGTGGACGGTGCGGATGCGCTGGTGCCCGACCTTGGTGCGCAGGGACTTCACGTGGGTGTCGAGGGTGCGGCTGGAGTCGTCCCAGCCCCAGAGCGCGGTCGCGAGGTGCTCACGATGAAGCACGACGCCCGGCTCGCGGGCGAGCAGGACGAGGACGTCGAACTCGGTGGGGGTCAGGTGGACCGGCTCCCCGCCGACCGTGCACCGGCGGGTGCGTCCGTCCAGGGTCAACCCGTCGTGCTCGAGTGCGCCGGTGTCCCGCTGGAGCTCGGCAGCGCGCTCCACCCGGCGCAACAGTGCTCGTACCCGGGCGACGACCTCGCGCATCCGGAAGGGCTTGGTCAGGTAGTCGTCGGCCCCGACACCGAGGCCGACGAGGACGTCGCTCTCCTCGTCGCGGGCGGTGAGCATCAGGACCGGCACCGGCCGTTTCGCCTGGATGCGTCGGCAGACCTCGAGGCCGTCGAAACCGGGGAGCATCAGGTCCAGGACCACCAGGTCGGGGGATTGCTGCTCGAAGGCGGCCACCGCCCCCGGCCCGTCGCCGGCCCGGTCCACGGTGAAGCCCTCGGCCGCGAAGCGGTCGGCCAGCGCCTGGTTGATCGTCGGGTCGTCCTCGACGACGAGCAGGCGGGCGGGTGCGGTGTCGGTCATGCACTCAGGCTATGGACGCCGACCGGGAGGTCGCCGGGATGACATCTGGAGTTCCTCTGCAGATCGGCAACCCAGCGCGCCCCTCCCCCTACGAAGTGCTGCTGGCTGCACCTCGTATGGCCAGCAGCACCACGAGCTGGTGCTGGGTCAACGAACTCGAGCCAGCAGCACTTCGTTGCGAGGGGCCGTTGTGGAGGGGAGGGGCGAAGGGGTGCGCCGCTCAGGTGACCGGCAGGCGGGAGACGAACTGCCGCAGCTGGTCGATGTTGCGCACCTCGTGCATGTCGACGACCTGCGCGTAGCGACCGGCCACGGAGTCGCCGGTGTCCCACTGGCCCACCGGCTCGGGGTTGAGCCAGACGGCGTGCTTCGCGCGGGTGACGAGCTCGCGCAACGCGTCCACCTGCGGGTCGGTGCCGTTGGTGCGGGCGTCACCGAGGACCAGCAGGGTCGAGCGCGGCCCGATGGCGTCGATGTGGTTCCTGACGGCGTCCTCGAAGGCGGCGCCGTAGTCGCTCGAGCCGTGCCATCGCGTCATCGTCGCCTCGCGCGAGACCCGCTCGCGGATGTCCTCGCCGACGCGGCTGTCGCGCACCAGCTCGGTGATGTCGTCGCAGGTGTTGATGAAGCCGATGAAGCGCACGCGGCGGAAGACACCGGCCAGGGACTGCAGCAGCAGCATCGTGAACCGGGAGAACCCCGCGACCGACCCGGACATGTCGCAGAGCAGGACGATCTCCGCGCGACTGCGGTGACGACGACGGTGGGCCGGGCGGATGGGGACACCGCCGGTGGACATCGCCGCCCGCAGCGTGCGTCGGATGTCGATGGCCCCGCGGGAGTGCCGACGCTGCCGTGCGGCGAGCTTGGCCGCGAGCTTGCGCGAGAGGGGCCCGATCGCGGCCTGCAGCTCGGCCGCCTCCGTGGTGCCGGTGAGCAGGAAGTCCTTGCGCTCCAACGGGTCCCGTACCCCGTAGCGGGAGATCCGGTCACGTCCGCGGACCTCGGCATTGCGCCGGGCGGCCTCGGTCTCGATCCTGCGACGGAAGTGACCGACCCGGCTGCGGATCTCATCCCGGTCGTAGCGGTCACTGAAGCGTGGGCCCCCTTCGCCCCCGGCGCCGCCGGAGGCACCGCCCGAGCCCTGCCCGGAGCCACCCGAGCCCTCACCGGATCCGCCGGTGACGTCGCCGGCGTCCCGGGCCCGCTGCAGGGCGGCGGCGACCGCGGTCTGCGGGGCAAGCCGCTCGATCGCCTGGTGTGCCGACCACCCGCCCGTGCTCGCCTCGTTGGACAGTCGTCCGAGCTCGGCCAGCGCCCGTGCGGCCAACCGGTCCAGCTCCTCGTCGTCGGCGCGGGCCAGCGCCTCGACGAGGTCCTCGCGGATGGCGGCGGCGCGCTCGCGGGCCCCGGCAGCGTCCGTCGCCTCCGGGGCCTCGTCCTCGCCGGTGCGGGCGCCCACGGCGGCCGGGAAGTGGATGTCGAAGAGCTGGTCGAACAGCTCGCGGTCGGACGAGCGGCGCATCATCGCCGCCGCAGCCCCGGCACGCAGCCGCTCGCGATCCGCCAGGCCGAGCACGCGGGCAGCCGCCGCCGCATCGGTGATCTCCGAGGTGCCGACCTTCACCCCGTGCCGGCGCAGCGACCGGCCGAGGTCGACCAGCCGCGCGCCGAGTGGATCAGGTGAGGACACCGGCGAGGTCCAGCTTCTCCGCGGCCAGGTCGATGTCCTCCTGGTGCTTCAGGACGACGCCCAGGGTGGCGCGGACCAGCCCCGGGTCGAGGTCACCGGCCGCCCCGAGGCTGAGCAGGGTGCGCGCCCAGTCGATCGTCTCGGCGACGGAGGGGGACTTGCGCAGCCGCATCTCCCGCAGGGCGCCGACGAGCCGGACGATCGAGTCGGTGAGTGCCTTGTCGAGGTCGGGCACGGTGAGCGCGACGATCTGCCGCTCGAGATCGGCCGGCGGGTAGTCGATGTACAGGTAGAGGCAGCGGCGCCGCAACGCCTCGGACAGCTCCCGGGTGGCATTCGAGGTGAGCACGACGAAGGGGGTCTGCCGCGCCCGGATCGTGCCGAGCTCGGGCACGGTCACCTGGAAGTCGGAGAGGACCTCGAGCAGCAGCCCCTCGATCTCGACGTCCGCCTTGTCCAGCTCGTCGATGAGCAGCACCGTGCGGTGCTCGTTGCGGATGGCGGTCAGCAGCGGTCGGGCCAGGAGGAACTCGTCGGTGAAGATGTCCTCCTTGACCGAGGACCAGTCGGCCTCGTCCGCCCCCTTCGCGTCGTGATGGGCGCCGGCGGCGGTGATCCGCAACAGCTGCTTGGCGTGGTTCCACTCGTAGAGCGCGCGAGCCTCGTCGACGCCCTCGTAGCACTGCAGGCGGACGAGCTCACCCGCGGTCGCGGACGCCACCGCCGCAGAGAGGGCGGTCTTGCCGACGCCTGCCGGGCCCTCGACGAGCAGCGGCTTGCCCAGCTGGTCCGCGAGGTAGACCGTCGTCGCGATCGCGTCGGAGGCGAGGTAGCCGTGGTCGGCCAGGCGCTCCCGGACGTCGTCGACGGAGGCGAAGCGGGGGGTGTGGGTCATGGGCGCCAGTCTGCCCGACGGCCAGGCAGGCCTCGTACGCACAGGGTGTGCCGCCGGCCGCACCTCACCGGCTGCCGGGGACGAAGGGAGGGCAGGGGCACACTGGCGGGCATGAAGCCTCGTGCAGCGGCCGCCGGTGACACGGCACTGATCCGTGCCGCCAGCCTGCGCGGGTTCGTGCCGCTGGTCGAGGAGCTGGGCGGGGACCCCCTTCGCCTGCTCGCTCGGTTCCGCATCCCGCAGTCCGTCCTCGATGACGACGACGGACTGATCTCGATCACGGCCCACGACCTCATGCTCGACACCGCAGCCGAGGAGCTGGCCTGCCCGGACCTCGGGCTGCGCCTGGCACAGCGGCAGGATCTGGGCATCCTCGGCCCGCTGGCCCTGGCGATCGAGTCCTCCTCGACGGTCGCCGAGGCTCTGGAGTTCGCCACGCGGTTCATGTTCGTGCACAGCCCGGCGCTGCGGATCGGCGTCGAAGCCGATCCCCGTGCGGCCACCGGTGTCGTCGCCGTGACCTACCGCAAGGACCTGAGGGAGTCGCCGTACTCGCCCCAGGCCATGGAGCTCGGCCTCACCCTGCTCCGACGGATCTGCGCAGCCATGCTCGGCGGGATCGATGGCCTGCGGTCGATCGAGGTGCCGCACGCGCCCATCTCGCCGATCGAGCACTACGCCGAGGTCTTCGGCGTGCCGACCCGCTTCCACGCACCGGTGGCCGCCCTCCGCCTCGACCGGCGCGTCCTGGACGCGAGGTTCTCCGCGGCCGACGAGTCGATCCGCGAGGTCGCCCTGGCGCACCTGTCGGCGAACTACACCAGCCCGCACGGATCGACGGCGGTCCGGGTCCGTGGGGCCCTGTCCGACGGGCTCGGCACGGTTTCCCCGTCGCTCCCGCAGGTCGCGCGACTGCTGTCCGTGCACCCACGAACGCTGCAGCGGCGATTGGCGGCAGAGGGGACGAGTTTCGACCTCGTCCTGGACGACGTGCGCCGCTCGGCAGCCGAGCGGTACCTCACGACGACGGACATCCCCGTCGCGCAGGTGGCGGCGATGCTCGGCTTCAGCGAGCAGAGCGCGCTGAGCCGGGCGGTCCGCAGATGGTTCGGCGCGAGCCCACGGAGCCTGAGGCAGGGCGAATCCGGCAATCTGTCGTCCTGAGTCACGTACGGGTCGGGTCTCGTGGGTCAGAGTGGGACCGAGGAACCGTGCCCGCACCACAGGAGGACCGCACCATGACGACCCAGGCGCACGACCAGTCGCTGGAGGACAGACTCGCAGCGATCGGGGCCCGCTCGATCCCGGAGTTCGAGGGCGTGCACGACGTGTGGCCGCGCGGCGACCGGCTCGAGGCCGTGCGCTCCGCCGCGCGCGAGTACAAGACCCGGTTCACCGGCCAGGGCCAGGTCAGTGCGGTGAAGTCCTTGGACATCGCCTCCGCGCCCTACCCGGTGAAATTCGGCTTCCACACGGCCGTGTCCGTCCCGCACTCGCCGCTCATCCCGATCATCAACCGGATGCTCGTCGTGCAGTACGAGGACTGGGACGGGCGGGCGCGCACCCTGGTCTTCGAGCCGACCGTTCCCGACGGTTCGGCCGAGGCGCCGTTCTTCAGCAAGCTGGTGGCGCTGATGAGCAGGATCCCCGGTGCCCACCTGGGCGAGAAGGTCATCGTCAACTACTACAACGAGCCCCAGGACGTCCTGGCCACGGTCGGCCTGACCGCCCGGGACATCGACTTCTGTGCCTTCGACCACCTGCACGTGCAGGACCCGCGGATGATCCTCGGCTCCTCCACGCCCGTGCCGGGCGAGAGCAGGACCCGTGAGCCGATCTTCGGGGACGCGAAGATGCTGGTGAACACCCGCGAGCTGGCCACCCTGCAGTCGCTGCACCCGATGCAGTGGGCCTGGTACGTCGAGGACGGCCTCGACGGTGTGGACATGGACAAGTTCGCCACCTTCGAGGGGGACATCGAGCTCGGGCCCGGTATCGCGCTGCTGTGGACACCCGGTCACACCGACGGCAACCACTCGCTCGTCGTCAACACCCCCGACGGCGTGTGGGTCTCCTCGGAGAACGGGATCGCCCTGGACAACTGGCAGCCGGAGCTGTCCAGGATCCCCGGGGTGGGCCTCTACCACCGCCAGTACGGCCGTGAGGTCTGCCCGAACGGCAACACGCTCGAGGACTCGCTCGACCAGTACGACTCGATGATCAAGGAGAAGACCCTCGCGGATCCGTCCAGGGACGACCCGCGCTGGCTGCAGATCCTGCCCTCGAGCGAGCTCGCGCCGTGGAAGCGCTTCTGGCCCGTCGTACCGACGCACCACCACGGTGGCATCGAGTACGGCACCATCACGCCGGGCCGCCGATGAGCACCGCACCGCACCCGAGCCCCGCCGGTGCCGTCGTCACCGGTGCGGCCGGAGGGCTGGGCCGGCAGGTCGCGGCGCTGCTGATCGCGCGCGGATACACCGTCCTGGTCACCGACGTCGACGAGTCGGCCGCGAAGGGAGCCGCGGCCGATCTCGGCGACCGGGCGCACCCCTTCGCCGTGGACGTGCGCGATGAGGCCGCCGTGCGGGCCGCCCGCGACCGGGTCGTGGAGCTGGCCGGCCGGCTCGACCTGTGGGTCAACAACGCCGGGGTGCTCTTCACCGGCCCGGTCTGGGAGCACGATGACGCCACGCGTCGACTCACCCTGGAGGTCAATGCCCTGGGCGCGATCACCGGCACCCTCGCCGCGATCGACGCCATGCGTGGCACCGGTGGTGGACACATCGTCAACATCGCCTCGCTCGCGGGGATCACCGCCGTCCCGGGGGAGGGGGTCTACGCGGCCTCGAAGCACGCGGTCATGGGCTTCAGCCTGAGCGCCATGGCCGATCTGCGCGCTGCCGGGATCGAGGACATCGACATCTCCTGCATCTGCCCCGACGGCATCTGGACGCCGATGCTGCACGACAAGCTCGACGACCCGGGCGCGGCGCTGTCCTTCTCCGGCACGCTGCTGCAGCCCGAGGACGTCGTCGAGGCCATCGAGCACGTGCTGGACCGGCCCCGACTGGTCACCGCCGTCCCCGCGTGGCGCGGTGCGCTCGTGCGCCTCGGTGACGCGTTCCCGGGGTTCGGGCTGGCTGCCGTGCCCTTCATGGTCTCCCACGGCCGCCGGGTGCAGAAGAAGATGCGCAAGCAGCAGGCGCGACGCGGGTGATGCGACGGGGGAGGGCGTCCCCGCCGCCGGACGGAGAAATCGAGTGAGGACGTGGTTGTGCCGCGCCCCCACTCGATGTCCACGTCATCGGTGGCCCGGGGTCTCGCTCAGAGGGCGTCGAGCTCGTCGCGGCAGCGGCGCTCGAATCCGTCGAGCTCGGTCAGGGCGTCCTCGATGTCGCGACGGCGCTGCTCGAGGTCCTCGCGGCGCTCGTCGATCTGCGCGAGGACGTACTCCAGCTGACTGCGCTTGCCGCGCGGGACGTCGTAGAGGTTGACGATCGTGGCGATCTCGTCCAGCGGGAAGCCGAGCCGTCGACCGCGCAGGATCAACGACAGCCGGGTGCGCTCGCGCCGGTGGAAGACCCGGGTCGTGCCGACCCGCTCGGGGGAGAGCAGGCCGATGTCCTCGTAGTGGCGCACCGTGCGGGTGGTGATACCGAACTCGTCGGCGATCTCCCGGATCGTCCAGGTCCGGCCCGCGGGCGCGCGCTCGCCCCGGGACCCACCGGTCCCCGGGCGGGCTGCTCCCTTCGCCGGGCTTGTCATGTCGGGAATCATGCTTTACGTTGACGTCAACGTCAAGCAGTGGCGCGACGTCGGCGAAGACGCCGGGGCGCCGGGAAAGGTCGGGCATGTTCGAGCTCTCGCAGGACCACGAGGACTTCCGCGCCGCGGTGCGCGACTTCGCCGAGAGCGAGGTCGAGCCGCACGTCGCGCAGTGGGACAAGGAGCACCACCTGCCGCTGGAGGTCGTGCACAAGATGGGGGAGATGGGCTTCTTCGGCCTCGTCGTCCCCGAGCGCTGGGGTGGCTCCGCCGAGACCGTCGACGGCGTGGTCCAGTCCGACTTCACCGCACTGTGCGTGGCGATCGAGGAGCTGGGGCGCGTCGACCAGTCGATCGGCATCACCCTCTCCGCGGGCGTGGGTCTGGGCATCAACCCGATCCTGTCCTTCGGTGACGACGAGCAGCGGGACCGGTGGTTGCCCGACCTCGTCGCGGGTCGTGCGCTCGCCGGCTTCGGTCTGACCGAGCCCGACGCCGGGTCCGACGCGGGCGGCACCCGCACCACCGCCAAGCGCGAGGGCGACGAGTGGGTCATCAACGGCGCCAAGTCCTTCATCACCAACTCCGGGACCGACATCACCTCCCTGGTGACCGTGACCGCCCGCACCGGCACGAGCGAGGACGGCCGGGCGCAGATCTCGGCGATCATCGTGCCGAGCGGCACCCCCGGCTTCACGGTCGAGGAGCCCTACGACAAGCTCGGCTGGCACATCTCCGACACGCACGGTCTGGGCTTCTCCGACTGCCGGGTTCCCTCGGGGAACCTCGTGGGGGAGGAGGGCAAGGGCTTCCGCCAGTTCCTCAAGACCCTCGACGACGGCCGGATCGCCATCTCCGCCCTCGCCGCCGGCCTGACCCAGCGAATGCTCGAGCTCGCCACGGAGTACGCGAACACCCGCACCTCCTTCGGCCGCCCGATCGGGGCCAACCAAGGCGTCTCCTTCCAGATCTCCGACCTGGCCGTCATGGCCGAGACCTCCCGCGTGCTGACCTACAAGGCGGCCTGGTTGAAGGACGAGGCCGATCGGGGTCGTCGCTCGACGAAGGAGGTCGCCAAGGCCGCGGCCATCGCCAAGCTCTACACCTCCGAGGCGGCGGTGAGCGCCACGCGCACCGCCACGCAGATCTTCGGTGGCAACGGATTCATCGAGGAGTACCCCGTGGCTCGCTTCTACCGCGATGCCAAGATCCTCGAGATCGGCGAGGGCACCTCCGAGGTCCAGCGGATGGTCATCGCCCGTCACCTCGGTCTGTCGGTCTGAGCGAAGGGAGCGACATGTCCACCCCGTATCCACTCGACCCCAAGGTCGAGGACGTCCGTCAGCGGATGGCGCAGGCCCACGAGGCCTCCGAGCGACCGACAGAGAAGGCCGCCGCCAAGCTCGAGTCGCAGAACAAGCTCTACGTCCGCGACCGCATCGCGCTGCTCGTCGACGAGGGCTCCTTCGTCGAGGACGGGCGCTACGCCAACGCCCTTGCCTCGAACCTGCCCGCCGACGGTGTGATCACCGGACGCGGTCTCGTCGACGAGCGACCGGTGATCATCATCGCGAACGACCCGACGGTCAAGGCCGGTTCGTGGGGCGCTCGCACGGTGGAGAAGATCGTGCGGGCCACGGAGTCGGCCCTGCGTGAGGAACTGCCCGTCTTCTGGATGGTTGACTCCGCCGGTGCGCGGATCACCGACCAGGTGGAGATGTTCCCCGGACGACGGGGAGCCGGGCGCATCTTCCACAACCAGGTGGCGCTCTCCGGGAAGGTGCCCCAGGTGTGCTGCCTCTTCGGTCCGAGTGCGGCCGGGGGCGCCTACATCCCCTCCTTCACCGACCTGGTGATCATGGTCGAGGGCAATGCCTCCATGTACCTGGGCAGTCCGCGCATGGCCGAGATGGTCGTCGGGGAGAAGGTCTCGCTGGAGGAGATGGGCGGTGCCCGGATGCACTGCACCGTCAGCGGTGTCGGTGATGTCCTCGTCGCCGACGACACCGAGGCCATCGAGACGGCCCGGATCTGGCTGAGCTACCTACCGCTCAACTGGCACAGCGAGGTGCCGTCGTACGCGGCCGAGGCCCCGGCGGCGCAGCTGACCCAGGAGACCATCCCCGAGCGGGAGTCGCAGCCCTTCGACGTCCACGACGTCATCGACGGACTGGTCGACGACGACTCCTTCTTCGAGGTCAAGGAGCTCTTCGCCCCGGAGCTCGTCGTCGGTCTCGGTCGGATGAACGGTGAGACCGTCGGCATCGTCGCCAACAACTCGATGGCCAAGGGCGGTGTCCTGTTCACCGACAGCGCGGACAAGGCATCGCGCTTCATCTGGCTGTGCGACGCCTACTCGATCCCGCTGATCTACCTGGCCGACGTGCCGGGGTTCATGATCGGCTCCGAGGTCGAGCGCGGCGGCATCATCCGCCACGGTGCGAAGATGGTCTCGGCCGTCTCGTCGGCCACCGTGCCCCAGTTCTGCGTCGTGGTCCGCAAGGCCTACGGCGCCGGCCTGTACGCGATGGGCGGACCCGGTTTCGCGCCCGACGCGACGATCGCCCTGCCGACGGCGCGGATCGCGGTCATGGGTCCCGAGGCCGCCGTCAACGCCGTCTACGCCAACAAGATCGCGCAGGTCGAGGCCGAGCAGGGTGAAGCAGCGCGGGATGAGTTCATCGCGGCGAAGCGGGCGGAGTACGAGGAGGACGTCGACCTCGAGCGGCTGGCCGCCGATCTCGTCCTCGACCAGGTGACCGAGCCCGAGCACCTGCGCGACGAGCTCCTCGCGCGGTTGCGGCATGCCCGTGGTCGGGAGCGCACCTTCTCCACCCGTCGTCGGGACATCCCGCCGGTGTGACCCTGCGCGCACCTGCCGGGGTGGGCCGATCTCGCACTGCGAGGTCGGCCCACCATTGTTACCTTCGGGTAGCACGCGGCGGAGACCTGCTTCGTCGCACCCCTGACGGAGGTTCCACCCATGCAGCGCAGCATCCGATGGGCCGCGCCCCTGGCGGCCGCCACCAGCGCGATCGGTCTCGTGGCCACCGCCGGCGCCGCGAGCGCGGCGACCAGCGACCCCCTTCGCCCCGAGCTGTGGGGGCTCGACCAGATCCATGCCGAGCAGTCCTGGAGCGAGTCCACCGGTGGCGGGGCGACCGTCGCGGTCGTCGACACCGGCGTCGACCTGGGCCACCCGGACCTGGCCGGCCAGCTCGTCCCCGGAGCGACGTTCGTCTGCGAGGACGGTCACGAGGGTCCCTGCGGTGACGGGGGGTGGAAGGGCGTCGACGGTGTCGGCCAGGCGACCGACTCCCACGGCACCCATGTCGCCGGCACGATCGCCGCCGTCGCCGACAACCGGGTGGGCATCGCAGGGGTCGCCCCGGACGCGAGGATCATGCCGATCAAGGTGCTCGAGGACGGCGCGGGCACCAACGCCGACATCGCCGAGGGCATCCGCTGGGCGGCCGACAACGGCGCGGACGTCATCAACCTCAGCCTCGGCAGCCTGCCGGGCCTGCAGCTGATCGGCGCACTGGGCCTGGACACGACGACCATCGACGCCATCGAGTACGCCCGTGGCCGGGGGACGCTGACGGTCGCGGCGGCCGGCAACACCTCGACCCTGCTGTGCAACGACCCTGCCTTCAACAGCGACTCGATCTGCGTCGGGGCGACGGATCGCACCGAGCTCAAGTCGTACTTCTCCGAGCTGCCGATCAAGCTCAGCGGCAAGTCCGTGGCCGCTCCGGGCGGCTCCGGCAATCCGCTCGGTGGCCCCTGCGAGGACAACATCATCTCCACCGTCCCGCGCGGTACCGGCACGCCGGAGTGCGGCGGCGCGGACTACGACGCCTACGCGGGTACCTCGATGGCGACCCCGCACGTCGCCGGGGTCGCGGCCCTGCTCTACGGCCAGGGGCGGTCCATGGCCGGCGTCGAGGACGCGATGCTCACCACTGCGCGGCACCCCTTGCTGGGGACCCGCGGTGGGGCGACCCTCATGTACGGAAGGGGCATCGTCGACGCGGAGGCCGCCGTGGGCACACCCGTGTCCTGACGGGCTGCTCGAGGCCGAGGGGCGGTGGTGACCGGTGAGGACACCGTCGCCCCTCGGCGGGTCAGGCGGAGGCGATGTCCCACCACGCGACGTCGAGGTCGATCAGCAGCTGCCGCAGCAGCGGCAGGCACAGTCCGACCACGGTGCTGGGGTGCCCCTCGATCGAGTCGACGAAGGGGGCGCCCAGCCCGTCGAGCGTGAAGCCACCGGCGACGTGCAGCGGCTCGCCGGTGGCAAGGTACCCCTCGAGCTCGGCGTCGGTGACGTCGGCGAAGTGCACTGTTGCCTGTGCCGGGGCACCCGCGGTCCGTCCGCTGACCGGGTCGACGATCCAGTGCCCGGTGTGCAGTGTGCCGGTCCTGCCGCGCACCTCCTGCCATCGACGGCGGGCGAGCTCGACCGTGCCGGGCTTGCCGTGGACGGCGCCGTCGAACTCGAGCACCGAGTCGCAGGCGAGCACGAGCCGGTGGTCCCCGGCCAGGCGGTCCCGGACGGCTGCCCCCTTCGCCTCCGCCAGCACCTGGGCCAGACCCGCGGGGGAGAGGCGTGGGTCCTGCTGCCGGGCCCGGGACTCGACCGCGTCCTCGTCGACTTCGCTGACCACGACCTGCGGGTCGAGGCCACTGGCGCGCAGCAGGCCGAGGCGGGCGGGGGACGCGGAGGCGAGGACGAGCGGGTGCATGAGGACATCATCCTCCGGTTGCCGGCGAGGTGACCAGTCGGTAACTTATCCCCACCCAGTGATGAGGTCACCCGTGTCCGGGGTCAGCCCCCTGCCCGGTCGGGGGATCTCGCTCCCGCCACAGACAGGACGTCCATGAGTTCCCTCGCCAAGCGGTCTGCCGCAGCGGCCACGCTCGCGATCGCCATCACCGTGCCCCTGGCCGGTACAGCCCAGGCCGGCCCGGGAGACGTCCCCGGCACGGCGGGTGCCAGCACCCTCACCGACACGCCGGAGCCGGGGCGTCCCGACTTCTACGAGCCGCCGGCGCAGATCCCGAGCACGCCCGGGACGGTCATCCGCACCGAGCCGGCCAGCTTCCTGCTCGACCCGTTGGGTCTGTCCTCCCGCGTCGTCACCGCCACCCGGATGATGTACTCCTCGACCGACGCCGACGGGGTGCCGATCGCCGTGACCGGCACCGTCTTCGTGCCGACGAGTGACTACGTGGGCTCCTCCGGGCGACCGTTGATCTCGTACACGGCCGGCACGCAGGGGATCGCCGACACGTGTGCGCCCTCACGCCAGATGGAGGAGCTCGTCGAGTACGAGGGGATCGGCATCGCCCGGGCCGTCTCGCGCGGCTACGCGGTCGCCATGACCGACTACCAGGGGCTGGGCACTCCCGGGACGCACACCTACATGGTCCGCGCCGCCCAGGGCCATGCCTCCCTCGACATGGCCCGGGCCGCGCAGCAGCTGGCGGGCGACGACGTGGACGCGGACAACCCGATCGGTCTGATGGGGTACTCGCAGGGTGGTGGTGCCGCAGCCGCGGCCGCTGAGCTCGCCTCGTCCTACGCTCCCGAGTTGGACATCAGGGGGTCCGCGATCGGCGCCCCACCCGCGGACCTCGCCAGGGTCGGGGCGACGATCGACGGCGGCCTGTACAACGCCTTCGCGCTCTTCGCCATGCTCGGTGTCGCCACGGCCGAGCACATCGACCCGGCGCCCTTGCTCAACGACGCCGGTGAGCAGGTGGCCGCCGCCGTCGAGGGCGACTGCGTCTTCGACCTCTTCAGCCATGCCTTCAAGGACAGCGGCCAGTACACCGAGAGCGGCCTGGACCTGACCGAGCTGCTCGCCACGGAGCCCTTCGCCTCAGCGGTGGAGGAGCAGCGGATCGGCACGATGCAGCCGAGCGCTCCGGTCGTGATCAACCACGCCTGGGGCGATGACGTCATCCCCTTCGAGGTCGGCAAGCAGCTCGCCAGCGACTGGTGCGACCGGGGCTCGCGGGTGACGCTCAACCCCGGTCTGACCCCGACACACATCGGCGGCATGATCCCGCACGTCGAGAAGTCGATGTACTTCTTCGAGAAGCGCTTCGCCGGCCGCACCACGGTCAACAGCTGCTGGCGCCTCTGAGCCGGCGATGAGCGAAGGGGGTGGGCCCGGTGTGGGCCCACCCCCTTCGTCGTGTGGTCAGGCGGACCCCAGGACCGCCGTGCGCAGGGTGTCCAGGCCGACACCGCCGATGTCCAGGGCGCGACGGTGGAAGGCCCTGAGGTCGAAGGCCTCGCCCTCGCGGCGAGCGGTCTCCTCGCGCAGCTGCAGCCACAGCCGCTCGCCGATCTTGTAGCTCGGGGCCTGACCCGGCCACCCGAGATACCGGTCCAGCTCGAAGCGCAGGAAGTCCTCACCCTGGTTGGCGTGGGCGGTGAGGAACTGCCACGCCTTGTCGTAGGACCACGCGCCACCACCGACCTCGGCCGGCGCCTCGAATCCGCAGTGCACCCCGATGTCGAGGACCACTCGCGCAGCCCGCAGCGACTGGCCGTCCAAGAGGCCCATCCGGTTGCCCGGGTCGTCCATGTGGCCCAGCTCGGCCATGAGCCACTCGGCGTACAGGGCCCAGCCCTCACCGTGCCCCGAGGTCCACGAGGCCAGTCGCCGCCACCGGTTGAGCAACTCCTTGCGGTGGACGGTCTGGCCGATCTGGAGGTGGTGACCCGGCACGCCCTCGTGGTAGACGGTCGTCAGCTCGCGCCACGTGCCGAACTCGGTGACGCCCTTGGGGACCGACCACCACATGCGCCCCGGGCGGGAGAAGTCGTCGCTCGGGCCGGTGTAGTAGATGCCGCCGGTCTCGGTGGGCGCGATCATGCACTCGATCGTGCGCACCGGCTCGGGGATGTCCATGTGCGGGTCGAGCATCTCGATGGCCTCGTCCGCCCTCTCCTGCATCCACGCCTGCAGCGCGTGCGTGCCGTGCAGCCGGTAGCGCGGGTCGGCATCGAGGAGGTCGATGGCTTCCTTGGTGCTCGCGCCCGGGGAGATCTGCTCGGCGACAGCGGCCATCTCGCCGGTGATCCGGGCGAGCTCCGCCTGGCCCCACGCGTAGGTCTCCTCGAGGTCGACTCGGGCGCCGAGAAAGACCCGGGAGTGCAGCTGGTAATCCTCTCTGCCGCAGGAATCTGCCTGGGGGGCCTTGTCCCGCAACGGCTTCAACCGCTCGGCCAACTCGCGGTAGCCGTCGGCGGCTGCCTCGACCGAGCGGCGCAGGTCCGCGGAGACCGACTCCGGCAGCGGCTGTCCGTCGTCCAGCCTCGCGCCGGCGAGGAAGGACGCGTAGTAGCCGTCCGGGGCGGTCAGGTCGGCGCACTGATCGATGCACCGCTCGTACTGGCGACGGGGGGCGATCCGTCCCGCGTCAGCCGATGAGCTGAGCGACTCGGTCCACTGCTCGAGTGCTCGCGGGACCTTGGCCATGCGGGTCGCGATCGTTGCCCAGTCATCGGCCGTCACCGTCGGCATGACGTCGAAGACGTCGCGCACCGACTGCATCGGCGAGGCGAGGACGTTGATCTCGCTCTGGTCCAGACCGACCTCGTGCATCTCCTCGGCGAGCCCGA
The DNA here is from genome assembly GCF_037198315.1 of Janibacter sp. A1S7. NCBI lineage: Bacteria > Bacillati > Actinomycetota > Actinomycetes > Micrococcales > Intrasporangiaceae > Janibacter > Janibacter alittae. The sequence goes on along the minus strand of NZ_CP144913.1, from coordinate 2,418,025 downwards.
GCCGCTCACGCATCGCCTCGAGCGTCACCCGGTCGACGTCATCGACCGGGGTGGCTCCCTCGAGCGCCGCCAAGGTGTCCCGGCGCAACCGGGACGCGGCGGCGAACCCCTCGGGGGAGAGGTCGTCCAGGTCGGCGTCGTGGCCCGGGACGCCGAGGTAGGTCGCCCCGACGGGGGAGAGGGCGACCTCGGCGTCGAAATGTGCCTCGGCGATGCGGTCGATGTCGGTCCGCGGACGACTCTGCTGTGTGCTCACCTCCCGGACGGTACCGATCCGCGCGGGTCCGCGCGCGCAGAATCGGTTCATGAGTCGATACGTGCACGGCCACACCCCGTCCGTCGTCGCCTCCCACGGGGCCCGCACGGCCGAGAACTCGGCCGGCTACCTGCTTCCGCACCTCGAGCCCGGGACGCGACTCCTCGACGTCGGGTGCGGTCCGGGGTCGATCACCCTCGATCTCGCCGAGCGCGTGGGGGAGGCGGTCGGCGTCGACGCCTCCGCAGCGGTCATCGAGCAGGCCCGCTCCACGGCCGGGGCGAAGGGGGACGACCGCACTGTCTTCGAGGTGGCCGACGCGTCGGCGCTGCCGTTCGCGGACGACTCCTTCGACGTCGCCCATGCCCATCAGGTGCTCCAGCACGTCGGCGACCCGGTGGCCGTCCTGCGGGAGATGGCACGCGTGACCCGCCCGGGGGGCCTCGTTGCGGTGCGTGACGCGGACTACGAGGCGATGACCTGGGCTCCGGCCCATCCCGGGCTCACCCGCTGGCTCGACCTCTACCGGTCCGCTGCCCGCGGTGCCGGCGGCGAGCCCGACGCCGGGCGCCACCTGCTGCGGTGGTGCCACGAGGCGGGACTCTCCGATGTGACTGCGGGCGCCTCGCTCTGGTGCTACGCCGACGACGACGCCCGGGCCTGGTGGGGCGGCCAGTGGCAGCAGCGCGCCGTGGAGTCGACCTTCCACGAGGAGGTGCTCGCCCAGGGGCTGGGTGATGAGGAGACGATCGCCGAGGTCGTCGCCGGGTGGCGGTCGTGGACGACCTCACCCGATGGGTGGTTCGTCATCGTCCATGGTGAGGTGCTGGCGCGCGTCTGATAGGAAGACCGCAGCCTTTTCTCCCTTCGCCCCCACGGAGTGACCGCATGACCCTCACCGCTGCCGCCGACGGATCCGCGCTCGGCAACCCCGGTCCTGCCGGTTGGGGCTGGTACATCGACGAGGACCGGTGGGATCGTGGTGGTTGGGCGCACGGGACCAACAACATGGGCGAGCTCATGGCCGTCCTGGACCTGCTCCAGCAGACCGCGCACCTCGACGCGGAGCTGCACATCATCTGCGACAGCAAGTACGTCATCAACTCGATCACCGCGTGGATGCCGGGCTGGAAGCGCAAGGGCTGGCGCAAGAAGGACGGCAACCCGGTCCTCAACGTCGAGCTCATGCAGGCACTCGACGCGGCGATGGCCGGGCGACGAGTGACCTTCGAGTGGGTCAAGGGCCACGCCGGTCATGACCTCAACGAGGAGGCGGATCGGCTCGCCAACAGCGCGGCAACGGCATGGGCGAAGGGGGCTGCGCCCGAGGCAGGGCCGGGCATCCCCGGCGCCCGGTCGGGCACGGCCGAGGCAGTCGTCGAGCGGGCTGCTGAGCCGGCGCAGGACGAGCCGCTGTCCCTCTTCTGAGGCATCCACAGGCACCCGGACGACGGCTCACGGGCGAGCGCTGACCTCCGCCAACTCGGCCTGCCGGTCACCGGTCAGGACGCCAGAGTCGAGCGCGGCACGGGCGGCGTCACGGTCCCCGAGCCACGGTCCGAGCCGCCGTGGTGGCGCCCGTCGCCGACGTGGTCACCGTCGACACCCGAGACGCCCGCACCGGAGGCGACCCGCTTCGGTCCGGGGCCGCTGACATGGATGACCTCGACCGGCTGCTTTCCGATGCCGGTGGGCTGACCCCTGGGGATCCGCTGCCACACCGGGCGACCGATGGTGACGGACAGGACGTGGGGCAGATCGATGGGCACCCGTGAGAGGTTACGGCCGATGGGTGGCCGTCGTGCGGTGATCGGTCAGCGGTCGAGAACGTCGAGGAACTGCTGACGGCGGTGCCCGGTGTAGACATCGGCGTCGAGGACTCGTCGGGCCAGATCGACGTCGCCGAGTTTCGCGCGCAGCACCGTGGGCAGGTCGATGCCCGAGCCGGAACGCACGACCTCGATCTGGTCCTTGGCCCGGATCTCACCCGGTTCGACCACGCTCAGCAGGGCGCCGGTCCGTCCGTGAGCCATGAATCGCCTGACCCAGCCGGGTTCGCCCATCCACTCCCCGAAGGTCGCGCACGGCTGCCGCGTCCAGCGCACCTCGAGGACGGCGCCGCCCACGTGCCAGCGGTCACCGACCTCGGCCGCGTCGACGTCGAGATCGTCCGTCGTGAGGTTCTCGCCGAAGTGCCCGTTGGGCAGTTCGCGACCCAGGGCGGCTGCCCACAGATCGAGCTCCGCGCGCGAGTAGGCGTAGACGGCCCGATCCCATCCGCCGTGGAAGCGGCCGTCGCCGACGTGGTCGGCCGCGACGCCCGAGACGCCGCGCCCGTCGACCACCCGTCGCGCCCCGGGGTCCGCCACCGAGATCACGTCGGTGGGGCGCTTGTCGATCCCGGTCGGTGCGTCCTTCGGATCCCGGCGGGGGCGGGCCCGAGCGACGTTGACCGACAGGGCACGGGGGAGGGGCGAGGTCACGACGAGAGGCTACCCGGGAGGGTCCGCTCGCCGAACGGGATGTTAATCGCGGGTACGGTGATCACTCGGGCGCACGACGTGTCGTCCGACTCACCGAGGGAAGGCCGCAGCTCGCCAGGCGCCGGGTGCCGGGTGGAGCGGCGCACGCACCAGGCGCTCGCGGGAGGCCCAACGCGACGCGGGTCCCGAGGGTCCCTCGTCCTGACCACCACCGGCCGCAGAGAGCACCGCGACGAGCGCGGCGACCTGCTCCGGCGAGGCGTCGCCGATGACCTCGATGCGCGGGGCGGTGGGGGACTCGTCGGTGGAACTCATAGCGTGGAGCCGATCTGAGCTCTGAGCCTGTGAAGAGGTCATAGCGTGGAGCCGATCTGAGCTCTGAGCCTGTGAAGAGGTCATAGCGGAATGTTCCCGTGCTTCTTCGGCGGCAGTGTCTCGCGCTTGGTCTTCAGCGCGCGCAGCGCCCGGCTGACGTTCATCCGGGTGTTGCTCGGCGTGATGACCGTGTCGATGTAGCCACGCTCCGCGGCGACGTACGGGTTGGCCAAGGCGTCCTCGTAGGCGGAGATGAACTCCTGGCGAGCCGCCTCGACGTCGCGCCCCTCGTCCTCGGCGGCCTTGAGCTGCTTGCGGTAGAGGATGTTGACCGCGCCCTGGGCTCCCATGACGGCGATCTGGGCGGTCGGCCAGGCGAGGTTGATGTCGGCGCCGAGGTGCTTGGAGCCCATGACGTCGTACGCGCCGCCGTAGGCCTTGCGGGTGATGACCGTGACCAGCGGGACGGTGGCCTCGGCGTAGGCGAAGATCAGCTTCGCCCCGCGGCGGATGATGCCGTTCCACTCCTGGTCGGTTCCCGGCAGGAAGCCCGGCACGTCGACGAAGGTCAGGACCGGGACGTTGAAGGCGTCGCAGGTGCGCACGAAGCGCGCGGCCTTCTCCGAGGCACCGATGTCGAGCGTGCCCGCGAGCTGCATCGGGTTGTTGGCGACGACGCCGACCGAGCGGCCCTCGATCCGGGCGAAGCCGCAGATGATGTTCGGCGCGAAGAGCGGGTGGACCTCGAGGAAGTCGCCGTCGTCGACGACCGAGGCGATGACCTGCTTCATGTCGTAGGGCATGTTCGGCGAGTCAGGGATGATCGTGTCGAGCACCCGGTCATCGTCGGTGACCGCCAGGTCGAGTTCCTCGCCGAAGACGGGCGGGTCCTCGAGGTTGTTGCTCGGCAGGTAGCCGAGCAGCGCCTTGACGTAGTCGATTGCGTCGTCCTCGTCGGTCGCCATGTAGTGCGCGACGCCGGACTTGCTGTTGTGCGTGTGCGCGCCGCCGAGCTCCTCGAACTCCACGTCCTCACCGGTGACCGTCTTGATGACGTCCGGGCCGGTGATGAACATGTGCGAGGTCTGGTCGACCATGACGGTGAAGTCGGTGACCGCGGGGGAGTAGACGGCGCCGCCGGCGCAGGGCCCCATGATCAGGGAGATCTGCGGGATCACACCCGAGGCGTGCACGTTGCGCTTGAAGATCTCGCCGTACAGGCCGAGCGAGACCACGCCCTCCTGGATGCGGGCGCCGCCGGAGTCGTTGAGCCCGACCACCGGGCAGCCGATCTTCATCGCGAAGTCCATGACCTTGGTGATCTTCTCGCCGAAGACCTCACCGAGGGAGCCGCCGAAGACCGTGAAGTCCTGGGCGAAGACGGCGACCTGTCGACCATCGACCGTGCCGTAGCCGGTGACGACGCCGTCGCCATAGGGTCGGTTGGCGTCCTGACCGAAGGCGGTGGAGCGGTGACGGGCGTACTTGTCCATCTCGACGAAGCTCCCCTCGTCGAGGAGGAGTGCGATGCGCTCGCGGGCAGTCTGCTTGCCGCGGTCGTGCTGCTTCTCGACGGCGTGGCTCGAACCTGCGTTCGCGACCTCGGCCACACGACGCTTGAGGTCGGCGAGCTTGCCGGCCGTCGTGTGGATGTTGATGTCGACGGGGACGTCGGTGCCGCCGATCGACTGAGCGTCAGTGGTCTCGGTGCTCTGGGACATGGTGCGCAGCCTAACCTTGACGCTGTGCCGACCACGATGGACGTCCAACGACTGACCACCCTGCTGCCTCCCGCCGAGGGGTGGGGAGAGGTCGTGCACCTGTCTCGGGTCGGCTCGACGAACACGGCTGCGGCCACCCGGGGGGTGCTGTGGTCACCCGTCGTCACCGAGCACCAGACGGCCGGTCGGGGCCGGCTCGGGCGCCCGTGGCAGGACACCCCCGGCGCCTCGTTGGCGATGTCCGTCCTCGTCCCCCCCGTGGATCCCCCGGGCTGGCTGCCGTTGGCGACCGGACTGGCCGTGCGTTCCGCGCTGGTGAGCGAAGGGGTGGACGCCCACCTGAAGTGGCCGAACGACGTGCTCCTGCCCGGGGACGAGGACCGCAAGGTCTGCGGCATCCTGTGCCAGTCGCAACCCGATGGCCGTGTGGTGGTGGGCATCGGTATCAACGTCGGTCATGACCGAGGTGACCTCCCGGTCGGGACGGCCACCTCCCTTCGTCTCGTCGGTGCGCACGTGGACCGGACCACGGTGGCGGCGACGGTGCTCAGGCACCTGCGCCGCCAGCACACCGCCCTGACCGAAGGGGGGGACCGGGCCGAGGAGGTCCGGGCGGCCTACGCGGCCGCCTGCGCGACCCTGGGGCGTCGCGTCGTCCTGCACCGCCCCGACGGCACCCGGGAGGAGGTCGAGACCACGGGTCTGGACCGCGAGGGCCGCCTACGTGTCACCGGGGCGCATGGCTCGGATACCGTTGCAGCAGGTGACGTGCAGCACATCCGTCTGCCCGGCGCGTCGTCCAGCTGAACCATCGATCCACGGAGGTGCCGTGCCGCACGCCGGAGCCCACGGGCACGACCCCGATGAGCCGGTCCTGCCGGACGATGGTGCCCCGGAGGAGTTCGAGCGGGTCCTGCTCGGTCGACCCGCCTCGATGGGTCGACGCCAGGTCTCCCGCGGCGCCGGGGTCTCGGTGCGCTCCGCCCGCAAGTTCTGGCACGCGATGGGCTTTCCCATCGTCCAGGAGGGCGATGACATGTTCACCGAGGCCGATCTGGAGGCGCTCTCGCGGGTCGCCCGGTTGGTCCGCGACGGCGAGTTCCCCGAGGAGTTCGCGCTGTCGATGACCCGCGCCCTCGCCCGGACCATGGACCGTCTCGCGGCGTGGCAGGCCCAGCTCGTCCTCGAGGAGGTCGCCCGCCAGCGACACGACGACGAGCCGACCGAGGAGGAGGCCGTCGGGGACTCCGAGGTCGCCGCCGCCCGGCTCTCCGGGCTCGCCGACGAGCTCGAGCCGCTGCTGCTCTACGTGTGGCGTCGACAGCTCACCGCGACCATCCAGCGCCTGTTGACCGTCGAGGAGGACGCGGGCCGCATGTCGGTCATCGGCTTCGCCGACCTGGTCAACTTCACCTCCGTGGTGCGGCGTCTCACCGAGCGGGATCTGGCCCGGTTGGTCCAGCGCTTCGAGGACCTGTGTACCGACATCGTCACCGCACACGGAGGACGGGTCGTCAAGACCGTGGGTGACGAGGTGCTCTTCCAGACCTTCGAGGTCGCCCCCGCGGCCGCCATCGCGCTCGATCTCGTCGAGGCCATGACCGAGGACGACCTGCTTCCGGAGGCCAGGATCGGAATGGCACACGGACCGGTGGTGCGGCGGCTCGGCGACGTCTTCGGCACGACGGTCAACCGCGCCAGCCGCCTGACTGCCGTCGCCCCTCCCGGAGGCGTCTACGTCGACGACGCCCTGACGCGGTTGCTCGAGCCGCTCAGCGGGTTCGCCACCGTCGCGACCCGGCGTCGGTCGCTCCGGGGGATCGGCGAGGTCGTCCCGAGTCGCCTCGTGCGGGTCACCGGGGCGCGCCGCACCACCGATGTCACCGCGCACGTCTGAGGATGAGTTCCTATGATCCGACCATGACCCGAGTGCTGCTGGCCGAAGACGACACCGCCATCTCCGACCCGTTGGCACGTGCTCTCGTGCGAGAGGGCTACGACGTGACGGTGCACTCCGACGGTCGCGAGGCCCTCGACGTCGCCCTCGGGGCCCCTCCGGACCTGCTGGTCCTCGACCTCGGTCTGCCGACCCTCGACGGACTCGAGGTGTGCCGTCGCATGCGAGCCACGGGTTCGGACGTGCCGGTCCTGATCCTGACCGCCCGCGCCGACGAGGTCGACACCGTCGTCGGGCTCGACGCCGGGGCGGATGACTACGTCACCAAGCCCTTCCGCCTGGCGGAGCTGATGGCCCGCGTGCGTGCGTTGCTGCGACGGCGAGGCGACGAGGCGATCGAGCCGAGCGGACCGCTGCGCATGGACCTCGACAGCCGCCGCGTGTGGTTCCACGGCGAGGAGTTGCCGCTGACGGCCAAGGAGTTCTCCGTGCTCAGCGTCCTGGTGCGTGAGCGAGGACGTGTCGTCACCCGCGAGCAGCTGATGGCCGAGGTCTGGGAGACGGAGTGGTACGGCTCGACCAAGGCCCTCGACATGCACATCTCCGTCCTGCGCCGCAAGCTCGGTGAGGACGTCTCGGACCCGACGCACATCGCGACGGTGCGCGGTGTCGGGTTCCGATTCGACTCGTGACCTACGGCGCGCTGGTTCGTCGGCTGCTCGTCGCGGTGGCGGTCGGTGGCGCGGTGGTCACCGCCCTCGTGCTGGGCGTCGTCCTCTTCGTCGTCACCGATGGCGAGGCCGTCCTCGGTCTGCAGACCCCGGTGTGGGTCGCCATCGCGCCGGCGACGGGTGCGGCGCTTGCCGGCCTCGGGGCCCTGGCCGTTCTCCGGGTGATCAACGGGCGCCGGTCGCGGGGTCTGACCTTCATCACCCACCAGATCGAGACGATCCGTGAGGGCGGCGGCGCTCTGCCCCGCTCCGACGTCGGTCTGACCGACATCGACGCGACGACGCAGGCGATTGCCCGTCTGGCCGGTGAGCTGGCACGCCAGCGCTCGCTCGACCGGGACTTCGCCGCTGATGCCTCGCACCAGCTGCGCACGCCACTGACCGCTCTGCTGATGCGCCTCGAGGAGATCGCCGAGACCGATGATCTCGATGTCATCCGCGACGAGGCCGCCGTGGCCGTGACCCAGGTCGAGCGCCTGAGCGGGGTCGTCGACACGTTGCGCACCCGCACCCAGGACGGGGGCGAGGTCCCCGAGATCTCCTTGGACTCCGTGCTCGCCGGCCTGCAGAGGGAGTACCAGCCGGCCTTCACCGCCGCGCACCGCACGATGCGCGTGGACGGGCCGCCCGGCCTGTCGGTGCGGTGCGCGCCGATGGACCTTGCGCAGATCCTGCAGGGCCTCATCGAGAACTCCCTGGCCCACGGTGCCGGCCTCGTGACGATCACCATGCGCGGCTCGAGCGGGTCGATCGTCCTCGAGGTCCAGGACGAGGGCGAAGGGGTCCCCACCGCGATCGCCCCACACATCTTCGAGCGGTCGGTGACCTCGAGCGGCTCCGGCCTCGGCCTCGGGCTGGCGCGACAACTCGCCGAGCGCAACGGCGGACGCCTGGAGCTCGTGCAGGCCCGGCCCGCGGTCTTCGCGATCTTCCTCTCCGGACCCGGGCAGCGCTGAGCCCGGCTCAGCGGGGGTCGCCGCCGGCGCCGGTGTCGTCCGCGGGCTCCTCGTGGTGCAGCGGTGAGGTGTCGACATCCATGGGTTCGTCGACGAAGACGAAGCGGCGGTAGGCCCAGAAGCGAAAGAGGGTGCCCAGACCGATCCCGAAGATCGTCGCCAGATTGTCGGCCAGGCGCGTGGTCAGGCCCAGACCGTAGTGGGAGAGGACCAGCGTCAGGGTCGAGATGGCCAGCGCCACGCCGTTGACGAGGAAGAAGAGCGTCACCTCGTGGTGCGCCGGGCGGGAGCGCCGGTGGGCGAACGTCCAGGAGCGGTTGCCGAGCCAGGCGAAGAGGGTCGCCACCACCCCGCTGGTGACACGGGCCGTGGTGACCTTGTCCTCGAGGATCGTGTGCGTGAGAAGGTTCATCCCGCCGATGTCGATGACGAAGGCCAACGCGCCGATCACGCCGAACTTGGCCATCTCGTGCCAGAGCGTGTCGATGAGGCCGGCCAGCCGCCCGGACGCGCGATCGCGGGGCGCGTCGGTGGAGGCGCCTGGCGGCGGCTGCGTGGAGTCGGCCATCTACCGCAGGGTAGACGCGGCACGACCGAACCGGAGCATCGTAGGGTTCTCATCGTGTTGACACCCCACCGTGCCCCAGGAGGATTCCCCGTCGTCGGCATCATCGGCGGCGGTCAGCTCGCCCGCATGTGCGCCGGGCCCGCGGCGGAGCTGGGGCTGACCGTCTCCGTGCTCGCCGAGGACACGCACTCGAGCGCCGCGCTCGTCTTCCCCTCGTCACCGGTGGGTGAGCACACCGACGTCGAGACGGTGCGTGACTTCGCCCGGGAGTGCGACGTGGTCACCTTCGACCACGAGCACGTGCCCGCGCACGTCCTGCAGGCGCTGGTCGACGACGGCGTGATCCTGCACCCCGCCCCCGCGGCGTTGCGGCACGCGCAGGACAAGATCGTCATGCGCGAGGCACTGACGGCGGCCGGGATGCCGTGCCCCCGCTGGACCGCGGCCTCCACCGTCGAGGAGGTCACCGCCTTCGCCGAGGAGGTCGGGTGGCCGGTCGTCGCCAAGACTCCCCGGGGCGGCTACGACGGGAAGGGGGTGCTCGTCGCCGACCGCGTGGAGGACCTCGACGATTGGTTGGCCACCGCGGCCGGCCGCGGTGAGCCGCTGCTCCTCGAGGAGGCGGTCCCCTTCGTCAGGGAGCTGGCGGTCCTGCTCGCGCGCAGTCCCTCCGGTCAGGCAGCTGCGTGGCCGGTGGTCGAGACCGTGCAGACGGACGGCATCTGCACGGAGGTCATCGCTCCGGCCCCGGGCCTGTCCGAGGAGGCCGCCCGCACTGCGACCCTCGTCGGCCTGGACATCGCCGCGACCGTCGACGTCACCGGGGTGATGGCCGTCGAGCTCTTCGAGCTCGCCGACGGCTCCGTGCTCGTCAACGAGCTGGCCATGCGTCCGCACAACTCGGGCCACTGGAGCATGGACGGCGCGGTCACCGGGCAGTTCGAGCAGCATCTGCGGGCGGTGCTCGATCTACCGCTCGGCTCCCCCCGTCCGCGGGCCCCGTGGACGGTGATGGCCAACGTGCTCGGTGGCGAGCACACGGACCTGTACCCCACCTACCGTCACCTCATGGCCCGTGACCCCGAGCTCAAGGTGCACCTCTACGGCAAGGGCGTGCGGCCGGGACGCAAGATCGGGCACGTCAACGTCTGCGGCGACGACCTGGCCGGCCTGCGCGAGCGCGCGCAGCACGCGGCCGACTACATCCGGGGAGTGATCTCGCAGTGACCAGCACGGACAGGAGAGCAGGATGACGAGCACGAACCCACGGGTCGGTCTGGTCATGGGCAGTGACAGCGACTGGCCCACCATGGAGCCGGCGGCCCAGGTCCTCGACGACCTCGGCGTCGTCTACGAGGCGGACGTGGTCTCGGCGCACCGGATGCCCACGGAGATGATCGAGTACGGCCAGCAGGCCCAGGCGCGCGGATTGCGGGTCATCATCGCCGGCGCCGGGGGAGCGGCCCATCTCCCGGGGATGCTGGCGTCGGTGACGACCCTTCCGGTCGTCGGCGTCCCGGTCCCCCTGAAGCACCTCGACGGGATGGACTCCCTGCTGTCGATCGTGCAGATGCCGGCCGGCATCCCCGTCGCGACGATGGCTGTCGGCGGCGCTCGCAACGCGGGCCTCATGGCCGCGCGGATCCTCGGGGCCGGTCAGGGCGAGGAAGCGGCCCGGTTGCGCTCGGCCTTGGCGGACTTCGCGGCAGACCTGTCCGCGCAGGCGCGGGCGAAGGGGGAGCGGCTGCGCGAGCGTCGATCCGCGGACTAGCTCAGCGGATCGCGCCCTCGCCCCGCAGACGGCGCCACTCGATCTTCGGGCAGGTGTTCATCACGACCATCAGCCCGGCCTCCCGGGCGCGGTCGGCAGCGGCCGGGTCCTCGACGCCCAGCTGCATCCAGATGGCATCGATCTTCAGGCGGTCCTTGTTGGCGATGACCTCGTCGACGACCCCGCCGACGTGCTCGGAGTTGACGAAGCAGTCCACGACCTTGATGTCGGTGTCGGGGATGTCGGACACCGACGCGTAGCCGGTATCACCGTCGACGGTCTCCGCCGACGGATGCACGGGGATGATCGCCTTGTCCATCTCCTTCTTGAGCCATTGCGCCACCCGGAGGGCGTCGCGGTCGTCGTTGTTGCTCAGACCCACGACGACCCACCGCCCGGGGTCGGCAATGAGGCGTCGCATCGTCTCGGTGTTGTTCGTGTGCGTCAGGCTCATGACTCCCATCCAACGCCCACCGCACGCGGGAATCAATGACCCGGGCCAGCCGGGTCGCAGTTTGTGTGACGTGCAGGAGACAATTCCCTCGTGGGGGAGCCCTTCCCAGTCATCCGCGAGCCCCGTGAGGAACCACGTGACCACCAAGATCGCCGTCGTCGGGACGGGCTACGTCGGCCTGTCCCTGGCCGTCCTGCTCGCCCAGCACAATGAGGTCGTCTGCTTCGACGTCGATGCCCGGCGTGTCGAGATGCTGGGTCGGGGGCGCAGCCCGATCGAGGACGAGGAGGTCGACGCCTTCCTCGCCGGCGGGGACCTCGACCTGACCTTCACGCTGGAGAAGGAGCGGGCGTACACGGGGGCCGACTTCGTCGTCATCGCCACACCGACCGACTACGACCCGCAGACCAACTACTTCGACACCAGCTCGGTCGAGGGTGTCATCAGCGATGTCATGGCGATCAACCCCGAGGCGGTCATGGTGGTCAAGTCGACCATCCCTGTCGGTTTCACGGCTGCGCTGCGGGAGAAGTTGGGCACCGACAACCTGATCTTCAGTCCGGAGTTCCTGCGTGAGGGGCAGGCGCTGCGGGACAACCTGCACCCCAGCCGGATCGTCGTCGGGGAGGTCAGCGAGCGGGCCCGTCGCTTCGCCGACCTGCTCGTCGGCGGGGCAGCGGATCGCGACGTTCCCGTTCTGCTGACCGACGCCAACGAGGCCGAGGCGATCAAGCTCTTCGCCAACACCTATCTGGCCATGCGGGTGGCCTACTTCAACGAGCTGGACACCTTCGCCGCGACCCATGGCCTGAACACCCGCCAGATCATCGACGGTGTCGGTCACGACCCGCGGATCGGCTCGCACTACAACAACCCGTCCTTCGGCTACGGCGGGTACTGCCTGCCCAAGGACACCAAGCAGCTCCTGGCCAACTACCGGGAGGTCCCGCAGAACCTGATGCAGGCCATCGTCGACTCCAACCGCACCCGCAAGGACTTCGTCGCCGAGGACATCCTGCGGCGCGAGCCGCGGGTGGTCGGGGTGCACCGGTTGATCATGAAGTCCGGCTCGGACAACTTCCGGGCCTCCTCGATCCAGGGGATCATGAAGCGCCTGAAGGGCAAGGGCGTCGAGGTGCTCATCTACGAGCCGGTGATGCAGGAGGAGACCTTCTTCGGTTCGCGGGTCGTGCGCGACCTCGAGGAGTTCAAGGCCGCCTGCGACGTCATCATCGCCAACCGCCGCACCCCCGCCCTGGCGGACGTGGCCGAGAAAATCTACACCCGCGACCTCTTCGGCACCGACTCCTGACGCCGGAGGTCGACACAGGTAGCATCACCAGTCGTGAGCGCCAATCCAGACTTCGACCTGTTCCGCACCTCCGAGGACCACGAGACCATCCGCGAAGCGGTGAGGGCGATCGCCGAGGACAAGATCGCCCCCTTCGCCGCAGCTGTCGACGAGGAGTCCCGCTTCCCTGCCGAGGCCAACAGCGCCCTCATCGCCGCCGACTTCCACGCGGCCCACGTCGCGGAGGAGCACGATGGGGTGGGTGCGGACGCCCTCGCGGTGTCCATCATCATCGAGGAGGTCGCGCGCGTCTGTGCCTCGTCCTCGCTCATCCCCGCGGTGAACAAGCTCGGCTCCATGCCGGTCATCCTCGCCGGGTCCGAGGAGCTCAACGCGAAGTACATGCCGCGACTGGCGAAGGGGGAGGGCTTCTCCTACGGCCTCTCCGAGCGCGAGGCCGGGTCGGACACCGCCGGGATGAAGTGCAAGGCGACCAGGGACGGCGACGACTGGGTGCTCAACGGGCAGAAGGCATGGATCACCAATGCCGGCGAGTCCGAGCTCTACACGGTGCTGGCGGTCACCGACCCCGACGGTCCGCGCGGCAACAACATCTCCGCCTTCGTCGTGGAGAAGTCCGATGAGGGATTCGGCTTCTCGGAGAAGGAGCGCAAGCTCGGCATCAAGGGATCGCCCACCCGCGAGCTGCACTTCGACAACTGCCGTATCCCCGGCGACCGTATCGTCGGTGCCGAGGGAGAGGGCCTGAAGATCGCGCTTCGCACGCTGGACCACACCCGCGTGACGATCGGCGCCCAGGCCGTCGGCATCGCCCAGGGTGCGCTGGACGAGGCTCTCGCCTACGTCAAGGAGCGCAAGCAGTTCGGCAAGCACATCGCCGACTTCCAGGGCATCCAGTTCATGCTCGCTGACATGGCGATGGAGCTCGAGGCCGCCAGGCAGATGGTGTACGTCGCCTCGGCCAAGTCAGAGCGCCACGACGACGACCTGCCCTTCTTCGGCGCAGCGGCCAAGGCATTCGCCTCCGACGTCGCCATGAAGGTCACCACCGATGCCGTGCAGCTGCTCGGGGGAGCCGGGTACACCCGTGACTTCCCGCTGGAGCGGATGATGCGCGATGCCAAGATCACCCAGATCTACGAGGGCACCAACCAGGTCCAGCGGGTCGTGATGGCACGTCAACTTCTCAAGGGCTTGAACAAGCAGCGCTGACGTCCTCTCACACCAGTCGAGCGGCCGACCGGGTCAGCAGGGCAGGGTCATCGTGAAGGTGGCGCCCTCTCCGGGCCCAGCACTCGCCGCGGTGAGGCTGCCTCTGTGGGCATCCACGAGAACCTTGCTGATGGTCAGCCCGATGCCGGACCCGGTCTGGTCACGGGTACGTGCGGAGCTTCCTCGGTAGAAGCGTTCGAAGGCGTGCGCGACGTGCTCGCCGGTCATGCCCTCGCCGCTGTCGGTCACGATCAGGGCGATCTCGTCGCCGACGTGCTCGGATGTCAGTGTGACGACTCCGCCCGAGGAGGTGTGACGCAGGGCGTTGGTGAGGAGGTTCGTCATGACCTGCCCGATTCGTCGCCGGTCGATCCTCGCCGTGAGCCCGTCCGCACCGACGGGGTCGACAACCAGGTCGACGCCCTTGTCGGCAAACCGCTCTCGCATTCCCCGGTGCGCTGCCCACATCACATCGGTGATCAACTCGCTCCGCAGGTCAAGCGTCAGGCGCCCTTCCTCGGCGGTGGAGACGGCATCGATGTCATCGGCCAGCCGAGCGAGCCTGTCGGTCTGCTCCGCCAGAATGGCCCGGGACTCTGTTCCGAGCGATGTGACCCCGTCGTGCAGCCCCTCGTGGTGGGCGCTCAGGACGGAGATCGGGGTGCGCAGTTCGTGCGCGAGGTCGGCCAGCATGCGGCGCCTCGTGTCCTCGACGCCCTGCAGACGGGCCGCCATACTGTTGAAGGCCTCGGCGAGGGTGTCCAGCTCGGTCCCTGAAGCGATGTCGGGCACCCGGGTGGTGAAGTGCCCCCGCGTGAGTTCGCGGGCCGCGTCGGTGACCTGGTCGAGTGGCCGACGGATGCGCTGGGTGAGCAACCACGTCACAACTGTTGCGGCGAGCAGGGAGATCATCAGCGCGACCGCGACGGAGGCCAGCGACGCGTCCCGGTAAGCCATCTCGATGTGAGCGCGTTCCGAGGCGGTCACCATGTGACCGGCCGACCGCAGGAGATGCTGGTGGAAGATCCGTGGGCCGATGGCGGCAGCGACCCCGGCGGCAGTCAGGGCGCCCGCGAACAACACGAGGACCTGGCCCGTCAGGAGGCGCGCGGCAAGGCCACTCGGCAACCCGGCGCGGGTGCGGCCGCTCATCCCGGGCCCATCCGGTATCCGACCCCGCGGACGGTGACGATGTACCGCGCGGTCTCGGGGTCATCACCGAGCTTTTTGCGCAGGTGGGCGATGTGCACGTCGACGAGGTGCTCGTCGCCGAACCAGTTGTCGCTCCAGATCTCGTCGATGAGTTGGCGTCGTGAGAACGCCATGGCGGGGCGTGAAGCAAGGGTGATGAGCAGGTCGCGCTCGGTCGGGGTCAACGGCACCGCGGTCCGACCGAGGTGCACCTGCTGGCCGGCCGAGTCCACGCGCAGGTCGCCGAAGACCCACTCCGGCTCGTGATGGGCGCCCGTCCGAGGGCGGCGCAGCACGGTCTGGACGCGAGCGACCAACTCGCGGACGCTGAACGGCTTGGTGACGTAGTCGTCGGCACCCACGGAGAGTCCGATGAGGGTGTCGATCTCATCCGTGCGCGCGGTGGCGACGATGATGTAGCAATCGGTGAAGGTGCGGATCCGCCGGCACACCTCGATGCCGTCCAGCCCCGGCAGGCCCAGGTCGAGGATCACCACGTCGGGTGCGTGCTCGTGCACGGCCTGTATGCCCTCCGGCCCGGTGCGCGCGACGGTGGCCTCGTATCCGGCCCGGGAGAGGTAGGCGACGATCATGCTGGCAAGGGCGCGCTCGTCCTCGATGACGAGCACCCGCGCCGTGGAATCGGGTGATGTAGTGGTGCTCACAGCCCCAGTGTGGCCGCAGCAGTCATCCCTCGAGCCGGCCGGGGAGTCGGCGTGGCGGATCTTCGTCGAACCTCAACCATCCGTCGGCCGCATCGTCACTCATTCCTCGTATCGTCATAGCCGAGGTCGCCGACGACCCTCGAACGAGGAAGGAGCTCGACGATGATGGACGACTCGATGATGGGCGGCATGTGGATGGGATGGTTCTTCGGAGCGTTGCTGCTCGTGGGACTTGGCCTCCTCGTGGTGGTCCTGGTGAAGGCGTTCGCCGGAAACTCGGTGAGGTCCGATTCGCCCGACACCGTCGGCGGACGAGGTGCACGGTCAGGGCGAAGTCTGGAGATCGTGCAGGAGAGGTACGCGCGCGGTGAACTGAGCGCCGAGGAGTATCGCGAGATGAGGCGCATCCTGGAGGACGACGCCCGGTGAGGCCGTTGACGCGTCGCCAGTTGCTGGCCACTGGAGTTGTCGGTGCCGGGGCCGCGGCGACCGGTGGCGCGGGATTGTGGTGGGTCACCGCTGATCGGCCCGGACGCGGCAGCAATGACGTGCTGACCGAGCCCGAGGTGCTCGCCAGCCGCGGCGGTGTCCTGGAAACGGAGCTGAGGACGGCCCCGGCCCGTGTTCGCATCGGTGACCGGGAAGCCTCCGTGCACGCCTTCAACAGTTCCCTGCCCGGGCCCACCCTGCGGGTCTCGCCGGGCGACACGATGCGCATCAGGATGACCAACGCCCTGGATGCCCCCACGAATCTGCATGTGCACGGACTGCACGTCTCCCCGCGGGGGAAGAGCGACAATCCCTTCCGCAGCATTGCCCCCGGCGAGAGCGCCGACTACGAGATCGCGGTGCCGGAGAATCACCCGCCGGGGACCTATTGGTATCACCCGCACCACCACGGGAACGTTGCGGACCAGGTCGCCGCGGGACTCTACGGCGCGATCATCGTCGAGGACCCCGCGCCGTTGCCGGTGACCCGTGAGCGGATTCTCGTTGTGTCCGACGTCAGTCTTGACGAGGACGGGAACCTCGCCGGTCCCGGCGGGATGATGCAGCAGATGATGGGTCGGGAGGGTGACCTCGTGCTGGTCAACGGCCAGGTGCGCCCACAGATCAACGCTGCCCCGGGTGAGCGTGAGAGGTGGCGGATCGTCAACGCCTGCCCGTCACGATACCTGCGTCTGAGCCTGCAGGGGCAGGACGTGCGGCTCCTCAGCCGTGACCTCGGGCGGCTCCCGACTCCCGAGAAGGTCACCGAGACGGTGCTCGCACCGGGTAATCGGGTCGAGCTGGTCATCGATACCCGCGCGGGGTCGACACCGTTGGTGGCGACGCCGGTCGACCGCGGTGGGATGGGCGGCATGATGGGCAGCGATGTCCTCGGTGGAGAAGACCCCTTCGACCTGCTGCTGTTGGAGGTGACAGGGGGACCGGTCGAGGCGCCCGCGGCCATCCCCGAGGGACCGGCCCCGCGTGACCTGCGCGAGGAGAGGGTCGAGGGCCGCCGCACCCTGGACTTCGGGATGGGCATGGAGCGGGGTGGCCCGATGATGGGCGGCTCGAATCGCAGCATGATGGCTTTCACCATCAACGGCGAGACCTTCGACGGGAAGCGCACCGACACCGCTGTCGCCGCTGGCACGGTCGAGGAGTGGACGCTGACGAACTCCAGCCCCATGGACCACCCCGTCCACCTGCACGTGTGGCCGATGCAGGTCATCGAGGAGGGACAGGAGCAGGTGACCGACCCGCGGTGGCAAGACGTCGTCAACGTTCCTGCGTCCGGGAGCGTGAAGGTGCTCATCGCCTTCGACGACTTCACGGGTAGGACCGTCTACCACTGCCACATCCTCGACCACGAGGACCTGGGGATGATGGGAACGGTCGCCACCGGCTGACCACCACGACTGGCCATGTGGTGTTCCACGCCGGCGGCGATGACCACCTGCGCGCCGGCCCGGACCGCGCCGGTGGAGCGCGTCGCGGTGGTGGCCGGCGCCAGGGGATCGGCCGGACAGCCCTTGCGAGTGCGACCACACTCGCCGACGACCTGACCTGCGAACCCGGTGCGGAGTCGAAGACCGGCACTGTTCACAGAACCTTCATCGTGGGGTGATCGGACCTCAGTTCCGCTGGGGAAGGGTGCCTTGGAGCGTCGATGACGCGCCCCGTTCCCAATCAAGCAGGAGTTGTACCGTGCCTTTCCCACCAGCGCTCGCCACGAACGTGGACCGACGTCGATTCCTGCAGTGGGGCGCCGCCGGATTGGTCGTCGCCGGGGGCGCCGGGTTCGCCGGGAGCAGGCTACTCGGCAGTTCTGCTCCGGTGGGGCCACGGGCGGCCGTCGTTGCCGAGACCGAATCGGCTCGGCGCGTCACCGGAAAGGTGGTGCGCCGCACGTTGCGCGCTGCCCCGACGACCGTGGATCTGGCGGGACGGGCGGTGCAGACGTGGGCATACGACGGTGTGGTCCCCGGCAAGGAGCTCAGGGCC